>CAYOAF010000169.1:0-19289 GCA_964401855.1 uncultured Dehalococcoidia bacterium
CTGACAAGCTGGACCCGGTCATTGGCCGCGAGCAGGAAATTCAGCGGGTTATCCAGATATTGAGCCGGAGGACCAAGAACAACCCGGTACTGGTCGGAGAGCCTGGTGTCGGCAAAACCGCCATCGTAGAGGCGTTGGCTCAGCGGATCGGTGGCGGTGAGGTCCCCGACACCCTCCAGGGCAAGCGCCTGGTCACCCTGGATATGGGCGCCCTGGTAGCGGGCACCAAGTACCGCGGAGAGTTCGAAGAGCGCCTGAAGAAAGTGATCGAGGAGATCAAAGGCTCGGGCAACTGCGTCCTGTTCATCGACGAGATACACACCATCGTGGGCGCAGGGGCCGCCGAGGGCGCGGTGGATGCTTCCAACATCCTGAAGCCTTCCCTGGCCCGGGGTGAACTCCAGTGCATCGGCGCCACCACCCTTGATGACTACCGCAAATATGTAGAAAGAGACCCGGCGCTGGAGCGCCGGCTGCAGCCGGTCCGGGTTGACGAGCCCTCTCAGGAGGAGACGGTACAGATCCTAATGGGGGTGAAAAGCCGGTATGAGGATCACCATCAAGTTGACATAACCGACGAAGCCATCAGGTCGGCGTCGACGTTGGCGGCCCGCTTCATCGCGGACCGGTTCTTGCCCGACAAAGCTATCGACCTGATAGACGAAGCCGGCTCCCGGGTCCGCCTGCGTGGCAGCGTCACCCCTTCATCATTGAAGGATGCCATGGCGGCCCTGGAGCAGGTGCGCAAGGAAAAAGACGAGGCCATCGCATCCCAGCAGTATGAAGCCGCCGCAGAATTGCGCGACAGGGAACTGCACGCCAATGACGACCTGGACACCCTGGAAAAGGAGTGGCAGGAAGGCCGGAGCAAAGAGCGCGCAGTGGTGTCCGAGGAGGACATCGCCGAGGTGGTCAGCATGTGGACCGGGATCCCGGTGACCCGGCTGGCCCAGGAAGAGACGGACCGGCTGCTCCGCATGGAGGAGGAGATCCACAAGCGGATCATCGGCCAGGACGAGGCCATCGTCAACATCTCCAAGTCGGTCCGCCGGGCCCGGTCGGGGCTCAAGGACCCACGGCGGCCCATCGGCGTATTCATGTTCCTTGGCCCAACGGGCGTCGGCAAGACCGAGTTGGTCCGCGCCCTGGCGGAGTTCATGTTTGGCGATGAAGACAACATGATCCGCTTGGACATGTCCGAGTTCCAAGAGCGGCACACGGTGGCCCGGCTGATTGGAGCGCCCCCGGGATATGTCGGCTACGACGAAGGCGGGCAACTGACCGAAGGCGTGCGCCGGAAGAACTACTGCGCCATCTTGCTGGACGAGATCGAGAAGGCCCATCCGGAAGTGTTCAACATCCTGCTCCAGATCTTCGACGCCGGGCAACTGACCGACGCCAGAGGGCGGCGGGTTGACTTCCGCAACTCCATCCTAGTCATGACCAGCAACCTGGGATCCGACCTGATCAAGCGGGAAACCGCCATGGGCTTCAGCATCAAGGCGGACGAAGCCCAAAGCGAGGAAAACTCCTACCTGCGGATGAAGGACAAGGTAATGGATGAAGTCAAGCGCTTCTTCCGGCCGGAGTTCCTAAACCGCATCGACGCCACCGTCGTCTTCCACCAGCTCAGCCGAGCGGAGATACTGGCCATCGTCGACCTGATGATCGACGAGGTCCGCGATGAATTGAAGGAGAAGCAGGTGGAGCTGGAGTTGACGGATGCCGCTCGGGACTACTTGGGCGAGAAGGGATTCGACCCGGTGTTGGGGGCCAGGCCCCTGCGCCGCCTCATACAGAATGAGGTGGAAGATACCCTCTCCGACGAGATCCTGGGCGGGCGGCTAAACCGCGGCGATGTTGCCGTGGTGGACCTGGAGGATGGCAAGATCGTGGCCCGCATCAAGGCCGCCGCCGTCCCCCTGGCAAAGCCGTAAGCTCCAAACGCTGCCAAATGTTCACTGACAGAAGGCCCCGCCGTCGCGGGGTCTTCTGCTGTTATAATGGGCCCAGCCTTACCTGGGGAGGCGACGTGTGAGCCGCTCCCGAAGCCGTCAACGCACGATCTTCATCTGCCAGGACTGCGGCCACGAAAGCCCCAGGTGGATGGGGTTTTGCCCGGCTCTCTCATGCAACTCGAGCTTGCCCCTGGTGGAAGTCGAAGCTGCAGTGTCCAAACCATCCCGGCTGGGGTGGATGGGCGCCGAATCCGAACCCGTTCAGGAGTTGTCCCAGCTGAAACGGGACGGCCAGGCCCGAGTTGAGTTTCCATCCCAGGAACTCAACCGGGTGCTGGGCGGAGGCCTGGTGGCCGGTTCGGTGGTGCTGCTGGCCGGGGAACCCGGGGTTGGCAAGTCTACGCTACTCCTTCAGATAGCCCACTTCATGTCCTCCCGTGGCGAGAGCGTGCTCTACGTTAGCGGCGAGGAGTCGCCCCAACAGATAAAGCTGAGGTCAGAGCGCCTGGGCTTCGCCGGTGAAAGGGTCTTCCTGCTCGCGGAAACCGACGTGGACCAGGTGGTGGACCGGCTGGAAGAGCACCATCCCGCCCTGGCCATCGTAGATTCCATTCAGACCTTATTCAGTCAGGACGTACCCTCGGGGCCGGGCAGCGTGGTCCAGGTGCGAGAGGCCGGTCTGCGGTTGATACGGTGGGCCAAGCTGCGCCACGTGCCGGTGTTCCTCGCCGGGCACGTGACCAAGGACGGCTCTCTCGCCGGACCCCGGGTGCTGGAGCACATGGTGGATGTGGTCACCTACCTGGAGTCCCAGGACTTCGGCGCCTACCGGGTACTGCGCAGTGAAAAGAACCGCTTCGGCCCTACCACCGAGGTGGGGGTCTTCGAGATGACCGGCAAGGGGCTGGCTGAGGTCAGGGACCCCTCACAGGCCCTCCTTTCGCAACGATACGATGGGGCGGTGGGAGCCGCGCTGGTGCCGGTGCTGGAAGGCAGCCGCCCGCTGATGCTGGAGGTCCAGGCCCTTACCTCCCCCACCCAACTGCCCATTCCCCGGAGGGTGGCCAACGGCGTGGACCACAACCGGCTGCTCATGTTGACGGCGGTGGCCGGCCGGCGCGCGGGGTTGGAGCTTTCCGGACAGGACATCATCGTGAGCGTGGCGGGCGGGTTCCGGGTCAGCGAACCCGCGGCCGACCTGGCGGTGGTGCTGGCCATCGCCTCCAGCCTGTGCAACAGGGCCGTGGACCCGGAGCTGGTGGCCTTCGGAGAGGTGGGCCTCAGCGGCGAACTGCGCGCCGTGCCCCAGATGGCGCGGCGGCTTGCGGAGGCCTCACGCCTGGGCCTGTCGCGCTGCGTTCTGCCGGCAACGGCCCTCGAGGGCCTGTCGGGGCCGGCGGAAGTGAAGTTGTCCCCGGTCCGGACGCTGCGAGAAGCCCTGCGGGCCGCGCTGGGCGGGACGGGGAAGAGCACACTAAACTCTGAGGTACCGCGCCAGACTTCTGTAGCAGATATACCCTAGAATTTCGTGCAACGGTCACTCGCCGCCGTCCTTCCATAGGCAGATCACGAAGGGGACCGGTGTCAATCGTTCGTGTCCGGCTTGTCGAAGCACAAGGCGTCCAATGCCGGCAACTCCCGAAAGAACCGAGGCCCCTGGAGCCTCCCAGGGGCCTCGGTTCATGCCTACCATTGGTGGGCCGTGTGGGGCTCTAACCCACGACACCTGGGTTAGAAGTCCGGTCGGAGCTTGTTCTTAGTTGTCCACCTGCGTCCATTCCGTAGCTAATTAACCATTGCTCGTTCCGCCAACATCCACCGAATTGTGCTGGTGTGTTTCGGTGTGGCTGTCAAATTGGCTGTCAAAAACTATATCTAGCTCAGCTACGAACACCCGTCCACTGACACTCCCTCATTGCCGACCCGTGTGGCTAATAGATACCGTCCCCTCATGGGCACCACTACCAGTTCAAGCGGGGCGACCCCGGTGGTCATCCTCTCAGGGCGCTGCAAAGGGCACCGGGGCGTCATTAACAGCGCCGTGTTCCAGAAGACCGTGGACTAACCCGACGATTTGCACCTGGGTATCACGTGGTGTTGGAGGAGGGACCGGTGACCACGGTGCGGTGGGACCAAGTGAAGCATCGATTCTAAGAGGGGACAGAGTAGGCTGACGGTCTACATTAACGGGTTTTTCTGGTGCTGTGAGGTTCCAATTTCATGCCTAGAACACCCCAATGCGTCCATCTGGTTCGGTACAGTCGTGGGAGGTTCAGCCACTTTTCTAGCCAGTTCTTCAAGGCCGGAAGTGACCGGGTTCCTGAGGCGAAGCCGTTAGCAGAATTGGCTGTCCAGGGAACAGGCTTTGTCTTTATCGGCAATATATTTCCTCCATACGCCCAGAGAGTCGTAAGCAACACACCGGTAGTAGTAGGCCCGGGCATTATTCGGGTCTAGCTCGATGACCTTGTCGTAGTCCTCTATGGCCTGCTGGTATTTTTATTAATTTGAGGTAGGCATGACCACGGCTGTGTGTAGACCGTCGGCGATGATGGGACACATTACTCGTTACGCCACCGGTAGAACGTCTGCTCCGTCACTCCGATCTGACGGCTGGCCTCGGCCACCGTACTGCCCCCAGATATAGCTACCTCGGCCTCAAGCAGCTTGTTGATGACCTGCTCTGGTGTATACTTCCTCCTTGGCATTTCTCCCCCTTTCTCCGGCCCAGGTTACTAACATTACACCTGGACCAGTTTTCGAGGGGCAGGTCAGTAAACTCATCCAAGATCTGCCCCTTCTCCTTTCGGCTTCCCTTCAAGTAGCGCCCTTGAACCGCTTCCAAATACTCTTTCATTCCGCATCGCGTCATCCCACCCCTCAGTAACATTTATTGTGAGGCAACGATACTCCTTTAGGTAACATTTTTTATGAGTCAATTAGGCGCCTTGACCCGCTCAGTTACGATTCCTATAATGGCGTGGCGGAACACAGCGATGTTCCAGCGCAGGAGTGACCAGGAATGAAGGTGAGCCACGGTGACCGAGAGTACAGCCCAATCATTTGAAGAGTTGACACGGGCTGCGGTCTCCGAACTGGAGGGCCTGGAAAGCCTGGATTCGCTCGAGACCTGGCGGGTGGCCTACTTGGGCCGCCGGGGCCGATTGACCCTGTTGCTGCGAGGCATCGCCCAATTGGACCCGGCCCAGCGGCGTGCCGCCGGCGCTCTGGGCAACCAGGCCAAAACCGTCCTCGAGGAACGGCTGGAGCAACGGTCCCGGGAGATCAGCGACGCCCAGCTGGCCCGCTCCGCGTCGGAAGAGAGACTCGACGTTACCCTGCCCGGCCGCCCCGTAACCACCGGGCGGCTGCACCCTACGACCCAGATCATCCGGGAAATCTGCGGCGCTTTTATAGCCATGGGCTTCTCCGTGATTGAAGGCCCCGAGGTGGAGTGGGACCACTACAATTTCGAGATGCTCAACATCCCCCTGGGCCACCCGGCACGAGACATGTGGAGTACGCTGTGGATCGACTACAGCAACGGCGCTGGGGAGCACCCGATGCTCCTCCGCACTCATACCTCGCCCGTGCAGGCCCGGGTCATGGAGCGCAGCCGGCCTCCCATCCGGGTGGTGGTGCCGGGAAAATGTTACCGGTACGAAGCCACCGATGCCACTCATGAATGGCATTTCTACCAGGTAGAAGGACTGGCGGTGGATGAGGGCATCACCTTTGCCGACCTGAAGGGCACGCTGTATGAGTTCGCCCGCCGCCTTTTCGGCGAGGAGCGCAAGGTTCGTTTCCGGTGCGACTATTTTCCCTTCGTCGAGCCCGGGGTGGACATGTCCATCGACTGCTTCGCCTGCCGGGGCGAGGGGAACGGGTGCCGCATCTGCCGAGATAGCGGATGGATCGAGATAATGGGGGCCGGAATGGTGCACCCCAAGGTGCTGGCTGGAGTGGGCTACGACCCGGAAAGATACACCGGGTTCGCCTTTGGCTTGGGACCGGAACGGATCGCAATGCTGAAGTACGGCATTGACGACATCCGCCTGTTTTACTCCAATGACCTCCGGTTTTTGCGGCAATTCTGATACAATCAATGTGAGCCTTCAGCCTTTAATGGGCGGAACCCTCTATCGGTCATCCGCTATTGCCGGGGACGGCACGGGGCCCTCGCCGCTTATTCATCGCTCGCCGGCGCAGCGGTGAAACCGGCGGCTGACCGCTAACCGCTGACCATTTGATACTGGCGAAAGACCCATGAAAGTACCTTTGTCCTGGCTGCGAGAGTACGTCGACCTGGAGCTGCCTGCCCAAGAGCTGGCGCACCGGCTGACCATGGCCGGCGTCGAAGTCGGGGAGATCGTCGAAATCGGGGACTGGGGCGAGTGTTTCGTGGGCCAGGTGATGGCGGTCCGGCCCCATCCCCAGGCGGACCGCCTCAGATTGTGCCAGGTTACCACCGGCACCGAGGAGCTTGAGGTAGTGTGCGGTGCACCCAACGTTGCCGCCGGCCAGAAGATTTGCTTCGCCAAGGTGGGCGCCAGGCTGTTCAACACCCATAATGGGAAGCATGAGCCCCTGAAAGAGGCCCGCATCCGGGGCGTAGTGTCCCGGGGCATGATCTGCTCCGAGCTGGAGTTGGGACTGGGGAATGACCAGGCCGGCATTATCGTGCTGCCCGAGGATGCTCCCCTGGGGACGCCCCTGGACCAGTACCTGGGGGATACTATTCTGGACCTGGAACTCACCCCCAACCGGCTGGACTGCCTGTCCATCCTGGGAGTGGCCCATGAAGTCGCGGCCCTCACCGGCGCCAGTGTTCGGGAGCCGGATATCAGCTACCTGGAGGAGGGCCCGCCTGTATCCGAGCAGATTTCCGTCTCCGTCCCAGATTCGGACCTGTGCTGCCGGTATACCGCCAGCCTGATTAGCGGCGTGAAGATCGGCCCTTCACCCCACTGGTTGCAGGAGCGGCTGAGCCGGGCGGGGCAGCGGCCCATCAACAACGTGGTGGACGTGACCAACTATGTCATGCTGGAGTACAATCAACCCCTCCACGCCTTCGACTACGATCTGCTTGAGGACCGGACCATCATCGTGCGGCGGGCCGGTCCCGGCGAGACCCTGGTCACCCTCGACAGCATTGAACGCCGGCTCAACACCCAGGTCCTGGTCATAGCCGACAGCCACCAGCCCATCGGCATCGGCGGGGTCATCGGCGGCGCTAACAGCGAGATCGGGCCGGGCACCACCAGCGTGCTCCTGGAGGCGGCCACTTTCAACGGCTTCAACAACCGCCGGACGGCCCAGGCTTTCCGGTTGCGTACCGAGGCGACCCTGCGCTTCGAAAAGGGCCTCCGGCCGGAGCTGGCGCCCATCGCCCTGCGCCGGGCCACTCAGCTCATCCAGCAGGTGGCAGGCGGCCGGGTGGCCCAGGATATCATCGACGTCTTTCCCGGCCGGGGCCGGCTCGGCCAACCAGTGGAACTCACCGCCAGCCGCCTGAAGAAGGTCCTGGGCATGGCGGTCGACGTGGAGACGGTGGAGCGGGTGTTGGGGTGTCTGGGGTTCCAGACAAAACGTGAAGGACCGGACGCGCTGGAGGTGACCGTCCCCTATTGGCGGAACGACATCGGTATCGAAGACGATCTGGTGGAGGAGGTGGTTCGGATAATCGGCTATGACTCGGTCCCCACGACCATGCTCTCCACCCCGATACCGTATCTGCAGCCGGACCGGAGGCGGCAGCTGCGGGAGCAGGTCAAGGATGCCCTGGCCGGCGCGGGCATGCAAGAAGTCATCAGCTACCCGCTCATCAGTCTCGACGACCTGGAGAAGGTGAACCGGCTGGACGCCGGCAACCTTCCCCTGCGGATAGCCAACCCGCTCAACGCGGAACAGGAACGGCTGCGCCCGACACTGAGGCCGAGCCTGCTGGGAACCCTGACCGCCAACCAAGGCCATGGTGAGGGTCCCTTTCTGCTGTTTGAGGTGGGGACTGTGTTCGAGCCACAGGCCGGCCAACTGCCCGACGAGCAGGAAATGGTGGCCGGTGTTCTGGCAGGACGGCGCTGGGAGCCTTCCTGGCTGAATCAGCCCGCCGGCCCGCCGGAGGCCCTGCTGGACTTCTATGACGTCAAGGGAATCGTTGAGGGATTGCTGGGCAACCTGGGTTTGGCCGCGGACTACGAGCCTGAGGAGGACCTGTCTTTTCACCCCGGACGGTGTGCCTGCATCATGCTGGACGGCGTCAGCCTTGGCGTTGTGGGCGAGTTGCACCCGGCCGTCAGAGAGCGGTTCGACCTGCGGGAACAGCCGGTGGGCTTCTTCGAGCTGCGCCTGGACACCCTGTTGCAGGCGCTGCCCGAGGGTGAACGTGTTTTCGCGTCCGTCTCCCGCTACCCCGCGGCCACCCGGGACCTTGCCCTGGTGATCCCGGCCGACGTTCCAGCCGGCAAGGTCCAGAGCATCATTTCTCGCCACCGCCTGGTGACCGGCGTGGACTTGTTCGACATCTACACCGGTGATAACATCGCTTCTGGCACCAAGTCTTTGGCTTTTCATGTGTGCTTCCAGGCTCACAACCGTACATTGACTACCGAAGAGGTCAACCGCTCCCTTCAGGGTCTGCTGCGCACCCTGGAGCGGGAGGTCCAGGCCTCCCTGCGGAGTTGAGGGGAGTCGATGCGGAGTCACGGCCACGGCCATGGCCACGTGGAGCAAGGCATGCTGAGCGTGGAAGAGGCATACGCTCGGGTGATGGCCAGTTTCGGTCCTCTGGAGCCGGTTGTGACGCCCCTCCTGGACGCTCTCGGCCTGGTGCTGGCCGTCGACGTTGCCTCGCCCTTTGACCTGCCTCCGCTGGCCAACTCCGGCATGGACGGCTATGCGGTGCGCTCAGAAGATATCCGCGATGCGTCCAAGGACTCTCCGAGCCGGTTGAAGGTTATCGGCCTGGTGGCCGCGGGGCAGCGTCCTACCCAGACTGTGGACCCCGGCACCGCCATCCGCATCATGACGGGCGCCCCGGTGCCCGGCGGGGCCGACACCGTGGTCCCATTCGAAGAAACGGACGAGGTACGGCGCCGGCAGGCTGGTCTTCAGTTAGATGAAATCGCCGTTCTCTCCGGCCTTCCGCAGGGGCGCAACGTGCGGCCCGCCGGAGAGGATGTGGGCCGGGGACAGCTGGTGCTCGAAGCGGGCACCGTGGTCCGGCCGGCGGAAATTGGAGTGATGGCCTCCCTGGGGCTGGAGACGGTGGAGGTCTTTCGCCGCCCCGTGGTGTCCATTCTGGCCACCGGGGACGAGCTTGTGCCCGCGGGCCAGGCACTGGAAGGGGGCCAAATATACGATATCAACAGTTTTAGCATCGCCGCCTCCGTCGCGGCATGCGGCGGTGTCCCCAGGCATCTTGGTATTGCCCGGGACAACCTGGAGGACCTGGAAAGCAAGCTGCGGGCGGTGGCCGGGTCCGACCTGGTCATCACCTCGGCTGGTGTTTCCCGGGGCGATTACGATATGGTGAAGGACGTCCTGACAAGCCGGGGGAACATGAATTTCTGGTCGGTGCGCATGCGGCCAGCCAAACCCCTGGCCTTCGGCCACCTGCGGGCCGAAGGCGAAAAGGAGGTGCCCTTGCTGGGGCTGCCGGGGAACCCGGTTAGCGCCATGGTGGCCTTCGAGATGTTCGCCCGGCCGGCCATCCGCGCCATGCTGGGCCGTCGCCCGTCGCCCCGGCCGGCGGTGGAAGGCGTGCTCGCCGGTCCGATCTACAACGAAGACGGACGCCGGGTGTACGCCAGAGTGCAGGTGGAAGCCCGAAACGGGACCTACTACGCCACGCCCACCGGGCCCCAGGGCTCCAATATCCTGACATCCATGTCTCGGGCCAACGGACTGGCCATCTGCCCCGAGAATTTACCCAGTAAACAGTCTGGCGACAGAGTCCGGATTATTATGTTGGACTGGAACGAAGAGGTTTTTGTATGACCACTCCTGACCCAGAGGTACCCGAGGAACAAGAGGAACCCGCCATCTACCAGGTCAGCTTCGATCGGCTGGCGAAGCTCAAGCGCTCCGCTGTCATGCTGGTTGCGGAACGCCGCGTTCCCGCCTGCCCCTCCCATAAGAAGGCGGACCATGAGTTAACCGACCCTCAGCAGCTGGTGAACGAGATCGCCAAGTACTGCGGCGATGAGGAAAGCTTCATCCGCACGGAGATGCCCATCCAGGAGATAGTTTTCCGCATCTTGCTGAGCCGCCGCAACGCGCCGACTCCCCTGCATGAGCTGCACTACGAACTGACCGAGCGGTGGGCGACCCCCATGCGGCCCATAAACATCTCCGAAGCCGGGCTCGGCCGGATACTCGACGCCGACACCTACTACGGCTTCGTCCAAATCGCCGCCGCATAAGGGCGCTGGGTAAGTTCACCGAAAAGTATTGGCGGAATCGCCCTGGAGATAGCGCTCAGCGCGGGGCCTGCCAAGCCGTTAGCCAAACCATTAGTAAAGAGGGGCAACCCAACCTCCTCTTTTCTCCCAGTGACCCCGCTGCGGCAAGCCGGATGCCAGAACGAATTTGGCCGGATACCTGGGCACGGCAGCAGTGGTTTGAGCGCAGCGTCGCGCTGCCGCGGTCACATTCCTTCCACGGTGAATGGGTCCGGAAGGGATGGGATGGGGGCGCCGGCAGCTTTGGCCGGACCGGTCAGCGGTTGGAACCGTAAAAAGAACGGGTGGGGCGATGCCCCATCCGTTTTTACTTTAGACCAACGAAAAGGTCAGGTTTCCGCTTGCTGGGAAGCGATACCGACCAGCTTCTGGAAAGCGGGTTCATCGCGGACCGCCAAGTCCGCGATGATCTTGCGGTCCAACTCACAACCAGCCAGCTTCAGCCCGTGGATGAACCGGCTGTAGGTGGTGCCCGATTGGCGGCACGCCGCCCCGATGCGGATGATCCACAGACGGCGGAAATCCCCTTTGCGCTCCCGCCGGTTGCGGTAGGCGTGGTCCCAGGCGTGCAAGAGGGCCTCTTTGGCCCACTTGTAGTTGCGGTGGCTGGACCCGTGGAACCCCCGGGCCGCTAGCAGCACCTTCTTGTGGCGGCGGTGTTTGGTCACCCCGCGTTTTACTCTAGGCAAAGTTGAGTCTCCAAAGGACCAGAGAGTGTGGGGTCAGCCGTAGGGGAGTAGCCGGCTCAGCCGGGGAACGTCCACTCGGTCCACCGATAGCTTTTGGGCGTACTTTCGAGTGACCTTGTTGGGTTTCTTGCGCCGCAGATGGCTGCTCATCCGCTTGCGGCGCATCAACTTGCCCGTTCCTGTAATGTGAATGCGGGCCTTGGCGCCTTTGTGGGTCTTAAGTTTTGGCATCGGCTAGATCTTCTACCTTCTGTTCGGCCTTCTCGGCCCGTTCTATGCGTTGCGCGGTCGGTATCAGAATCATCGACAGCGCTCTACCTTCCAGTGACGGGGGCTTTTCCAGGCGAACTTCATCTTTCAAGTCGTCGGCCACCCGTTTGAGCACCAACAACCCGAGCTGCTGGTGGGCCGATTCCCGCCCGCGAAAACGCACGGTGAGCTTAACCTTGGAACCCTCCAGGATCAACTCGCGGACCTTGCGCGTTTTGGCTTGCAGGTCGTGGGTCCCGATATTGGGGCGGAACCGTACTTCCCGGAGTTCGGTGCTCTTCTGACCCTTCCTGGACTCTCGTTCTTTTTTCGAGGAGAGATACCGCAGTTTGCCGTAGTCCAACACCCGGCACACCGGGGGATCAGAGTTGGGTGCCACTTCTACCAAGTCGAGGTCGGACTCGCGCGCCAGTTGCAGCGCGTTCTGGATGTCCATTACTCCGAGCTGCGCCCCGTCCTCACCAATCAATCGGACTTTCGGAGTTAAGATCCGCTCGTTTACCCGATATTTCCTAGCTATGCCCGTCTACCTCCGGGATATTCCTCGCAATTCTGAGAGTAATAGTTCGATTTACTGTAGCACACGCCCACCCGAACGTCAATATGGGTGTGCATTTTTAGCGTTCGCGCCGGAAGTCGATTAGCTCTCCTCGAATCCACGCCGGGACTGCCGACTTGGCCCGGTCTGTCCTTCGCCAAATCGTCGTAGAAGTTCGTAAATTCCATCGCTACCGAAGGTCAGGGCCGCCACCGGGACCCATTCATTCGGACCGTGGATAGTCTGGGAGAAGTCGAAGTGTCGAGCATATCAGCCCGGCAAGACAGCCGCCAAGCCGACAGGCGCCCCAGGCTGGGATAGGCGTGGTAAAGAAGGCGCTCGGCCTGGGGGAGCCCGGCAAGTTGCATCAGACGAGCGGCCAGCGCAGACGGCCTTTCCCGCCAGGAAAGGGGAGGAGGGAAATGGGGCTACTCGGAAGAGTTGAGATCCCCGCCCAGTTCGCTCAGGAAATCCTCGATCTCGGGAGATAGGGGTAGAGGCGGCGTTTTCCCTAGCTGCTGCTCCCTGTCGTACCGTTCCTCCAGGCGCTTGAGCAAGGACGAAACCTCCGAGGCGTCGGCGACGATGTTCTGAAGGGCGGCGTACTGCTGCTCGCCCCGGGGCCGGTCCATCAAGCGGACGGGCAGATCGTAGAGGCCGCACAAGACTTCCATGAGCTTGGCGGTCCCGGTGAAGTCCTCGTCCACCTGGAAATACTGGGGCAGGTGGACCACGATCGTTCTGGTCTCGATCCCCAGGTCTCTGGCTAGAAGCGTGACCAGGTAGGTGATGGTCGTCGGCCCCTCGTAGGTGCTAGGGCGGACCTTGACCGCGGGGGACTCCTCCGGTTCCTCCGGCCCGCCGCCGCTGCCGGAGACCAGGAGGGGCCGGGTGTGGGGGACCATGTCGTACATGGCGCCGATCAGGGAATAGCGCTTGACCTGGAAGTACTTGAGCACCTCGAGCACCGAATCGGTGTAGTCTTCCCCGTACATGTGCGGCTCCAGCAGGTGCACGAAGATGAGATCGGGAGCCGTCTCCCGCTTGGCGAAGCGGATTACCGTGTTTGGGATGGAGTATTCACGTTGACCTTTGTTGACGTAGGAACGGGGGCGGTACCGGGTGAAATCGAAGAACCGGCCGGGGCGGGCCAGCTGTCCCATTTTCTCGGCATGCAGGTGCCGCTCCAAGCGGCTCAGGCTCAAGGTGCCGACGCTTCCCACGTCGATCCATGGCTTCAGGACGGCCAGAACGTGGGGGTCTTTCAGTTCCGGAACCGGCTCTACAATTTCAAAATCACCCAATCGCATGCCCCTAGTTTGACAGCCTGTCGCGACACTTACAAGCCAAGCCGTATACGAGCAAATGGGAATTTGACGCCTGTGGCCCGGTCTTCAGTCCAGCCCTGCCTCTCCTTCTCGGGCGCAACGATGTATAGGAATGGGGGTTTCTGATATGATTATGTTTGGATGCCTCGCCCACCGGCCGGAGTGTGAGGGGCCTATGGTCGCCGCTGCCGCCGGCAGCGGCGGAGGGACCGGAGGCAGAAGGTGCGGCGTCCTCACCCAGCTTTCTCGGGCGGGCCGTGGGGACTATTTGCAGAGTCGTGGACGACGGACTGAGCAGGCCCTCGACACACCCGGGGCGGCCTGGCCGTTCCGCCGGCTGCTGGGCTGTCACATGGGAATGGTCTCAATGATAGGCGTGCTGCCCGCCCGGCTACTCGTGGCCTCCCTGGCAGCCGCCTTGCTCACGGCGTGCGGCGCCGGCGCCACGGCGACCGCGCTGCCTGCTCCCACACTTACGCCCGCGCCCACGCTCGCACCCCCCACACCGCCGGCCACCGCCACGCCAGAAGCCGTGAGTACCGCGCCTCCTCTTTGGCGGTACGTCAACAGCGGTTGGGGGCTGCCCCGCGGCGAGGGGCAGGGGGGCGTCTTCACCGAGCAACTGCGGGTTTTCGTCATTACCAGCCAGGAAGCGCTGGACGCCTTCCAACTGGCCTTCTCCTTGAGGCGTTCCCAGGGAACGACCGCCAGCCTGGGCCGAGTGGATTTCCCCAACTCTATCCTGCTGGCCGCCTACTACCTCTGGCGGCCCCTCCAGGGCGACCCCCTCTCGGTCGTGGGGTTCTCCCTGGACGGGCGCCGGGCCGAGGTGCAACTGGAGTTGGAGGACTCGCCCCAAGGCAAGGAGTACCCCTACCTGCTTGCGCCCATGACCATGGTGGCCCTAGACCGGTCGCTGTTTCCGCCGGGAGAGCGCATCGAGTTTGTGTTTCAACTGAGCGGGGCGCCGCCGGGCGCGGAGTCGTTTGCAACGGCCTCGGTCACCGTGAATTGACACCTGACCCGTGACGGCGGGGTGCTCGAACCCCGGTTGAGCCGGGGCCGTTCGAGATATTACCTCAGCACTCGCCCATTTCGGTCAAACGGCCTTCCCGCCACGCCACCGCGCCCTCGCGCACCGTGAGGTAGGGGTCCAAGCGCATCTGGCCCTTCACGTTGTGCCCGGCCATGTCATGCCAGGTAAAGTGGCCTTCAAGCGTGTCGAATACCGCGGCGTCCCCGGCCATTCCCGGGGCCAGTGAGCCCAGGGAGTCTTGCAGGCCCAGCACCTGGGCGGGCCGGCTAGTGGCGGCCGACACTGCTTCCTTGAGAGGCAGGCCCAGGGCGTGGAACTGGCTTACCAGGTCGTTCATCCGGTAGACGGTCCGCTCCGGCGGTGGGACGTGGATGTCGGTGCTGATGGTGTCCGGCAAAAAGCCCTGGGCCAGGGCCGCCTTGACCACTTCGATGTCGCAGTGTACTCCGGCGTGGGCCACGTCCATGATCACCCCGCGGCCGGCGGCGGCCCGCACCTCGGGGCGGATTTCCCCCCGGCCGTCCAGGATCGACTCCGGGTTCCCATTGAAGGCGTGGGTGCATATGTCCCCCGGGCCCAGGTAATCCAGTACCTGAGGCAAGGGGATCGGCGTGCCGCTAACGTGCACCATGAGCCGGCTCCCCGACTGGTCGGCGGCGGCCCGGGCGGCCTGCATGGCGGCCGGTGCGTTCCAATAGGCCACGGCGTTGAAGTGCATCCGGACCTTGACCCCGAAGCAGAACCCGGGATTGTTCTTGACGGCGTCGGCGGTCTGGTCCACGTCGATGATCCTCATGTCGTGCAGGCCGCCGCCCAGGAGCCGGTTGGAGACCAGGCCCACCCCCGAGATGTGGAGAAAGGCCAGGAGCCGGGTGCGGTGGGCGGGAAACACGTAGTCCCGCATCGCCTCGTAGTTCTGAAACCCGGCGCTGCCGGCGTCGACGCCGGTGGTTGTGCCCGACGCCAGGCAAATGTTGTCCGGGTGGACCCCGGAGGCGTTGCCTCCATGGTAGAAATGTCCGTGGAGGTCGATGAGGCCGGGGGTGACCAGCTTGCCCGGCACATCTATGGCCGTGGCCGCCGATGCCGGGTCGATGCGGTCCGCCACGTGAGCCACCAGGCCGTTGTTGAAAGCAATGTCCCGGCGGTCATTGATTCCCTGGGCCGGGTCCAGCAGCGTGCCCCCGGTCAATACAAGGTCGTAGGCCGGCGGTGCGGTTGTCATGGCGCCCCCTTTAGCAGTCTGGGTTTCCGTTGTGAGAACTCAATTACCGTCACCCTTGGCTCGTCGGGCCGGTTGGTCCAAGGAGAAGGGTCCGGACAGGTGTGGAATCCAGGTTCAGCCACGTACTGGGGCCCCCCGGCCGAGATTCGGGACCGGAGCCGGGTGGTGGCGCTGATATGAGGGCGGTGCGGGAAGGCGGCTACGAGGTCTCTTCTTCCGGCTCCGAATACTCGAGACGGCGCAGCCGAGGATAGACCAACTCCTTGGGGCGCTCCAGGTCATCGTCTGAGATGTCGGCGGACTCTTGTACCGGCCGGGAGCCCCACTTCTCGATTGCCTTCTGGATCAGCAACCGGACCACCTGGGGTGATCGGCCCTCAAGCCGGCCCAGTTGGTAAGCGAGGGTAACCGCCAATTGGCTCCTGGCAATCTGGTCAAATGCCGCGGGGTCGGTCAGGTCTTCAGGCATGCCCCCGCACTGCTCCAGAAAGTCGTCGAGCACCTGGCCGATGACGTCCGGCAGATTGGCCAACTCAATCTCCACCATGTACCCGGTGAGGGTGTCGGCCAACTCTATTATCCCCTCGTCCGGCAACACCTGACCGTGGAGTTCCGCATGCCTGGCGCCCCTCGGGTCGTCGGTCATTTCCCGTCATCTCCCTGTCCAGCACACTGAATCTCACCCGCATCGGAGACTCAAGCCAGCGATTATTCTAACACGGTTGTTCAAGGGTGGAAGGCCGGCAGCGAGACGGAAGACCCAAATTCTTAATCCGGCTATTTGTCATCCCGCGCCCCCGAGGCGAAATCAGCTCCCGATGGCGACTGCGGACAGGCCCCGGACGATGGGACCGATGATGCCCCAGAGGATCCCCAAACCAAGAGCGTAATCGAACATGACCAGCATTACCAGGAGCACCGGTCCCTGCCGTTGTATCCGTGCGTAGGCCGCAGCCCGGTCGGCGGGAATGAGGCCGGCCAGCACCTTGGAGCCGTCCAGTGGGGCCAGTGGAATCACGTTGAAGACGGCCAGAAGCAGGTTGAAGAAAATCACCAGCCCCAGGATATCGGCCAAGCCTTCCCGGAGGCCGCCGGTCATTACGTGGGTGATCCGGTTCAGGGCGGGATGAGTCGAGCCGAGCCAGCCGAGCTTGATGGGAAGCGCCAGCAGAAAGGCGAACACCAGATTGGACAACGGCCCAGCGGCTGCCACGAGGGCGGTCCCGGTCTTTCCATGGGCCAGGTGGCGCGGATCAACGGGAACCGGCTTGCCCCAGCCGAATCCGGCCACCAGCAGCATCAGCGTACCGCCTGGGTCCAAGTGCCGGAGGGGGTTGAGGCTGACACGTCCCAGCCTTTTCGCGGTGCTATCGCCCAGACCATGGGCCACAAAGGCGTGGCTGAACTCGTGGATCGTGATGGCCACCACCAGGGAAAAAAAGACCAGCGCCGTCAGGCGCACGAAGCCGGCGGGGTCGTCGATGAGCAGCCGGTAAGAGCCGAGCAGCATCGGCTCTAGGGGCCGGGCGCCCGGGGCTCAGGGCCCAGGTGACATCCTGTAGTCACGGCCCGCCGCCTTCCGGGCTTCACTCGTCCTCTTCGGGTGGCTCTTCCTCGTGCCCGGCAACCGGTTCGGGGAAGAAGACGGAGTTGGGCAGAATTGCGGCGGCCCGTCCCTTGGCAGGGGGACGTTTACGGGGCATGTCCAACAGGGCCGCCTTCAGCCCGGCCAGGCTCTCGGGCGCCACCGCGCTCACATCGGCCACCAAGCCCTGAACGCCGACCTCGCGGATCGCTTCCAGGTCCTTGGCCACTGGAAGCTCAGGCACTTCCACCAGCAGGTACTTGTCAACCCTCTGGCCAACGCCCGCAATGGTGGCCAGGTTCGCCAATGTCCACGGCGCCGAAACCCCGGTCATGGACAGGAGCACCACGTCGATGGGGAGGGCGTCCAGGGCCCGTATTTGCTCGATGGGCATGCCGGCCTCGATGCAGAGAATCCGCGCCATGCCGTCGGGGGCCACGGCAGATACCGGTGTCCCCTCCAAAGAGAAGGCCACCAAGTCACTGCCCTCGCCTTGATAGGTCCGGGCCTCCTCTTCGGTCAGGGAAGATACGCGGAGGCCCCAGGGTATTTCTTCCCCAAACGACCTGCCCAGCTTTTTCAATGTCGGCAACCCGTTCGAGCCGGAGATCAGGGCGGCATCCGGGACCAGCTTGGCAAGGGCTCCCATGCCGGCGGTGTAGTCGCCGGAAACCAGGCCCACTAGGGCCATGCCAGGGGTCTTCTTGGTGCGGGGCATCCCGAACCCCATCGGAACCGGCGCACCAAGACTGATTCGCTCCAGACGGTCTAGAAACTTACTCATCCATCCCTTCCAAGTGTTAGATGCTGCAATAGTTGTTCTATTCGTTGGCTTAGCCCGGCGGTCGACCCGAGGCCAAAGCTTGTCTCCTGGAACTCCCCGGTCCGCGCCGGACTGCCGGCAACCGGGGGTCGTCACGGCTGATTATAAACCATGGAGGCCGGTTTGTCGGCCCAGGCTGTCCGTGAGCCCAGGCCCTCACCCTCGTTCCCTCTCCCAACGAGAGAGGGATGCCCTCGACGCAGTCGGGGGCTGGGTGAGGGCGCGTGCAGAGGTTCACCTTGCTTGCGGACATCGCATCCCTTTTCCCGGAGGAAACCCCTCAATCCCGGACGTGATCCAGCAGAACCTACGGGTTACCCGCGTCAGATGGCCGTAGTACAATACGCTGGCCTGGGTATCCAGCACCCAACGGGGCGGCAATCCCGTCACAGGTTAGAGGCAAGGGCATGGCGACCAAAGCAGACTGCTTGGAGGGAATATGTCAGTCGAAGTCAGAGAACTGTTGGCCAAGCCGGAGACGATCCCCTTCTCCCGCTTGAAGTACCTTGCCCGAAGCTCCGAGGAGGATGTGGCCGAGTTTTCCAACGAATTGTTCAACCTGGCGGCACTGGCCAAGGATGAAGGCGACTGGTCCCCGATGGAGCAGTTCCTGGAGCGGTGGGAAGGCCTCCTGGCCCTGCGTCTTGAGCCTCCCCTCCGTTTCGATAAAGCCCCCTGGGCCCCCCTTCACCAAGCCGCTTTCGGGGGCCCGGATCGCCGTCCTGACCACCGGCGGCATCTACGTCGAAGGTCAGACCCCCTTTGACGTGACCGGTGACTGGAGTTTCCGGGAGATTCCCCTGGACTCTCCCAGTGACCGTTTCAGGGTGGCCCACACCCACTACGACACCACCGGTGTCACCGGAGACGTGGACGCCGTTCTGGCGATCCATCGCCTGCTGGAGATGGAAGCCGAGGGCGTGATCCGTGAGGCCATGAGCCCGGCTTACAGCTTCATGGGGTACATTCCCGACCCTTCCGGCTTCATCGAGGTTACCGCCCCGGAAGTGGGCGAACGGCTGAAGGAAGCCAAGGCGGACGGGGCCGCAATCGGCACCACTTGACCCCGGTGCCATCAGTCCGGCGGACTGATCGCCCGGGCCATCGAGGCGGCCGGCGTGCCCACCGTGGTGGTGATGCTGGACCGCCGCAAAGCGGCAACCATGGCCGTCCCCCAGGGGCTGGTGCTTCGCTTCCCCTTCGGGCGGCCCTTCGGCGCGCCGGGAAACCCGGACCAGCAGCGGGTGGTGCTGGAGGACGCCCTGGCGCTGCTCAGCTCGGCCCGGTCCGCGGCGAGCTGGAGTACTGCTTGAAAATAAGTCTATACCGGTGAAATTGTGCGGCAATCCCTCCCCGCAATCGTCTTTCCGGCGCA
>CAYOAF010000170.1:0-17465 GCA_964401855.1 uncultured Dehalococcoidia bacterium
GAATGACAATTCGTAGGTCTAAGTTGACTCAGTATTTGCAACACTCACAGAAGAACATGCGGAGAACGCAGAGCTGTACACATTGATGATTTGGTTTTCCGGCGCCCTCGATGGTCTCTGCGGTTATGTTAGCAATCATTCGGGCCTGTTGCCACCGCAGGAAGAGAGGGCAAGACGGGGGTGACATCCCAGGACCTCATTCCCCTCCCGCCTGGGGACGTTGTACGGTGTAGGAGCGGGTTTCAACCCCGCCACATAGGCGCCAAGCGAAGGGACAATATCCGAAATCGGCCCCCTTTAAAAGAGGGATCATAGCGGGTCGTCCCATGCACCAGGACAGCAATCCTCCAGGATAGTTAACCTCTCCTGAACCAGCACTAGGCGGATATGGTGGTGCCGGTGGCAACCCCCCGGACGCAGTCGAGCAACGCCCTCGGCCTCCGTCCGTCGATGATGTCGGCAACCGGCGAGCGCTCCAGCGCCCGAATGCAAGCGGCGAGCTTGGGAATCATGCCGCCACCGATCACCCCGGACTGGGCCAGAAGGCTGGACCGGCGCCGGTCCAGCCGGCGGATAACCCGGTTGCTGCCGTCCAGGACTCCCTCCACGTCCGTCAGGAAGATCAGGCGCTCCGCGTCCAGGGCGTGGGCCAGTTCCCCGGCCACGGTGTCACCGTTGATGTTGAGCGGCGACCCGGAATGCTCCGAACCGTCCCGGCGATGGCTGGCCAGCGGGGCCACCAAGGGAATGTACCCGCTGTCCAGAATGGCCTGTAAAGGCTCGCTGTTGACGCTGGAAATCTCGCCCACGTACCCCAGCTCAGGATTGGCGATGCGGGCCTCCAGCAGGCCGCCGTCGATACCGCTGATGCCGATGGCGCGGCCCCCCAGATGATGGAGCCGCGAGACCAGTTCCTTGTTGATCAATCCGGTCAGCACCGCCACGACTATTTCCAGACTTGGCGCGTCGGTGACCCGCAGGCCGCCGACGAAGCGCGGCCGTATGCCCTGGCTCTGCATCCACTGGGTGATCACCGGGCCCCCGCCGTGGACCACCACCAGGGCAGCCCCCTCTCTCTGAAGGGTTACCAGGTCCTTCAGGCTGGTGTCTTGGCTGCTCAGGGTGCTGCCCCCGATTTTCACGACTATCGGCCGACCAGGCATTCCACCCCCTCA
The DNA here is from genome assembly GCA_964401855.1 of uncultured Dehalococcoidia bacterium. GTDB lineage: Bacteria > Chloroflexota > Dehalococcoidia > Lucifugimonadales > UBA3495 > CAJWBT01. The sequence continues at coordinate 1,176 of CAYOAF010000170.1, forward strand.
TTAACGAAGGTGAAACTTGCAGTCCAATGTTGCCGGTATGAATGAAACACAGTCATGGAGCGGGCCAAAGGAATAAACAGTAGCGTAGCCATGCGATGGAGAGTATCGGCCAGTGTTGCCTTCCGGGCGGCCAAGGTGCGCCCGGCTCAGGTGGTATACGCGCTGTTGATGATCACGTACTGCTCGGTGAGATCGCATCCCCAGGCGGTGGCTTGGCCGTCCCCCAGGTTGAGGTGCAGCCGGAAGGTCACCTCGGGCCCGCGCATCAACACCACCACCGCGTCTCGGTGGAAGGGGATTTGCTTGCCCTCTTGCATGATGCAAACCCCGTTGATGTACAGGTCGATCTTTTCCTCGACGGCAGTGGCGCCGCTGCGGCCCAAAGCGGCCAGCACCCTTCCCCAATTTGGGTCGGCCCCATGAACCGCCGACTTTACCAGGTTGGAAGAGGCTATGGTACGCGCTGCGATACGGGCGTCCCGCGTATCTTTGGCCCCCGTGACTTCCACCACGATGAGCCGGGTCGCCCCCTCGCCGTCGCGGGCCATTTCCCGGGTGAGGTGAACACAGACCTCCAAGAGGGCTTCCGTAAGGGTCGCCGCATCGGGTGAACCTGCGGTAATCGGCCGGTTGCCCGCCAGCCCGTTGGCCAGCACCAGCAGGGTGTCATTGGTGCTGGTGTCGCCATCCACGGTCAACATGTTGACCGTGGCGTCGGCCACCTCGCGGAGCGTCGTCTGCAAGAAATTCCGGTCTACGGTGGCATCGGTAGTAATGAAGGCCAGCATGGTGGCCATGTTGGGATGAATCATGCCGGTGCCCTTGGTGACCCCGCCCATGCGGACCGGCTGGCCGTCTACTTCGAAGGTAACCGCCACTTCCTTGGGCCGTGTATCGGTGGTCATCATGGCCCGGGCCAGCCGCGGCCCCCCGTCCCGGGAAAGCTCAATGTCTTGGATGCCGGTGCGGATCAGGGACATGGGGAGTTCCACGCCGATGATGCCGGTGCTGCAGACCAGCACCTCTTCCGGCTTTACCCCCAGTTGCCCGGCCGCCAGGGCCGTCATCTCCGTGGCGTCCTTGTATCCCTGATCGCCGACGCAGGTGTTGGCGATGCCCGCGTTGACCACCAGCCCCCGTACTGGCCCGCGGTCCAGATGCTCCTGGGTAACGGTAACCGACGGCGATTTTATGGTGCTGGTGGTGAAAACACCGGCGGCAGCGCAAGGAGCCTCGGACAGAAGCAGGCTCAGGTCCAGCTTGTCTTCAGCGTAGGTCTTCAGCCCGGCGTAGGTGGCCCCGGCAAGGAAGCCTTGTACGCTGGTTACCGTCCCGCCCGCCAGGGGGTCGATTGCACCTGTCATGGGAATATTTCCTTCTAGTCTGGCTGGCTAGTCACGAATTCTGGAATCGCACCGGCTAGGAGTATATCACAGCGGCCAGCCGCCTCAAAGCAACGCTGGACCCGTGGGAAATCCCCAACACCGTTGCCGAATTGCCCCTGGCCCAATCCCGGACAGACCCCCCTCGCGACCCTTGAACACGGGTGCTCACGGGCCCCGTTCCCGTGCGGTCGGGTTTGCTGGCGCCGAGAGGCAACACTGGAGGGGTCCCGGCGAAAACCACGGTGGACTTGCCCATTCCGTCTACCATATAATCGTCGCAGGAGATTGTTGATTCTATGGCGGATGTAAGGCCCTTTCGGGGCTGGAGATACGACCCGGACATCGTCGGGGACCCGGGATCAGTCCTTGGTCCGCCCTACGATATGGTTACCCCGGAGCTGCAGGATTCCCTCAGCCGGCGCAGCCCCTACAACGTGGTGCACCTGGAAGCTGGAGAGGGTCTGGACTGGGCCTCCCCGGCGGCGGACCAGTACTCCGCCGCCGCCGCTTTGTTCGAACAGTGGACCGGGCAGGGCGTGTTGCGACGGGACCAGGAGCCGGGCTACTACTTGATGAAGCAGGGTTTTCAGAGCCAGGGACGGCAACAGTCCCGCCTGGGATTGATCGCCTGCGTCCGGTTGGAAGAGTACGAGAGCAGGCAGGTGCTGCCCCACGAATACACCGAGGAACCGGCGATTCGAGACCGGGTGTCCCTGATGGAGAAATGCGACGCCAACTTCAGCCCTATCATGAGCCTATACCGTGACACGGCATCGGAGTTGGCGCCCGCGTTCCGGGAAATTATGTCCGGCGCTCCGGCTCTGGACGTCCGGGACGAATCGGAGCAGGCTCTTGCTCTCTGGCGGATCGTCGGCCTCAGGCATCGGGAGTCCATCCGCCGGTTCTTTTCGGACCGGGCCGTGTTTCTTGCCGACGGACACCACCGGTACGAGGCAGCCCTGAAGTTCGCCCGGCTGCGAAGGGAGCAGGAAAAGGGCCCGGCCCAGCCCGACGCGGCCTACAACTTCGTCATGATGATCCTGATCGGTTTCGACGATCCGGGCCTGGCGGTGCTGCCGTATCACCGCCTGGTGGGAGGCCTATCCCCTGACCGGTTGCGCCAGATCCAGGAAAGGCTTCACCGGCTGTTCGAACCCCGGCCCATCACTTTGACCGGGGACCATCGAGCCGATGGGCTGGTCGATGAAGTGGCTCAGCACGGCCGGGACCGCCTCGCGATGGGGCTGATGGGGCCTGAGTGCGAAGGGCCGTTCTTGCTGACCTTGCGGGAGGGCATCGACTGGCGACAGTGGGGGCCGTTGGCCGTGTCCGAAGCCTGGATATTGGAGGAGCAGGTGCTGAAGCCGGTCTTGGGCGACACTACCCTGGACCATTTGGGCTTCATCCACGACCACACCGAGGCGCTGGAGCAGGTCGCATCGGGCGCCCGGCAGATGGCCTTCCTGCTCAAGCCTTTCCCGATGGACCAGTTCGAGGCCATCGTGGGTGACGGCCACCGGCTGCCGCGCAAGTCCACGTTCTTCTACCCCAAGCTGCCCACGGGGCTGGTGATCAACCAGCTTGAGGGCAGCTTATTCTGACGAGTAGGGCGCCCTTTGGAGGGACTCTTCGGAAAGGACTCCGCCTTTGAGAGCCCTTCTGCCGGTCCTTGTTGTGGAACCCGGCCAAGCCCAAGTGAAGGCCGCCAACAGGCCTAACGGGCGCTATAGCCGACCTTGGGCAGCACCACTTTGAGGGCCGCCAGCACCTCCTCGATATCCTCGCGAGACACGTACCCCAGGTGTCCGATGCGGAAGATCTTGCCGCTGAGCTTGCCCTGCCCGCCGGCCAGCACGACTTTCTCTTCAGTGCGCATCATGCCCATGAATTTGGCACTATCCACACTCTCCGGGATCTTGATGGCGGTAACCGTGTTGGAGGCGAAGGCTTCGTCTTGGGCCAGCAGCTCCAACCCCAAGTCCCTGACCCCGTCGCGGGTGAACCGGCCCAGGGTGGCGTGGCGTTGGAACACGCTCTCCATCCCCTCGGCCAGCAGCTTATCCAGGGCCAAGGACAGGCCATACAGAATGGACAGATTGGGGGTCCACGGCGTCTGGCCCCGTTCCAGGTAGCTCTGTGCCACCTTGAGGTCGAAGTAGAACCGGGGCATGGCCGCCGTCTCCTGGGCCTTCCAGGCGGCCGCGCTGACGCTGATGAAGGACAGGCCCGGAGGGATCATGAATCCCTTCTGAGACGCGGTCCCGACCACGTCGCAGTTCCACCCATCCACCAGCACGGGAACGCATCCCAGACTGCTGACCGCGTCCACCAGCAACAGCTTATCGAACTCGCCTTTGACCACCTGGGCAATGGCGTCCAAGGGGTGGGTCACTCCGGTGGAGGTCTCGTTGTGGGTCACGATCACGGCCTTGATGTCCGGGCCGTCCCGCAAAGCCTGGCGGATTGAATCCAGGTCGACGGCGGTGCCCCATTCGAAATCCAGGTGCTGGACCTCGGCCCCGTAGGTCCGAGCCAGGTCGGTGTAGCGGTTCCCGAAGGCCCCGGCCGTGGCTGAGAGCACCTTGTCGCCGGGGGAAAGGGTGTTCACTATCGAGGCCTCCAGCGCCCCAGTCCCCGACGCGGTCAGAATGTACAGGTCGTTCTTGGTCAAGAACACCTGTTTGAGCTGCTCCGTGGCCCTGGAGATCAGGTCCAGGAACTCCGGGCCCCGGTGGTTGATCATGGGGTTGGTCATCGCCTCCATGACGTCGTCAGGCACGGGTGTGGGTCCGGGGGTCCTGAGGTTTTGCTTGGAAAGTCTTAGCATGCCTCCTCCGTTCCTCTGTTGATGCCATTCCCCGGCATCTGTTTGATTGGCCAAAAGGGTCCAGTGGGATGCTTCCCAGCTTGCCCGCCACCCTTTTGAACCCAAGCCGGTCTAGGGGGAACCAGTTCGGCCCCTTCCAAGGGATAGGGGGATAGGGTTTATCACCGGTACCAGGCGAGAAAAATTATAGCATCTGGCCCCCCGGACCGCCATGGCGAGACCTTCACCCAGCCCCGGCTGCGCCAGGGCCTCCCTTTCCCATTAGGAGAGGGAACGAGGGTGAGGGCGCGCGCCCAGTTTCAACTTGCTGTACTCCTGCCAGCATCGCCCAGGATAATCAAAAAACCCTGCGGCCCTCCCGGCCCCGTGATCTTTCATGACAAGGCGAGGCATGGAGCTAGGCAGGAGGCTATGATGGTATAATGTTCCCGCTATGGCCGATGCAGAGTTTTTGACCACAGTCCCCATATTCGCACACGTGAATCCGGAACAGCTTCAGCCCTTGACCGGCAAATTACATCGCCGCCGCTACCAGCGGGGAGAGGTTGTCTTCCACCAGGACGACCCGGCGGACCGGCTGCACATTATTGTCCACGGCAAAGTGCGGATCTCTATAACCTCCGAAGACGGCCGGGAGAAGGACCTCGCCCTGCTTCAACAGGGGGAGTGCTTCGGCGAGATGGCGCTTTTGGACGGGTCAAGGCGCTCGGCGACGGCCTCGGCAATAGACCCCTTGGAGACCATGATCCTGTTCCGGGAGGACTTCTTGGAATTCCTTGACCAGCACCCCGAGGTGGTCGAGGACACCACCGGAATGCTGACCCGCCGGCTGCGCGCCGTCAATCGGATGCTGGGCGACCTGGCTTTTCTGGATGTGCCCACCCGAGTGGCCAAGCAGCTTCTGGAGCTGGCCAAGGCTTCTACCGGTGAAGCCGCGTGGCAGGGCCCCGTCGAGGTGGCGGTGGGCCAGGAAGAGTTGGCCCGGCTGGTGGGGGCCAGCCGGGAGACCGTCAGCCGGTCACTCAACAGCTACCGCCGATTGGGTATCCTGCAGACCTCCCATCGTCGCATCACCATCCAGGACCGGCAAGCCCTGGAGAGGATGGCGGCCGTTTAGAAAAACGGCTCGCCGGCCCGGTGATTCCGGACCCACGAAAGAGGAGGCCGCCAACTTCGTGGTGGAGGGCGCCGCCCGGGAGGCGGCGGACCGGGGCTACAATGTGATGATAGTCGAGGATTGCTGCGCCTCGGCGTCCCAGGAGGCCCGTGATTTATCCTTGACCACCACGCTTCCCTTTTTGACCACCACTTCCAGCCCGGAAGAGGTGATGGCGGCCATGAAATAGCCGCTCCAAAGGAGGCGTCCGCCCCACTCCCCCGTGCTATAATTTCGCCATGGACTCCGGCATTGAACTCCTCGAGGAGCTGAACCCCGCCCAGAAAGAAGCCGTCCAGACCACCGAAGGCCCCCTGCTTATCGTGGCCGGGCCGGGCAGCGGCAAAACCAGGGTAATCACCCACCGCATCGCCTACCTAGTGCAGGTCTGCGGCATCAGCCCCTACCGAATCGCGGCGGTCACCTTCACCAACAAAGCGGCCCGGGCGATGAGAGACCGCCTGCATCGCCTGGTGGGCCCCGGCGGCGATGGGCTCTCCGTGGGCACCTTTCACGCTTTTTGCGCTCAGATGCTCCGGCGGAACGGCGCTTACCTGGGCATATCACCCAGCTACAGCATATACGACGCCGAGGATCAGCTGTCGGTTATCAAACAGGCGATGGAGCTTGCCGAGATTGACCCCAAGAGGAATCCCCCCCAGGCGATCCGCGGCGTCATTTCCCGGGCCAAGAGTGTCCTTCTCGACTCCCAGGGACTGGCCCGGCGCAGCCAGAACTACTTCGAAGAGTGCTGCGCCCGGGTCTACCATCACTACGAAGAGCTGCTGACTCGCAACAACGGCCTCGACTTCGACGATCTGCTCATGCGGGCGGTCCAGTTGCTCCAAGGGAGTGAGGAGGTGCGGGAAAACTACCAGCGCCGCTACCTCCACCTGATGGTGGACGAGTTCCAGGACACCAACGTCGCTCAATACCGGCTGGCCCGGCTGCTGGCCGGTGCGCACCGGAACATCTGCGTGGTGGGCGATCCCGACCAATCCATCTACTCCTGGCGCAGCGCCGACATCCGCAACATCCTCAGCTTTCAGCAGGACTACCCCGATGCCGTCACCATCGCTCTGGAGCAGAACTACCGTTCCACCGGCACCATCCTGGATGCGGCGAAACACCTGATCTCGGCCAACGGGATGCGGCTGCACAAAGACCTGTTCACCGATAACCAGCAGGGCGTGCCGGTGGATATTCAAGAGGCGTACGACGAGAACGAAGAGGCGTCCCGGGTCGTGGCCGAAGTGGGTCGCCTGGTCCGCGAAGAGAAGTTTCAACCCGGCGACTGCGCGGTCATGTACCGGGTCAACGCCCAGTCCCGCGCCCTGGAGGAATCCTGCCTCCAACGGGGGATGAAGTACCGGCTGGTGGGGGGCGTCCGTTTTTACCACCGGCGGGAGGTCAAAGACCTGATCTCCTACCTCCGCGTGCTCTACAACCCCTCGGATGAGGTCAGCCTGTCCCGGGTTACCGGGGTGCCGCCTCGGGGTATCGGCGCCAAGACACTGCAGACCCTTTCCCACTGGTCCCAGCGGGAAAACATATCGCTGTTCGCCGCCATGCAGAAGGTCGCCGCCCCTCGGCCGGCGGGAGAACCGTCCCCGGTTTCCATAACGTCCCGGGCCGCCAACGCCATCACCGGCTTCGTCACGCTGATCGATGGACTGATACAGCAGGCCGCCCAGCTCAAGATTGTGGACCTCATCGACCGGGTCCTGGAAGATAGCGGCCTGCGCCGGTTCATCCAAAATGGCGAAGACCGGGCCGACGAACGCTGGGAAAACATCCAGGAGTTTCGGAGGACCGCTCAGGAACTCAACGCCGAAATGCCGCCCGACGGCCTGGCCAGCCTGCTGGAACGGGTCTCCCTGGTGGCCGACGTGGACAGCTACGAGGAATCCGAGGAGTCGATGACCCTGATTACCCTGCACCAGGCCAAAGGGCTGGAGTTTCCGGTGGTGTTCATCGTCGGGATGGAGGAAGGGCTGCTGCCCCACAGCCGGTCGATGGACAGCGGGCAGCAGCTGGAGGAGGAGCGGCGCCTCTGCTATGTGGGCATCACCCGCGCCGAGCGGCGCCTTTACCTGCTGCGGGCCTTCCGCCGTGGGTTCATGGGTGGCAGGCCCACCACCCCTTCCCGGTTCCTGCGCGACATCCCGGACCACCTCCTGGCCCCGGGCCGGGTGACGGCCGCCCCGTTCTCGGTACCGGTGCCGAGGCGGTCCTCCTGGGGCGACTGGGGGTCGCTATCCACCGGTCAGCCTGCCCCCGAACCGGCCCGTCCCAGGCTACAGGTCGGTGATCTAGTCCGGCACACCGCCTTCGGTGAAGGAGTAGTGATGGGCAGCGACCTGGTGTCAGGTGACTACGAGATCACCGTCGAGTTCCGCGACGGCGTCGGCGTGAAAAGGCTCCTCCTCAGCTTCGCCCCGCTGGAAAAGATTCAGGAGTAGCTATCAGCGGTCAGCGGTCAGCAATCAGCGCTGAGCCGCTAGGTGCTATTCAAATACTCCCCTCTCTCGTTGATGGAGGGTTTGAGGTACGCGGGACGAAGCCCCGCGTACCTCAAGCTGTTTTTATTTTGATCGTTAGAGGTTTGAAGTCAGGTAGTAAACCAAGCACCAAGCATTACACTGACAGCTGATGGCTGACCACTGACAGCGTCCGAAACATTGACATAATCCGCCCAGGGCGAGATGATGGCCCGGATTTCCACACAGGAGGCACTAACATGAAGGCCGCCGTCCTCTACGAACCGGGTCAACCCCTGGTGATCGAAGATGTGGAACTGGACGACCTCAAGGCCGGGGAGGTGATGGTCAAGGTCGGGGCGGCGGGCATCTGCCGCAGCGACCGTCACTTCATGCACGGCGACGCCAAGATTCCGCTGCCGGTGGTGTTGGGCCACGAAGGGGCCGGCACGGTGGAAAAGGTGGGTCCGGGGGTCACCTCGGTCTGGCCGGGACAGCAGGTAATCTTTTCCTTCGTACCAGCCTGCGGCCGGTGCAAGTCCTGCATGGACGGTAACGCCAACCTTTGCGACAGCCACATGGCCACGGGGGCCTTCATGTATGACGGCACCTGTCGGCTGCACAAGGGAGAACTGTATATTCACCATATGGGTAAAGTTGCCTGCTTCGCCGAATACGCGGTGCTTCCCGAGACCGGCTGCGTGCCGACCTCCTCGCCGATTCCCATGGACATTGCCGCGATGATCGGTGCTGCGTCCCCACCGGGGTTGGCGCCGCCCTGTACTCCGCCGGCGTCAAGCCCGGCAGCACCGTGGCGGTGGTGGGCTGCGGCGGGGTTGGTCTCAACGTAATCATGGGCGCGAAACTGGTCAACGCCGCCAAGATCATCGCCGTGGACATCCGGGAGAGCCAGCTTGAGTTCGCCATGAAGTTCGGCGCCACCCACTCGGTGAACGCCTCCGACCGGGACCCGGTGGCCCAGGTGAAGGAGTTTAGCGGCGGGCAGGGCGCCGACTACACCTTCGAGGTCTTCTGCTCCGCCGACACCGTCAAGGCCGCTTACGACATGTGCCGGAAGAAGGGCACCGTGACGGTGGTGGGCATCACCCCAGCGGGCGCCGAGGCCGGGATCAACGCAGTGGACCTGGTGCGTCTGCAGAAGACCCTGCGGGGCACCTACTACGGCTCCGCCCGCTCTCAGGTGGACATGCCCAAAATGGTGGACCTGTACCTCTCGGGTAAGCTGCCCCTGGACGGCCTGGTGGTCCGCCACTACACCCTGGACCAGATCAACCAGGGCTATGGCGACATGGACCGGGGCGAGGTGGGCCGGGGGGCGATAATGTTTGCTTAGCACTCAGCTATCAGCGGTCAGCTAGAAGCGGCTGGACCGTTTGACCCAAAGTCATCCCAGGGGAGTTGGAGCAATGGAGGCTGAGTTTGTCGTGGCGAGGCTGTTGCACATCGTGTTCGGCGTGTTCTGAGCGGGGACCGCGATGTTCATGGCCGTGATTCTGGAGCCTCGGCTTCGGGCTTTGGTGCCCACTATCCAGGGCCCGGTCATGGCGGCCCTGACGCCAGTCCTGATCCCGGTAATGCTTATCAGCGCCACCATCACAATTGTCAGCGGCGGGTACCTTGTGGAAATGGTCTGGGTGGACGCGGACCTGTTTTTCGACAGCGGTTGGGGCCGGGCGATCTTCATTGGTCTCATCGCGACGGCCATCGCGTATGCCTCAGGCATCACAACGTCGTTTCAAGGTAAGAAGATGATCCGCATGGGCGCCGCCATTCAGGGACGGCCCCCCACTCCCGAAGAGATGGCCGCCCTGACCAAGCAGAGTGCCCTTCTCAGGCTGCTGGGGCGCATCACCGCCGTTTCTGCCCTCATCGCAGTGGGGACCCATGGCCCCCGCTCGATTCTTGCAGTGAGCAGGTCTTTCCGGGCGCAGTGGTTGCGTACTGCTGAGCGCTGATAGCTGAAAGCTGACGGCCAGGCATTGGAAGAGGTAACAGTCAAACTGGCGGAAAGGGTTGCGGAGTTGGAGGCGGCCATTTCCCTGCGCTTCCAGGTCTTCGTGGCCGAGCAGTCGATAGCGCCCGAGGAAGAGCTGGACGAGGCTGACGCCACCGCCATCCACGCTGTGGCCCTGCATCAGGGGCAGGTAGTCGGCACCGGGCGGTTCGTGGGCGTGGATGCGACCAGCGTCAAGATCGGCCGCATGGTCGTGAACGCCGCCTGGCGGCGCCGGGGGATCGGGGCGCGGATACTGGAGTTCCTGGAAGAGACTGCCCGGGCCCGCGGCGCGCGCCTCAGCGTGCTCCATGCCCAGGAGTACGTCAAAGGGTTCTACTTCGCCCGCGGCTACCAGGAGCATGGCGAGGCCTTTTTGGAGGTCAACATCCCCCACGTGGAGATGCGAAAAACGCTTCTGCGATGATTGACTAACCGCGGAGACGCAGAGACGCTACTGTTTTCTAGCACTCCGAGTACTCTGCGCCTCTGCAGTGACGCACCCTGCGGTTCAGCCCGTCGGTTTCGCCTCGACCACCCGGGCCTCGATCTTGGCGATGTGGGTCTGGGGCAGGTCGCCCATGGCCTTGCGGCCCGGCGAGGCAAAGTAGGCCGCCTCCTTGTCCGGTATCTCTTAGGCGCTGTTGAAGCCGCGCACCCAGATGAACTCGGTCCTCGCGGCGTTGACCCAAGTGTGCTCCACTGGTATGTCGACCTTGGCGTGCAAGGGCCGGATCTTCTCCTCGAACAACTTGATCCAAGAGTCCATCATTCCCCGGTTGATCGTGTAAATGCGTAGCTGAGAGACCATGGGGTCCTCCTCCACAGTAGAATGACCGCTAACCGCTTTACCCCACCTGGTACTGTTTGATCGCGTCTTCACTGAACTTCAGCCCCAGGCCCGGTTTTGTTGGCACCACGAGCTTTCCGTCCTCCAGGGCCGGGGTTTCCTCGAACAGCTTCAAAGTCCACGGCATGTACTCCACCGTCAACCCGTTGGGTATGGCCGCGACCAGTTGGACGTGGATTTCGGGAATCAGGTGGCTGACCACCGGCAAGTTGAAGGCCTCGGCCATTCCCGCGACCTTCAGCCACTGGGTGATGCCGCCCACCCGCAGCAGGTCGATCATCACTATGTCGACGGACCGGGCCTCCAGCATATGGCGGAACGGGATGATGCCGTAGTGGTACTCCCCGGCGGCGATCGGAGTGGCCAGGGCATCGGCGACCCGGGCCAGCCCGGCAAAATCGTCGTGGGCCACCGCGTCCTCCAGCCAGAACAGGTGGTACTCCTCCAGCCTGCTTCCAATTGAGATGGCCTGGCGCACGTCCCAAAGCTGGTTGATGTCGCACATCAGGTCGATGTCCTCGCCGATGCCCTCGCGCAGCACCCGGATCCGCTCCAGCTCCCTGGCCACCGTCGGCTCGGCCCCCAACTGAGTCTTCATTTGCTTGAAGCCCATCTCCACTAGCCGGGGGCCCGCATCCTTCAGGTACTCGGTGTTGTGGTCGCGCATCAGCGCGCCGCTGGCGTAGGTGGGCGCCCGGTCCCGGTAGCCTCCCAGGAGAGAGCAGACCGACTGGCCCAGGGCCTTGCCTTTGATATCCCAGAGGGCCATGTCGATGGCCGATAGGGCCAGGGTGAAGATGCCCCCCGGCCCGGCTGAACCGGCCGCCCCCCGCAGCTTGCCGGCGATGGCCTCAACCAGCATGGGGTCCTCTCCCACGATCACCCGGCAGAGGGCGTCCACCGTAGCTTTCAGCGCCGGCGTCATTGGGCTCTCGCCGAGACCCGGAACGAAGGTGAGGCCGATGCCCTGAACGCCCTCATCGGTGTCCAGCTCCAGGGTAACGAAAGCCCTGGTTGCGTTGCCCTGGGGAATCCCAACCACCAACGGGTGATCCGCCGGGGTGCGTAGGACCCGGGTCCTGGCTTGTGCTACTTTCATATGTCCAGTCCTTCAACGGCGGCGGCGCTGGCCGGTACCAACTCCCAGGCAGCCCGCATAGTTAGCAGTCCATCCACCAAGAAGGGATGAGTACCAACTAGCCCCCTCTCTAACTCTCCCCCATAAAGGGGGAGAGGACCAGTTCCTTCCCCCTTTATGGGGGAAGGCTAGGATGGGGTCCCCGGCAGCCCACAAAGCCCTACGGCGATTCACCAGCCGGTGTCACCATCACCTCAATCCTCTCCCATTGGGAGAGGAGGCAGGCCGAACGACCGCCTGAGTCTTGCCGACGGACCCTACTTGCGGGTACCGAACTCGTTCATCAAGTCGATGATGGCCTCGGGGGTCCGCCGGGGCGGAGAGGCCTGGTTCGCCGCTCTCTCCTCCGGCCCCCGGATATTGGGAACGGCCTTGATGCACACGAACACCGGCCCTTCTTGGTTCAGAATCTGCTCCGCCTGGGTTGCGAAGTCCTCCAGGTCGTCGAAGGTGTAGGTGTGGGCGTAGCCCGCGGCCCGCGCCGCTTCGGCGTAGTCCGTGGTCCCGGCGCCAGGCACGTCCTGGCCGCCGGTGGTGGCATAGACCCCGTTTTCCATGAGGAAGTGGTACATATTCTTGGGCGCTTTGTTGCCGATGGTCACCAGGCTGCCCAGGTTCATCACCAGGCTGCCGTCACCGTCGTAGAGGATGACCTTGGTCTCAGGCTGGGCCAGACAGAAACCCAGGGCGAAAGACGAGGTTTTGCTCATGGCGCCGCTGATGGGAATATCCCGGTTCACATTATTGGTAACGGTCGCCCAGGCCACGCCGCCCCGCATCGCGGGGACCACCACGGCGTCGCCCCGCATCTTTTCGATAATTCGCATCATCTCCACCGGCTCGATCATTGCTCCCGCCTCCGTTCGATTAATATGGCCAACAAAGTGGACGTGTGACGCCAACCCTCTGGTTCTTGCTCGACGCTACGCCTGGCCAGGTTCCCAGGCACAGGCCATTCTAACATACATCCGATCGCTGAACCCCGGAGCCCTTTCGTCTGCAGGGCAAGCGCGTCGAATTCTTTGTTTTGGGGATAAGGCGTGGCATGAAGTTGGTGTTCCTTTGGTCGTTCCAGCGAAACCTGGAACCCAGGGGTGTAAGTTTCCCGTGACGTTCGCCGTTGTTACGAGTGGCGCACCTGGATTCCGGCCTACGCCGGAATGACGAAGGTGAGCAAACGGGCCGATATTTTCACTACTTCAATGTTTCTCAGGAACAGCGGGAACGGACGCCTCCGTTTACGGGGCCTTGAACAAGTTGCGAAACCTGGCGACGAGGAAATCCCCCTCAGTTCCCCCTTGTAAAGGGGGATTCAAGGGGGATTTAGCCCCTCAACCAAGCTCTCGATCATGTTTATCTTTCTATTCACGGGCCATCTAGGACGCGATTGCTTTGCCGCACAAGTACGGCTGGTTGACACCCCCGCTTCGCTGCTTCTATAATTGGGTCACTTTACAAACGAATAGGCTGAGGCACGTAGGGGAGCTCGGTTGAGCCGGGCTGAGAGGGAGACCTTCGATGTCACCGACCCTTGCGAACCTGATCTGGGTAATGCCAGCGGAGGGAATCGGGCTAAGGTATTGGTGTCAACGTTAGGCCGCCGCGCGATTTACCCCGGCGGCCTATTTCTTTTGCCGTGAGCGGGGCCGCGGAGCGTATGGAGAATCGAGCCACCCCTCATCCAAAAGACAGGGCAAAGGTCAGGACGGACTCCATCCACAAGTCCTACGCCGTGGACGGGCGCCGGGAGCCGGTCTTGGCCGGGGTCAGCCTTACCGTGGGTCCCGGCCAGTTCGTTTCCATTATCGGCCCCAGCGGCTGTGGCAAGAGCACCTTGCTCAACATCATCGCCGGCCTGGACCAGCCCGACGCCGGAACCGTGGAGGTGGACGGAGACCCCGCAAGCCGGAGGCTGGGCCGCATCGGTTACATGCAGCAGAAGGACTTGCTGCTTCCCTGGCGAACGGTGGTGGACAACGCCGCCTTGGGACTGGAGATTCGGGGAACCCCCCGCCGCCAGGCCCGGCGCCGGGCCCTGGAACTGACCGAACAGTTCGGCCTCAGAGGCTTCGAGCATCAATACCCCTTTGCTCTGTCGGGAGGCATGCGCCAACGTGCCGCCTTTCTCCGAACCATGCTGCTGGACCAGGAAGTGGTGCTGCTGGACGAGCCCTTTGGCGCGCTGGACGCCCTGACCCGCGTCCAGATGCAGGGGTGGCTGCTGGACCTCTGGGGCGCCCTGGGAAAGACGATTATCTTGATCACCCACGATGTGGACGAGGCGATCTTGATGTCCGACCGGGTCTACGTGATGACCGCCCGTCCGGGGCGGATAACCATGGTCCTGGATGTGTCCCTTCCCAGACCTCGAAACTTCATGGAGGTCACTCAACCGGCATTCGTCGATCTCAAGGCACGCCTGCTGACGCCGCTACACGATGAAAGCTCCAAGCAGGACCACTGGCAATCCGGGGCGCTGATCTGATGGGTGCGAATCCGGTAAGAACAGAACAACCCATCGCGAGGGAGGGACCCGAGGCCCACCCGGACCCGGCGCCGGGTACCGGTCCCACCGGGGCCCTATCGGGAAGACGGCCCCGCCGTGCCCTGAGCCGTGTCCTCTTGTGGGCGATCCCCCTGCTGATTCTGGCCACGCTGGTTGGTGCTTGGGAGTTCTGGGTCCAGGTCAGAGATGTGCCCAAATGGCAGTTGCCCGCCCCATCGGCCATCGCGCGGGAGCTGTGGGATAGCCGGGCCCTGCTCTGGGACAACACCCTGATCACCCTGGAAGAGGTCGTGATCGGGTTCGCGGCCGCCCTGGCCGCCGGCGTGGTGCTGGCGGCCCTGATCGCCTACTCCAGGATACTCGAACGGTCCATCTACCCCATTGTCATCGCCTCCCAGACCATACCGATTATCGCCGTCGCGCCGTTGCTGCTGATCTGGGTGGGCTACGGAATGACCCCCAAGATAATCGTGGTGGCGCTGATCGCTTTCTATCCCATCGCGGTCAACACGGTGGATGGCCTCAAAGCCGTGGACCCGGATATGGTCAACATGATGCGCACCTTGGGGGCGTCCCGTTGGCAGGTATTCACCAAGCTGCAGGTGCCCACGTCACTGCCTTTCATGTTTACCGGGATACAGATAGGCATATCGCTCAGCGTCATCGCGGCGGTAATCGGAGAGTGGGTGGGCGCCAGCGCGGGCCTGGGATACCTTATAACCTACTCCCAGCCGCTGTTCTTGACCGCCCGGGTGTTTGCCGCAATCGTGGTGCTGTCGGTCATGGGCATGACCCTCTTCGGTCTGGCCGCCCTGGCGGAGCGGTTGCTGCTGCCCTGGTGCCACACTGAAAAACAAGCCAAGGCTCTGGGGCGCGAATGACCCGGCCCGCCCCGCCCGGAACAAACAATCCGGCGCACCTGCCATGAGCGCCGGACCGCAAAGAGTCTGTATGGGAATTTTGGAGAGATAGGAGCTAGGTTCAATGAAGAAAACGGTCGGCCTAATGATGATCTCCCTGGTCTTGATGCTGACGGCGGTAGCTTGTGGCTCCGGCGCGACGGCGACGCCGGCCCCCGTGCCAACGGCCACGCCCGTGCCCTTAACCAAGGTATCGGTGTCCTTGGACTGGTTCCCTTGGTCAAACCACTCCGGGCTGTACATCGCCCTGGATAAGGGCTATTTCGCCGAGGAGGGGCTGGAGGTAGATATCCACCCGCCGGCGGACCCTTCGGCCGTCCTGCAAACCGTGGCCGCCGAGCGGGACGATTTCGGCATCAACTACCAGACCGGCGTGATGATTGCCCGGGAGCAGGGCATCCCCGTGGTCTCCATCATGGCCCTGGTGCAGCACCCCCTGAATTCCGTGATGACGTTGAGAGAATCGGGCATCGCCGAGCCCAAGGACCTGGCGGGCAAGACCGTCGGGTGGCCCGGCATTCCGGATAACGAGCCGCTGCTGGACACCATGCTGAAGAGCCAGGGGCTGTCCCTTGACGATGTGGAGCTGGTCAACGTGGGCTTCGACCTGGTCCCCGCCCTGATCGGCAAGAAGGTCGACGCCATCGTGGGAGCCTATTGGGTCCACGAGTCCATCTCCGCCACCAACCAGGGGTTCGAGCTGAACATCATGCGCATGGAGCAGCACGGTGTCCCGGACTTCTACGAGCTGGTCATGGTGGCCAACGAGGAAAAGATCGCGAATGACCCAGACCTGGTCCGGGGCTTCGTCCGGGCGTCCATGCGGGGCTACCAGGATGCCATAGCGGACCCCCAGGCAGCGGTGGAGCTGCTCAAGCGGCTCCGGCCGGAGGTGGACCTGGACATCGAAAAGCCGGGAGTGGACCTGCTGGCCCCTCTCTGGTCATCCGGCGCCGGTGTATTTGGCTGGCAGGAGGAAGACCGTTGGGTGAGCTTCGCCAAGTGGATGCAGGA
>CAYOAF010000171.1:0-23790 GCA_964401855.1 uncultured Dehalococcoidia bacterium
GCGCTCCAGCCCGGACCTCTCGTAGTCCAGGGACGTCATGGCGTGGTACCAGCCCCGGTTCTCCTCACCGAGCAACGCTGTGGCCGGGAGCCGCGCGTTATCGAAGAAGGTCTGGGCGGCCACGGAGCCGTTGATATAAGAGAACGGACGCCGGAAAACGCCCGGGGTGTCAAGGTCGGCGATGAACACGCTGATGCCCCGGTGTTTCGAGGCCTGGGGATCAGTCCTGGCCAGCAGGTACATGTAGTTGGCCTGGAAGGCGTGGCTGGTAAACATCTTGGAGCCGTTTAGCACCCAATCGTCGCCGTCCCTGACCGCCCGGAGTTGCAATGAGGCCAGGTCAGAGCCGACGTTGGGCTCGCTGAAGCCCTGGCAGTATTCGGCCTCGCCACGGGCGATGGGACCTAGATACTGCTCCTTCTGCTCCGGTGTTCCGAAGACCATCAACGAAGGACCCACCAGGCCGAGGCCGATGGACCCGCGACGGGGCGCCATCCGGTAGCCCATCTCTTCGTTGACGATGCCCTGCTCGGTGGGTCCCTTACCGCCGCCGCCGTGCTCCTCCGGCCAGCCAATGGCCAACCACCGGCGGGCTGCCAGCTTCAGGGCCAGGGCGTGGGCGCGCCGGTGCTGTTCCTCGGTTTCGACACCGAAGACCTCCTGGTCTTCCAAGGGGACTTCCCGCTCCAGGAAGGAGCGGACCTGGTTGCGAAATTGTCGTTGCTCTTCGGTAAATTCAAAATCCATCTATTCGTCCTATCGGCGTCCTATTGCGGCGCGCAGGCACGGATGACCCGCATCGTATTCCCCTTGGCGTCCGGTCCCAACATCCTGGGTGATATGACCGGCAGGGTGATGCCCGCCTGCCGGTACTCTTGCAACCGCTGCCGGTACTCTTCAGGGGTGCCCAGCAGCGCCATCTTGTCGAGAAGGCCGGCGGGCACCAGCCGCATGGCCTTCTCACGGTCTCCCGACTGCCAGGCCTGCCGGACCGCCTCCATCTCGTCGCCGAACCCGGCTTCGGCCATCAACTTGCGGTACCGGGGAAACTTGCCGGCGTAGAGGGCCGTATTACCCCGCAGCGAGTCCCGGGCCTGGTCTTTGTCGGTGTCGATGGCGCAGCGGAGCAGGGTGGCTACGTCCACTTCCTTTGGGTCCTTTCCCGCCCGTTCCGCTCCCAGGGCCACCTGGCGGGCGGCGGTCCGGGCGTTCTCCAGGGTGCACCAGGTCAGCAACGCGCCCTGGGCGATCTCGCCGCACACCTCCAGCATCTTGGGGAACACCGCCGCCACGTATATGGGGATGTCCCTCCGGTGTGGCTGAAAAGTCAGGTCGAAGTGCTCGATGTTGTACACGCTGCCATGAAGGGAGACCTTCCCCTTTCGCAGCAGGTCTCGCACCACCTGGACGCAGTCCCGCAAACGGGGCACTGCGTGAGAGAACACCAGGCCGTGCTCCGGCTCCACCTGGACCTTGTGACTGGTCCCCAGCCCCAGAATGAACCGCCCCCGCGAGAAGTGGTCGACGCTGGCTGCGGCCATGGCGATGGTGGGGGCGCTTCGGACGAATACGCTGGTGATGCCCGTACCCAGGAGGATGCGGTTGGTGGCTAGGGCGCAGGCCGTGAGCACGGAGAACTGGTCGCCGCCGTGGCCTTCCGACACCCACGCCGACTCGTACCCCAACTCCTCCGCCAGGCGGACACACTCCACCACATCCGTCGGATTCAAGTCTCCGGAGAAGGCCGCCCCGATGCGTTCCATGGCAACAACCTCCAGGCCCCGGCGCCTCAGCTATAGCTGACCAGGCCTTCTTCCATCATGGCCTTGAAGGCCCCGTCAAAGGCATCCAGGCTCTGATCGATGTCCGCCTCGGTGTGGACGCCGGAGAGCACTCCGCTGCACCGGGACATCAGATCCACGCCCCGGACCTGCAATGCCTGGCGAAACCCCCTCTGGATTTCCCCCGGTATGCTCTTGAGGGCGTTGGCGTCCAGGCCCTCGATGGACCTGGCCCCGAAATACAGATGGAAAGTGGAGGCTTCGCCGTAGACGCAGGCCGCTAGCTCGTACCGGTCCACGATCTCCCGCAGGCCCCGGCGCAACTGGCCGGCCATCCGGTCGGCGGTCTCCTGCATCTCGCCGGTGGCGGCGATCCTCAGCGCGGCGTTGCCGGTGGCGGCGCACAAGGGGTTGGCGTTGAACGTTCCCCCGTGGGAGACTCGGTCAAACCGGTCGTGATTGGAATCGCCGGTATTCTCGATGACCTGCATCACCTCGGCCCGTCCGCCCACGGCACCTCCCGGCAGCCCGCCGGTGAGGACCTTGGCCATGGTGCAAAGGTCGGGAGTGATCCCCAGTTTCTGCTGCAAGCCGCCCGGGCTCCAGCGAAAACCGGTGATGACCTCGTCCAGAATCATCACCACCCCGTACTGTTGGGTCAGCTTTCGCACCCCTTCCACGAAGCCGGGCTGCAGGGGAACAGTGCCGTAGGACGCTCCGGACCCCTCGGTTATGACCCCGGCAACGTTCTTGTCGGCGGCCAGGGTGCGCTCCAGGGCATCCAGGTCCGGCGGCAGGACGATGACCGACTCCACCGTGCCCTTAGGGATACCGGTGGATGCGGGGACGTCGTAGGGAGACAGGTTGCCCGGCATCACGTAGTCGTGCCAGCCGTGATAGTGGCCCTCCCAACGGATAATCTTCTCATTGCCGGTGAAGGCCCTGGCGACGCGCATGGCCAGCATGGTGGACTCGGCCCCGGACCCCACAAAGCGGACCTTGTCGGCGCAGGGCATCAGAGTGCAGATCCGCTCCCCCCATTCCAGCATTTTCTCCACGGGCGCTCCGTAGTGGGAGCCCTTAGGGGCCGCCTGAACCAGGGCCTCCACCACCTCCGGGTGGGCGTGTCCCAACAGCAACGACGCCGACCCCAACCCGAAGTCGATGTATTCGTTCCCGTCCACATCCCACTTTCGCGGGCCCTGTCCACGATCAATCATGATGGGGAACGGGTCGGAAATCTGGCCGTCATGGCCCGCGCCGCCCGAGGGGAAGAACCGCTTGAACTTGGGGTACTGCTCCGCCGATCTGGGGTTATTCCGAATAAAAGCGTCTCTAATCGAGTCCGGCATGCCTTACTCCTTTCGGTGTCGACAAATCGATGACACAAGCCACCGTGCCCCGCTTGACCCGTTCAATCTACCTCAAATCGCGGCTCAGCGCCACCGTAGATGCTCATTTGCCGGACCGGCAGCTTCATCGAGAGGGTCCAGGTTTGATAACATAGAGGAAACGGCCAGGCGCGAAAGAGGGGTTCCCCCGATGTGCGGACGCTATAGCCTTGCGTCGAAACTGAATAACCTCCAGGCAAGGTTCGACTTCGAAGCCAGGGACTTGGTGTACCGGCCCCGCTACAACGTCGCCCCAACCCAGGACGTGCTCACCGTGATCAGCGATGGGCGAAACCGGGCCGGGTTCATACGCTGGGGCCTGGTCCCTTTCTGGGTCAAGGACCCTCGTATCGGCTCCCGCATGATAAACGCCCGCGCCGAGACGGTGGCGGATAAGCCCGCTTTTCGCCAGGCCCTGCGGAAGCGGCGCTGCCTGGTTCTGGCCGACGGCTTCTACGAGTGGAAGAAGGAAGGGGGCGCGAAGGTCCCCATGTACATCGCGTCCAAGTCCAGGGAGCCCTTCGGCATGGCGGGACTCTGGGAGACATGGAAAGCTCCTTCCGGCGAACCCCTGCACTCCTGCGCCGTCATCACCACCACGGCCAACAGCCTGATGCAGCCGATCCACAACCGGATGCCGGTGATCCTGCCCCGGGAGGCCGAGGCCGGCTGGCTGGACCCGGGCATCGACGACCCCGCCGCGCTGACCCGGCTGCTGGTCCCCTGTCCGGCGGCGGAACTGGAAGCCTATCCGGTCTCCACCCTGGTCAACTCCCCAAGAAACGATGCCCCCGAGTGCCTCTTGCCGGCCGGCTAGCAGAACACCTCGGGCGTCCTTCCCACCATACCTCCCCGACCGGCCACGTTCGCCTCCTCAAATGGGCCACCGGGACGAGTCCAGTTCGGGTTGTAACCGGCGGCCTTGCCTGTAGAAGGAAGCTTGCACGTTCTCCCGCTCCTTATCCAGAGCCTACTCCAGTACGCCGTCCTCTTTCAGGGAATTGTACTCCCCTGCCGAAAATCCGAATATCTCTCTGAACACCTGCTCGGTGTGCTGGCCGATGAGGGGCGACGCCGTATCCAGGCTCCCCGGCGTCCGGGACAGGACCATCTCGGTGCCCTCGGTAGCATGGATGCCCAACTCCGGGTGATCCAGGAACTGATAGTGCCCCCGGAGCTTGAGCTGAGGGTCGTCGAAAAGGTCCCGGCAGTCGTTCACCACCCCGGCGGGCACTCCCGCCCGCTGGAGGGTATCCATCAACTCGCGGGCATCACAAGGTGCGGTCCACTCGCCCACCATCCGCTCCAGTTCATCCTCCGCAGACTTGCGGCCCAGCAGGCTGGTGAAGCGTTCCTGGTGGGCCCAGCCTCGGCCGTCTGGGGCTATGACCAGGCGCAAAGCCTGCCACTGCTCGTCGGAGGTACAGGCGATGGCGATCCAACGGTCCTCTCCTTTGCAGGGAAAAACGCCGTGGGGAGCGGCTCCCGGGTCCCGGTTGCCCGTGCGGCCCTGGTCCCGTCCGTTTACCGCGCGGTTCAGAGCGAAAGGCGCCGAGAAGAGAAGGGCGGATTCAAGCTGAGACATGTCCAGATGGACCCCCTGGCCGGTCCTTCTGCTATAGTCCAGGCCCGCCAGAATGGCGGCTATCCCGAAACGGGGGCCGATGAAATCGGTGTAGGGGCCGTGAGGGTTCACCGGGTCCCGGTCGGGCCAGCCCGTGATGTAGGTGAGGCCGGAGAGAGAAGTGAGCACCGGCCCGTAACCAGGCTGGTTCTCCATGGGGCCGCCCCGGCCCAACATGGAGGTGCTGAACATGACAATTCCAGGATTCACCTCTTTCAAGTCGGCGTATCCCAGACCCCATTTCGGCATCGTGCCGGGGGTAAAGTTTTCAGTCACCAGGTCCGCCCAGGGCGCCAAACGCAGGATCAGGTCTCTGGCCTGGGGATGGCTCATGTCGATGGAGATCCCGTACTTGTTGGCGTTGTAGTTGGCGAAGTAGCCACTTCCGTTTATGTTGTCCTCTCCGCCCTTGATGGGAGCGGCCCGCCGCAGTGTCTCGGGACGCTTGGAGGACTCCACCCGGACAACGGTGGCGCCGAACTCAGCCAAGGACTTGGTGGCCATGGGTCCTGCAATCACCCAGCAAAAGTCCAGCACCTTGACCCCGGCCAACGGTTTTTCGCCCATCAGATCGCACCTCCTTTTCTGAGGCCGGTCATCTCTTCCAGCGTGAGGCCCAGCTCACCCCGGTAGATCTCCCGGTTGTGCTCCCCGATCAAGGGGGGCCGCCGGCGCAACCCGACCCGTGGCTCTCCCTCATTCGTCACGAATGGTCCAGGATGGGTAACTGAGGCTTCCAGCTCCGGGTGGTGCAGCTCCTTGAAAAAACCGCGGGCCTTTAGCTGAAGGTGGTACAAGACATCCCCATGGGTAGCCACCGGGGAGAGCAAAATGCGGCGCTCGAAGCCCCCCTGCGTTAGCTCTGCTTTCGTATGAGTCATGAGGAACCGGTCCAGAGGTTCTGCGGCCATCTCCGCGACTTCCGCCGAGCCCTGGCCGAAGCCCAGTTCTTCCCAGTTGACCTTTTTCAGGTCTTCGTTACCCATGCCCTCCTCATCCATCCAGGCCAGCATGGAGCGGGTGCTCTGCGCGGTCGAACCGCCCTGGAGCATGAAGTTCACGTGGCCGTCCTTGCACCGCCAGGTGATTCGCACCGTGGCATCCTTGGAAGCTTGGCGGAGAGCGCCCATGCGCTTGATGACCACGCCGTCTACATCCCAGTTTTGAGGGGCATTGGCCAGGGCCTTGGCCACCGCCTGCTGGCATGACACGTCGACATGCTGGCCCAGGCCGGTAATGGCTCGGTAGGTGTGGGCCATTAGGGCGCCGCCGGCCCCGGCCGCGGCCCCGTGAAGGTAGAATTGGGGGAAGCCCACTCTCACCGGGGGCCGGTCGCTGTCGCCGGTGAGGTACAGGAGCCCGCCGGTGGCCAGGCCAACGATATCCGGTGCTTGGTAGCCGGCGTAGGGGCCGTCCTTTCCGAAAGGCGTGATGGACACCATCACCAGGCCGGGGTTGATGACCTTCAGGTCAGAGTATCCCATGCCCAGGTCCGACAGGTATCCGGGAGGGAAGGACTCGATGAGGAAGTGGGCGTCTTTCACCAGCCTGAGGAGCAGTTCCCTGCCGCCGACGTTGTGCAGGTTCAGGGTGATCCCCCGCTTGTTGGCGGCGTAGGCCCACCAGAGGAGGCTCTTCTCAGGGTGGATGTCGTCTTCGTAAAAAGGACCCAGGTTTCTCGCGGTGCTTCCGCCGGGGGGTTCCACCTGGACCACGTCTGCGCCCAGGTCGGCCAGCATCTTGCCGCAAAGAAGTCCCCGCTCATCGGTGAGGTCCAGGACCCGGTAGGGGCTCAGAAGGAGTTCCACGCCTGACTTCTCTTCTGCCATTCGTTTTCCTCCGACGAGCGGGCGTGGGTGCGGTTGGGTTCGGCCCTCAGTAACCTATGCCATCGGTTGCTCCCTGTCAAGATTCGAAGGCGGGAGGCCTCGCTACGGTGTCCACCATGTCTCGGAACATGTGTATACTATGTCTCACTGCCCAGCCATCCTGGTAGGGGTGTAAGGCCCTTTCCCCTCATACTCCTCAGTCTTGCTCCAAGGGAATCCGGCCCGGCTGCTGTGGGGGCGCTCCTGCCTGATAGGGTGTGACGGTTGATATAATCGGGCGAGGGCAACGGCACACAGCCCGGCGTAAGACGTTCCACCAGGAGGAGAGCGCCATGGTCCCTCCCACCGTAAGCTATGGGGTCCATCTTCCCTCCCGGACCCTCTCCGGCGGGGACCCGCGGCCGGCGTCTCACGGCCTCCTGACCGGGACGGTGGAGGCGGCCAAGTCGGCCGGGTTCTCCAGCATATGGGTCACCGACCACATAGTTTATTGGGACCCGTGGATGGACTGCATGTTGCTCTTGGCGGCCGTCGCCGGGCGGACCCAGCAGCTGAGGCTAACCATCGGCACCGGCGTCGTGGGTCTGCCGCTTCGCCACCCGGTGGCCATGGCCCAGAGCTTCGCCACTCTCGACATACTGAGCGGTGGCAACCTGATTATCGGGGTGGGTGAGGGGTCCACCCAGTCGGACTTTGACGCGCTGGGGATTCCATTCAAGGAGCGCCGGAAGATGCTGGATGACGGTGTGGCCGCGCTCCGGGCCCTCCTCAGCGAGACCGGCGTCACCCATCGGGGGCCGTACTACACTTTCGAAAACGTCACCATATCTCCGGGCTGCGTCCAGAAGCCGTGTCCCCCCATCTGGCTTTCCAGTTGGGGCGCGCCCGCGGGGATGCGGCGAGTCGCCCGCCTGGCCGATGGATGGGTGGCCTCCGCCCTGCACTCCACTCCGGAGGAGTTCCACGCCGCCTGGCAATCGCTGAATGCCGCCCTGCTGGAGAAAGGAAAGGACCCGGATACCTTTCCCAACGCCGTCGATACAATGTTCATGTTCGTCGACCCGGACAGGAAAAAGGCCAGACGAGTGGCCGCGCCCATCGTCGAGGCCGCGGCCCGCGCTCCCTTCGACGCCGGGAGCGGACACTATCTGGTGGGGGATTACGAGGAGTGCAAAGCCCTCCTGGCGAGATGGACAGAGGCGGGAGCTAAACTGGTGTGTCTCTGGCCGGTGGCGGAATCCGCCGAGCAGATACGGCGGTTTGGCGCCCACGTGATGCCTGACCCCTGAGGCTGTTACCCCGGCCGCGGCTTCGATTTGCGCGCTTCCCGACTCTGAGGTCCCAGGCGGCCGGCCCGGGGATACCGTAGCGGCCTGTGTGTTAGTATTATGGCCGGAGCCAGGAGAACGGCCAAGCCTGCCCGGACCATCCATTTTCCAAGAGGAGGCGATGAACCAATGACAGGACAGATGACTCACCGGGAGCGCACGATGGCGGCCCTGAATGGGCAGCGGATGGACCGGCCTCCCATCAGTATGTGGCGCCACTTTTTCACTCAGGAAAAGACCGCCGAAGATCTGGCCGAGGCCATGCTGAGCTTCCAGAATCGCTACGACTGGGACTACATGAAGGTCAATATCAGGGCGAATATTCACGCCGAGGCCTGGGGCCTCAAGATACGGTACGACGGCGATCAGCCACCGGCGGTGGTGGATACGCCGATCAAGGAGCCGGGCGACTGGCTGAAATTGGAGGTCCCGCCCCTCGATAAGGGGCCTCTGGCCGAGCATCTTCACGCGCTTGAACTCATTGCCAGCGGCCTGGATGGGCAGGTGCCCTTCCTGGCTACCGCCTTCACCCCGTTCTCCAACCTCTCCCGCCTGGTCCCTTCGGAGGATATCTTCCTACAGTACGTGCGGGAACATTTCGACAAAGTCCAGTACGCCCTCGAAGTTGCCACTGAGTCGACTATCGCCCTCGGGCGAGCTTGCCTGGACCGGGGGGCCAGCGGCCTCTTCTACGCCACCACCGCCTGGGGCACGACCGACCGCATGTCGGTCGAGGAGTATCTTCGCGTCTCGCGCCCAACGGACGTCAAGGTATTGGACGCCCTTGCCGACGCCGAGTTTAACGTCCTCCACGTGTGCCGGGACCACAACATGCTCTCTGCCCTGGCCGACTACCACGCCCACTCGTTCAACTGGGATGCCTGGGGCCAGGGGAACACAAGCTTGGTGGAGGGGCAGATCGTGGTCGGGGGGCGCACCGTCATCGGAGGCATACAACACAGAAACGAGCTGGTGGATGGCACCCCCGAGGGCCTCGCCGGATCGGTGCGGGAACTCATGGAGGCCATGGGCAACAAGGGCTGGATGCTGGGCAGCGGGTGCACCTATACGCCGGATTCAGCCGAAGCCAACATCAGGGCCATCCGCCAGGCGGTGGAAGGGGCGTAAACCCACCTAGCCAACGGGACGGTCTCTGGAGTGCTTCCCTGAGGGGCATTCCGGACCGGTTTCGCCGGCGAGGCTGTCGACATGCGCCCGAGGGCGAGAAACCGCGCCTCCAACGGTGGTATACCACGCCGGTGCTGGTTTCGCGGCCAAGCCGGGGACATTTCAGCAAAGATGCCAGCCTGAGACTGGGCGGTTCGAGGGGCCACCGGGCTGAATTCAAAGCCCGTTCACCTGGAGCCGGACGGGTGTTAGCCGGGGATTCCGACCCGCTGGTCCAAGGAGTCTTTCACAGCCGCGGCGTCCCTTTCCTCAGGCCTCATCCGGCGGAGAGTGCGCACCCTACTGCCCGCCTTCTGCCGTGGATTGCCCATCCGTGGCATCACAACCTCTTGGGCAACCTTCCCGGGCTTGGGCGCCAGGAGCAACCCGGCGGCGGCCCCCACGGCGGCTCCGACAACCAGTCCGGTAACCAACCTACTACGCTTCGCCATCGCTCCATCTCCTCTTCACAACTATTCTACTTGCAGAGAATGCCAGTCACACTGTATTCGTCTTCCCGTACACACACTATGAACCTGGCGCACCCTCTGAAGGCATGGGGCTTGCACCTGTAACGATGCAAGGAATAAACACCCTTGTGGACAGTGTTGACACCAATGCGGCTCAAGGCTTGAACCTTTCGGCGGTGCCTGCTGGCAAAATGAATGGGCCGCTCGTCAAAGGACCAGCGACCCGATGTGAAGGGGGATTGGGACACTATCGTACCGGTGAGGGTTGCTGCTCGGCAAGGAGCAGATGTCAGTAAGAACCGGCCGAATTCGCAGCCGGGCTATACCAAAGCAGCCCATTCGACATAGGAAGCATTCTCTGGATTCCGGCGCTTTCTCCCGCGCGCTCCCAGGTGATTCGCGGCGTGTCCTCGCTCTGGCTGATGGAGATTCCCGCCCGGTGCTGTTATGCTTTCCGACAGTCGCCCGGAGACTCGCGTTCCAACTGGAGGCATCACCAGACGTGGCAAAGCTGATTTACGGCGAGCGGATAGGTAGATTAGCGAAACTGACCCCCTCGTGCGCTGGGGTTATATTCAACCGCAAGAGACAAAGTGTTTTGCTCACCCGCCGGTCCGATAATGGCCGGTGGTGCTTCCCTGGTGGGGCCCTAGACCCAGGGGAGAGTGCGGCTGAGGCGTGTGCGAGAGAGGTGTTGGAGGAAACCGGGTTGGCCGTCCGGGTCGGCAGGTTGATTGGTGTGTACACATCCCCGTATCACATTATTGAATATGCCGACGGGAACCGGCGGCAAGGGCTTACGCTGAGTTTTGAAGCGGAGTCCATCGGTGGGGAACTCTACATCACCGATGAGACGACCGAAGTCGGATACTTCTCACGGGAACAGATTCAGTCCATGGACGTGATGGAATTTGAACACGAGCGAATTCATGATGCTTTCACGGGCCGGGAAGCGGCATTTGTCCGCTAGTCCGGGGCCGAAATGGTGCACCCCCCCCCGCAAGGGCGGGAAGCGTGGGCTTGAAAGCAGGTTAGCCGGTTGGCCACGGAGCAAGACTCCGGCCGTTGACCGGCACTCCACTCAAACCCATGGTGCCAGCCAGTCTGCCAGACCTATGCCGGCTAGAAGAAGGCCGGTGGGTTATAATGGGTGTAGTCACACTGGCGATGAATTACCCAAATCCCCTTCGAGGCCGCTAACAGATAAGAGGGTGGAAGCGAGTTCCCTGAGTGAGTGCAACCAATTCCCGGTTCAAGGTATCCATCGTTGCCCCAACCTGCTTTTACTATCAAGCGGCGCTGTTTCGTGAGTTGGCGGCTCATCCCAAGATCGACCTGACCGTCTACTTTTGCTCCGACGAGGGTCATTTCTCGCAAGATGTGTGGGAAATGTACAAGGTAGATGAGCAATGGGGCGGCAGCGAGGAATTACTCGAAGGTTACCGATCCATACTCCTGAGGAACTACGCCCCCCGGCCGTCATATCTCAAATGGCCTTTCGGCCTGATTAACGTTGGAGTAATAAAAGAAATAATCCTGGGCCGGCCAGATGCCGTCATCTTGATGTCGTGGATGAACCCCACCTGGTGGATGGCCCTCACTGTCTGTGTGCTCTTCAGATTACCATTCTTGTACATGACCGATGCCAACGTTCAAATCGAGCCGTTGCGGTCGAATCGGAAGAGACGAATCAAGAGGATGATTCTGGGCAACGTGCTCTTTAGGCTATGCTCAGGTTTCCTTTGTGCTGGAACAGCGAACAGGCAATTCTACAAGTTGTACGGGGTCCCCGATAAGAAATTATTTCCCTTCGCGTATTCGTGGGGTTACAACCAATTGTTCAAGGTATCCGCGGATCTGCGGTCTCAGCGCAGTCAAATCCGGGGCGAATGTGGTATCCCTGAACAGGGTCTCGTGATCCTGTACTGCGGCCGTCTGAGCCAGGAGAAGAACCTGTTCAATCTAGTGGCGGCCTACCACCAGGTAGACGATGAGCGTAAAACCCTCATATTTGTCGGGGACGGTGAACTTAGACAGTCTCTGCAGAACTATGTTGATGAACTCGGCGCCGCCTCAGTATTTTTTTTCGGCTTCCAGAATAGGGACCAGATTGCAAAGTACTACACGATCTCCGACGTGCTCATACTGCCGTCAATTCAGGAGACCTGGGGCATTGTGGTCAACGAGGCGATGTGTTTCGGGCTACCGGTGATCGTTTCTCAACAGGTAGGTGCCGGTACCGACCTGGTCACCAATGGCCAGAATGGCTTCAGCGTCGGGACAGATGTTGGTTCCCTTCTCTGCAGCATCAGGCAGTTCACCAAACTCTCGGACGAAGAAAGATTGCAGATGGGAAGGAAATCCCTTGATGCCATGAGGGAGTGGGCACGCCGAGACCTGGCCGAATCATTGGTGCCGATTATCAAATTTGTCAAAACTCAACAGTCCGGTAATAGGGCCGGGGATTCTGCCGGGGAATAGGTCATCTCAGGAGGGGCCTCGGGTTAAAAGATACCGTGTGGAGACGCTGGCGAGTAGTTTACTCTTCTCGTGGCCACGGGCCTAGGGACGTTGCTACGGGAGGGTCCAGCGGAGCGTCTCGATCGCCATCTTGTTATTCATCTCCAAGCGGCCAATTGCCGCTGGAGGGCGGACCGCACCGTAACCTTCTGCCTGTCCTTCAGAACCAGGTGATCGCGGAGAGCGTGTTTCTGGTAGGCCGATCGTATAGACCCGATCGTGTGGTTGAAGAACTCCCGGGCGGAGAGCGGCAAGGCTTCAATCGCTGCACAAAAAAACACCTCAACATTCACAGGTCTTTGGCATCAATTTCGTGCCTAACTGCTGTATTGAGGCGTCTTTTGTATATCCGGGTTACCTATTGGCCCGACCCGGTGCTCGATCCCGGCCGGCCTGTCAGCAACCCGATTATTGGTCGGCCGCGGTTTCTGAGTTCAAGCGTTCATTTTTTCATGCTTTCCAACAAATCTAGTATCTTTTCCTTAATATCCTTGCCACCCTCTTTCGCCCTCTGTTCCTCCCAGGCCTTCGCGTCGGCGTCCGCACGCGCCAACCGTGCTGGCTCCCTCCACTCTTGATGGAGTGCTCTCTGCCACGCTGCCTTGTCATCCCTAGCAGCGGCTCGAGCCAGCGCTTCAAGGACATTCGTGGGCACCTCCGCTCCCTCCGACAACAGCTTTGTCGCCAGGGCGTATAAAGACACAGGGGTTCGAGCCATGCCCCTTCCTTCATATCTCATTGCGTGCCCATCCGCTGCCAGTTGTCGCCAATAATGGGCATATGGGGTAAGGTTCGCCTCATACGCTGTCGTGTAGCCTTGGGAGTCCAGTGTCTGTAGATAGGCTTGCTTGACACGCTGCAGGTGGGCGGGGACTTCGCTGGCAAGTCTTTCCGCGAAGGCCAGCGTCTCCCTCTCCAAGGTTTCGAAATCGGGGAAGACACGGTTGATCACGCCGTTTTCGAGGGCTTCGCGTGCGGTCATGAACCGGTTTTCATAGGCAAGCTCTAGGGCTTTGCGCAAGCCCATGTCCCACGTTGCTCTGTCGCTGTTACCCAGGAATAAGGCATCCTCGGACGCAAAGATGATATCCAACCCTGTGGCTTGGATAAATGCCCCATAGATGCAATAGCCGTGCACCATGCCGACGGTTGGCTTTGGAGTGCGGGGCAGTTTTTGGTGGAGCCACCAGTTAATATAGTAGTCGTGCTCTATGTTGTACTGGTGCCATAGCGCGCGTTCGGAGCCGAACCGCTCCATCAGCTCCGGAGGCGTTTCGTCGGTTACCAAGCAGGGTGCTGACTCCGGCGTAAGCCCATTGGTATCGTCTCCACATGAGAAACAGCGACCCTCTCCCGAAACGACAATTACACGGCACTCCGGGTCCTCGCAGGCGCGGTCGTAGGCATCCTCCAACTCGCCGAACATGGCATGGCTCTGGGCATTCAAGTATCGTGGTCTGGCCATTTTTATTCGAGTCACCTTGCCCGGCTCATACTTGATGCGCTTATACTCTTTGTACGGCACCATTGGGTTTCTAAAAAATCTCTCCTCTGTAGCCATGCGGGGCATAATTTCCCTCCCTCTCTTCGTTTTCAGCCGGGGTTCCCGATATCGAGTTGCCTCGACCCGAGCAACTCACCATCTTCGACGAGAGTCATGGTAGTATCATTCACAAGCGCCGTCAATCCCATCGGGTTCGCGGGAATGCCTCTCCGCGGTGGGCCATTGGTTACGGTGCGTTGGCAGCGAGTTGATGGTAGACAGAACCGAGCCCTCCCGCAGCGAAGGGGCAAACTCACCGGCTGGTGGAGGCGTATTCAGTTGTGAGGGTAGCCACCCGGCTCGGGCGCCTAGGCCTGGGGAGTGTCCAGAACACGAGAGTTGACGCCAAGTACACGTCGGCAACGGGGATTAGGGAGCCATAATAGCTGCCCGTACTATCGTAAACCCAACCCACGAACACCGGCGTGCCCATGGATAGGAAGCTCTGCAACATGGCGATCCACCCTCTCAGGACGCCAAAGCTGCTCCGGCCAAAGAAATCCCCCACCAGCGACCAGCCCAGGCCGTTGCTGGCTTCAGCGGAGGCGAGCAGCACAGCGAAAATGAGCAACTGCCACATCTCCCCTCCGCACAGGAGGAGGAACACCAGGCTGGCCGCTCCTGAAAGCATCGAGATTCCGATTACTCTCCGCTTGGCCCACTTGTCACCCACCCAACCGAGAAGGAGCCGGAGCGGCATGGTGGCAAATGCATAGAAGGCCACGACAAAGGCTCCCGACGCCTCTGTTTGCCCTTTCCACACCATCAGGGGCACCAAGTGCACGATTACCCCAATGATGGCCGCAGAGCGAAGGCCCATGGCCAGTGCCAGGAGCCAGTAGGCCCGCGTCTTCATTGCCTCCATCGCTCTGAAATTTGTCGCCGGACCCTGGTGTTCCAGCTCTGCCGATGCCGTGCCTGCGCGGCCCCGGCTGGCAATGACCGGCGCCCGGTCTCCATCGGGCAGCAGGCCCATGCTCTCCGGCGAACAGCGCATAACCAGGGACAGCGGGACCGCGACGGCTATTATGACCAGCCCCGATATGGCGGCGCCAGCCCTCCAGCCGAGATTAAGCACTATCGCGGCGACCGCTGGGACGATGACAAAGCCGCCCACGGAGTTACCCAGCGAGGTTAGGGACATTGCAAGGCCCTTGCGACGAATGAACCACTGGTTGACCGCCGCAAAGACACCGTGGTTGAAACCCGTATTGATGCCCAGGGCGAGGACAGCAACATAGACCAGAAGAAACATCGGGAAACTGCGAGTCAGGGACAGCAGAATGAACCCCGCGCCTGCCAGCACACCGCCGATGGCTATCATCGTCCGAGGACCCAGGCGGTCCACCAAATACCCTGCCACAGGCCCTTCGAATGCCCCTTCCAGGCGGCCCAGACCGTAGGCCAATGAAGCGGCCGCCCGGCTCACGCCGAAGTCACG
Organism: uncultured Dehalococcoidia bacterium; assembly: GCA_964401855.1. Classification (GTDB taxonomy): domain Bacteria; phylum Chloroflexota; class Dehalococcoidia; order Lucifugimonadales; family UBA3495; genus CAJWBT01. The sequence goes on from CAYOAF010000171.1 coordinate 15,095, forward strand.
GGTCACGGGTAGAAAGTATACCGAGAAGCCGTGCCAGTAGGTGCCCCCTGCCAGGGCATTGAGGATGCCCCCTGCCGCCACGATCCACCAGCCGTGGAACACTTTGCGACGTGGCCTGGCACCGCCGGCGGCCGATGACCTATCCTGCATGTAGGCCCATTCTTCTATCCTGGGAAGTCAGCATGTCCGGCCTCTTTCGGAGTTCAAATAGACGAGCATATCTCCAAGTGCAATATCGAGAATCGTAAGTCCTCTGCCAGTCCCTTGATACTCCTCTCCGGCCAAGCGGCCCGCGCTGACAATCAAGACATTGGCAGGCGGTACCGTCTACCATACCAACAAGACTGCGGGCGGGGTCCGTTTTCTCTGAGCGGCCAGCAACACCGCGCAACCATTGCGAACCTGTGTAAACCTGTGCTTTGCTCGCCCTTTCGTCTCGTATGCTACCCCATGAAAGCATGGCTGCAAAGGGCTGGGGATTTCATACCCGAAGTGGCGAGCGAGTGTTGGCCAAACGCTTTACTTGCCACACCTCATAGATATGATGACGACGCAAGACGAACCTAGAAAGCTTATCGCCCTTCGACTGAAGCCTAGCCTGCACAGACAGGCCAAACCATGACCTGCAAGATCCGCATTGCCGCTCGTAAAAGAAATGGGGCAAGACCAAGCCCGCTTGACTCTCAAAATGGCTGGTTCTAGTATTGGATGCAGGTCAACTTGACCTGTAGTTCTCCAGAGCGAGAAGGAGAGAATAACGTGCTTCACATGGTTGTAGCAACACACGGACCGGACACCTGCGCGGCTTCACACCCCGAAGTCAGGGAAATAGCGGTAGCCGGAATGCAACGGATGGGTGAAGTTGCCAGGGCACTGGGCGCCACCATCCAGGGCGGCTGGACCAACATGCCGGCTCATGTCCTCTATTTCCTGGTCGATGCGCCGAACGCTCACGTGGTGAATCAACTTGCGGCGGACCTGCGATTGATGGAATGGAACACCGTCAATGTAACTCCTGTCATCACTATGGACGAGACGGTGGGCAAATTGACTGGCGGCAGCGGGTAGGAGTCCGTACCGGGTAGACACACATGGTGCTAGGCGACGGGACGGCGGTTACGGTGCAGTGGGACCAGGTTGACTGCAGGTCGGATCGAATCTCCCGGTTGCGAAGGGGCTATCCCTCTGGCCGGTTGAGGCATCTCCGGTTGCGGGGTCCGCCACTCGGCTGGGGGGCCTGGGCCTGGGAAGTTGCCAGAACAACAGGGCCGACATCAGATACATGCCAATCATGGGGATAAGGGCCGAGTGGTAGCTGCCGGAAGTGTCGTAAACCCACCCTGCGAACACCGGCATGCCCATGGACATGAAGCCGGCTACGGCCCCAACCCCACCCCGAATTGTGGCAAAGCTCTTCCGGCCAAAGAAGTCTCCGACAAGAGACCAGGACAGGCCATCCACCCCTTCGGAGAAGGCGAATAGCGCGGCAAAGATGAGCAGCTGCCACAACTCTCCCCCACTCTGGAGGAGAATGGCCAGACTGGCAGCTCCCAACAACACGGTGATGCCGACAATCTTCTGCTTGGCCCATTTGTCACCCAACCAGCCGAGAAGGACCCTAAGCGGAATGGAAGTGAAGGCTACGAATGACACAACAAACACTCCAGTAGCCTCCGATTGACCTTTCCACACCATCAGGGGGACCAGATGTACGAATACCCCGGTGGGGGCAGCAATTCGTAGGCCTGTGGCGGTGGCCAGTAGCCAGTAGGTCTTCGTTCTGAACGCCTCCTTCGCCGTAGAATCGACCGTCGTATAGTAGCGGGCGAACCGCGACGCCTGTGTGGCGGATAGACCCTGGAGGGCGCTCTGAGGCCCCCGATTTCCATCGGGCAGCAGGCCCACGCTCTCCGGTGAGCGGCGTATCACGATGGACAAGGGAGCCACTGCCGCAATTATGACCGCTCCCGATATTGCCGCGGCGGGCCTCCAGCCCAGATTCAGCACTATGAAGGCGATTGCCGGGGTCACAACGGCACCGCCTACGGCAATACTCAGGGTGACTATTGACATAGCCAGGCCGCTGCCTCGAACGAACCACTGATTGACCATGGCCATGATCCCATGGTTGAACCCCGCATTCACGCCCACGGAGAGCACTCCAACGTATACCAGGAGGAATGCGGCAAAGTTGTGAGTGAGGGCCAGCAGAATGAACCCCAGGCCGGCCATCACCCCACCGAAGGCAATAACGGTCCGGGGACCAAGCCTGTCGACCAGATATCCCAACGGTGGTCCACCGATCCCGCTTACCAGACGAGCAAGCCCATAGGCCAGCGAGGTTGCCGACCGGTTCAGGCCAAAGTCACGGGTCACGGGAAGGAAGTACGTTGAGAGTCCGGAGTGGTAGGTGCCTCCCGCGAGGACATTGAGGACCCCACCCGCCGCTACAATCCACCAGCCGTAGAACACCTTGCGACGTGGCCTGGCACCACCGGCGCTCGATGACCTATCGTGCATGTGGGCTCATTCTTCTATCCTGGGAACTCCGCATGCCCGGCCTCTTTCAGAGTTCAAATAGACGGGCATATCTCCAGTCGCAATATCGGGAATCGTAAGTCCCCTGCCAGTCCCCTGATACTCCTTTCCGGCCAAGCGGCCCGCGCCGATAACCAGAAAGTTCGCGGGCAGTACCGTCATCCATACCAACAAGACTGCAGGCGGGGTCCGTTTTCTCTGGGCAGCCAGCAACACCGCGCAACCATTGCAATCCTGTGGTTTACTCGCCCTCTCGCCTCGTATGCTACCCCATGAAAGCATGGCTGCAAAGGGGTGGGGACTTCATACTCGAAGTGACGGATTGCTTGCCCTGCCTGCGAAAGGCGCTGCACCAATCGCAGACGCCTGGGAGTCCTGGCTGGCAGGGTAGAACTGGTAAACTACTGGCAATGGTCATCAGACGGACATTCTACCAGTTCCAGCCGATAGTTGATCCTTCGGTCTTACACTCTCGCCATGCGATCCTATCCACGCCCTCGTTACCGCCTTCTGTACCAGGCGTCTATGCTTGGTTCTTCAGGGACATACCAGGTAGCGTCCCGGTAGACGGATGCGTCACTAAGGACTCCTTAACTCTCTTATACGTTGGCATCTCCCACGATAAGATAGGCAAGCCGAACAGCAGGCAGAACCTGAGGATTAGGATCACAACTCACCTTAGAGGCAATGCAGAAGGGTCGACGCTCCGTCGCTCATTGGGTGCCCTGTTAAGCGATCTCAGCGGATTTCCTTTGAGGAGAGTTGGCAGCGGGAGGCGGATGACCCTCACGCATAATGGCGAGCGATGGTTGGACGACTGGATGGCAGATAATGCCTTCGTCTGCTGGCTAGAACACAAGGCGCCATGGGAATTCGAAGAGGAACTACTAGGTAATCTGTCATTGCCTCTGAATATCGAAGACAACGCTGCGCACCCGTTTGCCAAGGTGTTAAGCGACATCCGGAAATAGGCAATCAGAAAAGCCAAAGAGTTGCCAATAGCATCTGAATATAACCAGCGTAGGTAAGCCGTGACCACTATGATTACGGCATGGGGATAATGACCCGTAATGGCTACCCATGTTGGCAACCAGCACAACTGAGACAGTTAGGGACCCGAGAGATCAGGGGTGTATCGAAGGGTGCAGGGTGTCGTACGGCTCAATCCCCTGCCAGAAATCCAAATCCGCCACGTATACTAATAGGCAGCTTCGATTTAGCCAGCCGCTCAAGAATCAATCAAAAAGTTGGCGGCCAGTACCGTCGATCATACCGAAGACGGCGCGGGCGGGGTCCGTTTTCTGGCCAACTGACCACCAGGGCCGCCGGCGCCACAGGCAGTCCTGGCTGCTGACATAGTCCCAGCCCTTGTCGGACTAACATAGGGAGTGGTACGAATACTGTGGGCAGGTCACAGGGATAACCTCATACAAGAGAGACATCGCAGGCAGGACGGTCCCAGGCGCAGCCAGTGCTGAGCATATATCGGATGGCGTTGATGACCTCCCGGCGGGGGTACTTGGCTGGACGTCCACCAGGTTCGGGCGGGGGAACCAGAGGTTCCAGAATGGTCCACTCTGCATCAGTCGAATCCGTGGGATAAACTCTTCGGCTCATGGGCCAAGCTTAAGACTTTAACCACTCTCCCGCATTGGTTAAGAGGGCTCTTTTTCTAAACACATTCATAAGAAATAGTCACGAGAGCCGGCCTGGAATCCAGATTGCACGACAATCGCCACGCGTTCGCCACCCTGATGATGATCTCCGGAGTCAACCTCAAAGTGGTTGGCGAAATGCTGAGACATTCTGCGATTGCCACCACAATGAACATTTACCCTCGTGCCTCGCTCGGATTGCAGGGAGACGCCGCACGCACTTTGCAGGAAAGGTTAAAGAAATACCAAGATCCCGAGAAAGCAACACCCTTTGAACTCAAGACCAAATAAATCCGAAAAGGCAGTTCCGCAACAACTCGAGTAAAGATACTCACCATCGTGGGACAACCGGCCTGAGCCTAACAGCGTCGGGCAAGCCCCCCCCCGGGGCAACCGGTACAGGTTATGCGGGCCGTGAGCCGGCTGTTAATATAGACTGGCTATGTTACAAAACTCCGGGTCGGGCGGACCCGCTTGGCTCGCTCCGGTGTATACTGGCTCAAACTGACCATGGCCAACGGAACTGGATGACCGACACCACCCTCAAACCGGGCCTGTACTACGGTTGGTACGTGGTCGCAGCGTGTCTCTTTATCGCCCTCGTCACGGTGGGCGCCCGCCAGGCCTTTGGCGTGTTCGTCATCCCCATGAGCGAGGAATTCGGCTGGGACCGGACGACCATATCTTTGGCCCTGGCGCTGGGTGTCCTAGTCAACGGGCTGACCCAGCCGTTCATGGGCTACCTTTTCGACCGATCGGGGGTCCGCGTGATCCTGGCCAGCCTGATCGTCGTTGGCCTGACCACGGTCTCCCTCGCCGCTACTTTCCATATCCTGTTCCTCGCCTTCACGTTTGGTGTCGTCGCCTCCGTGGGCTTGAGCGGCGCGTCGTCGATCAACACCAAGGCGTTGCTGGCCAAGTGGTTCCTGCGCCGGCGGGGTACCGTGATTGGACTGAACGGCGCGGGGAGCTCTCTAGGCGGACTGGTGCTGGTGCCTTTCGCCGCCTACCTGATGGAGGCCACGAGCTGGCGGGTAAGCTGGGTCGCCTTGGGCCTGATTATCCTGGTACTCTCGGTGCCTCTGGCCTTCATGTTCCTTCGCGACGATCCCGGTGCTATGGGGCTGGGCCCCGACGGAGACCCCGGCCCGCGTCAGGACGGAGCCACGGGCCCTGGTTACCAGGCGCTAGGGCTGCTGGAAACGGACCGGTGGACCAGGGCGTTCCGGTCTCTGCCAATCTGGCAGATATCTTCTTCCTATTTCGTTTGCGGGTGCACCACTATGGTGATATCGTTCCACTTTGTGGCCTACGCTGAGGAGGAGGCGGGCGCATCTCCCATTATGGCGGCTTGGGCCTTCTCGTTCATGATGCTCTTGAACGTGGTGGGCGCCATCGGAGCGGGGGTACTGGGCGACCGGTACAGCCGCAAGAACGTCCTGGCCACGGCCTACCTCTTGCGTGGCTGTGCCTACGTCGTGTTGCTGACAACGCCGTCGACCGCGGGCTTGTGGGCCTTCGCCACCCTAGCCGGGGTTTCCTGGGTCGCCACCGCCGCCGTGACGAGTGCTCTGACCGCCGACGTCTACGGTGTGCGGGCCCTCGGGACCATCGCCGGGATTTCTTTCGGCTTCCACCAGCTAGGCGGCTCCCTGTCGGTGTTGCTGGCCGGAGTCCTCAATGACGTGACGGGCTCCTACACTCTCCCCTTTGCCATCGTCGGATCGCTGCTGTTCCTGGCGGCCCTTTCCGCGTTCACCGTCAAAGAGCGCAAATACTCAATGCGCTACCGGGTCCAATCAGCCCCGGCGGCTGGCGGCTGACCCGGCATGCCCTGGCCGTTCTTAAGCTCCGTGGCCGCCCATCACGGCGAGGCGGCAGACCCAGACCTGCTGGAGCAGATCAAAAATCTCCTGGACCACCTGCTGGGCGTGGGGCCGTGGACCATCGTGGTTGGCCTGGGAGTGGTGATCCTGCTCATGCCTCTCTCCATCGTAGCCTTCTATTTGGTCCAGAAGCGTCGGCACTCCAGCGCCGGCCCACGCCGGCCGGACCGAGGCGAAACCTGATGGGTGCCACACTCTCCCCCCCCCATGCAGGTTCTGGAGGTGCGGCCTCAAGACCTCCCGGCACTGAACCCAGGTCACCCACCCTCTCTTAACTCGTCGACAGAGCCAGTCCAGTCTTCAACTCGGATTTTCCAGATACGCTTGTATCAAGATCGGCGTTCCTGTAAAAAGTCTCGATATGCTGCCTACAATATAGGCAGCGTCGGCGCGTGAGCATTATGATACACCTATGAATGTAGGATGCGGCTCTTTTCACCGCTTGACACTGTGGCGAACCGTCAGTAGTATGCTGTGCAAAAGGCGTGTTCCAGAACAAGGAGGAAACGCATGGACTTCATAACGCCCTACACAGAAGAGCAAGAACAGTTTCGCAAAGAAGTCCAGACCTGGTTACAGAAGAATGTCCCCGAGAAAATGAAGGAGCCCATCGATCTCCGGGACTTCACCGAGGAGCACTACCAGTTCTGGCGGGAGAAGCATCAGGAACTGGCTGAGAAGGGGTGGCTATATCCCAACTACCCCAAGGAGTATGGCGGTGGGGGCCTGACCGGGGACCACGAGACCATCCTCGCGGAGGAGTTCTACAACTTCAGGGTCCCCCGCAGTTTCACCAATGCCTACGTCCTCCCAGCCCTCCTGGTTTGGGGCACGGAAGAGCAGAAGCAGAAGTTCCTGGTCCCTCTCCTGACGGCAAAGCGCACCGCCTGGCAGAAGTTCACCGAACCCCAGTCCGGCGCCGACCTGGCCAACATCAAGAGCAAGGCCGTGCGGGACGGTGACGACTGGGTCCTCTCGGGTCAGAACGTCTACATCAGTGGCCGCGGTCCTGAGCCCGACTGGCTCTTTGGCCCCATGTTGACGGACGCCGATGCGCCGCGCCACCGGAACCTGGGGTTTTTTATGATTCCCAGCCCTTCCCAGGGTCTGGAAATCAAAACACAGGTTCTTCTCACCAGCAATGAGCAGCACACCATCTTCCTTGACAACGTGCGGGTGCCTGGAGACCACCTCATCGGCGGCGCCTTCCAGGGATGGCAGGTCACCAATACCAGCCTGGAAGAAGAGCACGGCGGCCGAGGCCGGGCCTTCCCCTCGGATCCGGTCGTCGACAACCTCGTACAGTATGTCCAGCAGACGAAAATGAACGGGGGCACCCTGGGCGATGACCCGCTTGTTCAGCAGCAGGCGATGGACGCCTACATCGATGCCCATGTGGACGGCCTGATGGCCAAGCGTACCTTCTGGATGTACCAGAACCGTATGGAGATTACCTACGAGGGCAATGTGCACAACGTGCACAACAGGCTGAAGACCATGCGTCAAGCCATCAGGGTTCGCCATGTCATGAAGATGGATGCCCTCCTGGACAGCAATGAGCCAGGAGCCCCCCACGGTGGCGCGCAGGAGGTCGAGCAGCGCTATGCGGCCGGCCAGCGTCACGCTGCTGGGAGCACCAATATTGCCAAGGTGATTCTGGCCCGGCGCATTGGCGTCAGCCGGACCAAGGAGAGGCCAGCACCCACTCCGTCCACGGCCACCACCCACGCCGGCTAGGGGCCGCTTTCAAAGGTCGTTGCGCAGTCCGGAGGGGCTTGTGCAACGAGTTTCAAGACACCCGGAAACAGGGCTTCAGCGCAAAGCCCTGTTTCTTTTTGTGGTGAACACCATTCCATGGGAAATGCGGCCGGAGCGGCGAGCAGCCTGCGCCATCCTGGACTATTCGATGAAGGGGGCCGAGCTCCTGGACCTGGAGACCCGCATCGCGGTCCAGGAGGAAGCTGCTAGGTGAGGCTTACCGGGCGGGTCAGCAAGCTGGAAGCACGTTTGACGGCCACGGCGCCGGAAGACGATGCTGAGGTAGAGTTGTGGGCCAGCTTACAGGCTGAGGCCAGGGTGTGGCAGGAGGCGGGAGATCGCGAGAATGTCCAAGCACTGGAAAAAGACCGGACAGCCGCCCGGGGGTTCTTCGCCTACTGCCGGTCTGCCGGAGAGAAGCCGACCTTTTCATGAGATGGACAAATGCGTCCGACAGGAAGTTCTCCTGTTGTCCCGAAGCCCATTTGCTGAGGGCCACAAGCAAATTATTGGAAGACGGCATGTCCTTATGATAAGCCTTGGTTAATTTTTCGGATAGCCTCCAAGCCTGGCCCCAAGCTGACGGCCTGAAGTGGCTTGAGGTGGACCCAGTGTAAAGGGCGGCGCGATCTGTACCAGCGGTACATGGGCGTTGTTAACACTTTTGTTAACAGTGAGCCGCCAAGTGTTAACAAACAAGCAGAGACGCCACTGTTGCCAGTGGCGTCTCTTGATGGTTTCGTGCCTGGAAAAGTTGGCGGGAGTGCGAGGGAGTCGAACCCACCTACCCCGCTCGTCACGAGGCATAACGGATTTGAAGTCCGCAAGGGCCACCGGGCCCCATCCACTCCCCCATTTT
>CAYOAF010000172.1:0-2544 GCA_964401855.1 uncultured Dehalococcoidia bacterium
CACCCACAAGCTGGTCAAGGCAGGCCTGTTTCCCACCAGCGTTGACCACCTCTTTTTCACCCACCACCATTTCGACCACAACATAGACTACCCCTGCTTCCTCCTGTGCCGCTGGGACCAGAGCATCGGCAAGGAGAACCAGTTGCAGGTGTTCGGCCCCAAGCTTACAGAGAAGATCACCGAGGGCATCATCGGGGAGAACGGCGTTTTCGCCGACGACTGGAGGGCCCGGGTGAACCACCCATCGAGCCAGCAGGTGTTCATCAACCGGGGAGGGACCCTGCCCCGGAAGCCTCCATCGGTGGCCGCCAAAGACGTGGGACCCGGTTTGGTGTTCAGCGGTAAAGACTGGCGGGTGACCGCCGCTCCGGCCGAGCACGTGCAGCCCTGGCTGGATTCCCTGGCCTACCGGGTGGATTCCTCCGAGGGAAGCGTCGTGTTCACCGGAGATACCCGCCCTTGCGGGAGCGTCACTGCGCTGGCCAAAGGCGCCGACGTGATGCTCTGCATGTGCACGAACGACCAGGGGGCCATTGAGGCGGACGGGACACTTAGCGGCTCGTGCGGCACCGGCGGCGCGGCCCAGATGGCCCAGGACGCGTGGGTCAAAAAGCTGGTGCTGGTCCATATCGGCCCCCGCCTGGCCGGGCACGGACCCATGGAAAACGGCATCGGGGAAGTCCGCAGTATCTTTGACGGCGAAATCGTATTCTCGGAGGAGGTGATGCGGATCCCGCTGTAGGCGCCTGGTTCCGGGAGGGCCGGTGGCCCCGGTGGCCCATGTTACCTCAATCTCGCCCAACGTTGAACCGGCAACGGCGGCCGGTGATGACCAATACCAATCAGAAACAGAGGCGTGATGACGATCAAGACGCAGGAAATCAAGAACCTGAAGCTAGTCTCTCACCACGACCTGAACGGTTTCGGCAACATCGGTGAGGGTGTGGCCCTGCAGCAGTTGACCGGCGAGCGCCGCATTTTCTGGATGGCCCACAAAGGCCCTCCCAAGAAGGTCACCGCGGTAGACGTGACCGATCTGGCCAACCCCAAGCTGCTGGCCCAGACCGAGCTGCCGTACCCGCACCACCGGTCCAACTCCCTGGCGGTAATTGGCGACATCATGCTGGTGGCCTACCAGTCCGCCCAACCGGGTCAGGCCGGCACCGGCATGAGGGTCTCGATATAAGCAAGCCCGGCGAGATGCGGCGCATCGGGTTCCTGAATGCCTCCGGCCCCTACTCCCGGGGCGTCCACTGCCTATGGTGGGTGGACGGCGAATACGCCCACCTGTCCACCGGGGCGGCCGATTTTCAGCCACGAGACCAGAAGGACGATCAATTCTACATGATCGTCGACGTCAAGGACCTGGCCCGGCCTGCCGAGACCGGCCGCTGGTGGGTGCCCGGCATCCGGGAAGGGGACGGACTGTACATGCTGGAGTTGACGGTCTGAGGGGGCAGGGGGCCCATATTCGGAGTAAGCGCCGAAGGGATGGGGCCGTGACAAAAAAACTGACCCGGTGGGGTTACCTCCTGTTACCGGGCCGGTCAATTGTAGCCAGGATATAGAACTGGTGCAGGACCCGGCCCTGACGCCACGCCTCATTGGGGCGCAAGTTCCGCGCCGGCCAGCCTTCCGTTTGCCGAAGGAGTATCTGGTTAGCGCCGGCTCTGGCGGCGGCGGCGCCGGGCCGCCCGCTGGGCAGCGAGCCGGGCCTTTTGGGCCTTGGACCGGAAGAACCGCCGGTCTTTCAATTCCCGCAATATACCTGAGTGCTGTACCGAGGCTCGAAAACGGTTTACCAGGCTCTCGGGAGATTCGCCCTCCCGGGGGGTCACATAAGCCATTCACCACTCCTAACATAGCATTGGCCGCCAGTCTCACCACAACAGCGGACCAATGACCGCGAACACCGGAGCCCGGCTGGCCCTTGGACCGGAAACCACGCCGGGGCCTGACCCCGAAACGCTCGGGCGAAAGCGGACACTCCGGAGTTCCCAATAAGCTAATCTACCACACGAGACGAGACCAGGCAACCGCTCTAGGCACCGTGACCCTGCCACTTCAGGAGCGCTATAGCCGCAAGGCGGGTGGTGGCTATGCCGGTGAGCGGCCCGCCCGCCCTGTTGACCTGGCTCAACTCCGCTGCCCTGTGTATACTGAGCATACCCGAAAGCGTAGCCCACCACCGCACCCACAGTCACCCCCGTGTTGGTCCCACCAACAACCACGCCTGCGCCGCCCGGCCTCTGCCCCCACACCCACGCTTGAGCCCAGCCCGATCCTCACACCGCCTCCGGGAATCACTCCATCCGGTGAGATGTCGGGGGAATGGGACTTGGGCGCCATAACCTTCCAAGAGGCGCCCAAGACGTGGAGCCTGGAGCTCTCCGAAGACTTCGGCAGGGTGCTTGTGGGCGCCTACGGCGAGGGCAGCTCAACAACCAACAAGTACGCAGGCTGGAACGGCTCCCTGGTGGTCAACGGCACCCCGGTTTGGGAGTTTCGGCGCTGGAACTCCGCTGAAGGAGGCATCATCTACGA
>CAYOAF010000173.1:0-9512 GCA_964401855.1 uncultured Dehalococcoidia bacterium
GGAGCCGGCCTATGCAGGTTCCACGGGAATGATGGGCCAGGGCAGGCGAGGGATTTCAAGCACGGATGGCCGACGCTTTCCCCTGGCCACCGGTAGGATGGACGAGTCCGACGAAGAGTGAGCGGGCGGTTTCGTACCCGGAGGCGGGCCAGGGTCCGGGAGAGTCGAAAGTTGCGCGTCATTTAGGTATCCGCCCCAGGAGAGGGCGTCATTCCTGGTCCCAAGGGCGGCTCGCGGTCAATGCAAGTGGCGATACCATGCCGGTCACCGCGCATCGGCGTCGACGCCTGATCGACCGGAAGCTGGGCGGTAGGCAAGCATAGCTGAGGGTAGAGCGGCATGTTGCTTCCCGGGCGCTTCAACGCCTTCAAGCGGGTCCCGCTTAGGACCTGGCTTCACCACCTCCGGGAGTTGCTCATCATCGTAGGCGCCTACTTCCTCTACATGTACACCAGAGCGCTATTCTTCGACGACATCGAAGCCTCTGCCCTGGCCAATGCCAGCACGATAATTGCACTGGAAAAATCACTGGGGTTCTTCTGGGAACCGGATTGGCAGGCGTGGGCCATCGCCAGCGCCCAAACCGTGGTGGTCTTCTTCAATTGGGCCTACATATTCACTTTCTGGCCGATTATCTTGACCGCCGCCCTCATCCTCTATGTTGGCAACCGGCCCCGCTACATTTATTACCGCAACGTCGTGCTGCTCAGCTTTGTCCTGGCCCTGTTGGGCTTCATGTTGTTTCCCTTGGCCCCGCCTCGCATGATGGCCAGCTACTTCGTGGACACCATCAATGCCTTCGGTCCGGCCTTTTACGCCAGCCGGGAGTTCGCCAACTACTATAATCCATACGCGGCGATGCCCAGCCTGCACTTCAGCTGGACCGTCATGTTCGGCATCGTGTTCCTGCGATCGGGCAACAGGTGGGTGCGAGTCCTCGGAATCCTCTACCCGGCGGTAACCCTGCTGGCCATCACCATTACCGGCAACCACTACATTCTCGATGCGATTGGTGGCGGCATCTTGATTGCGGGCGCTTTCGCCGCATTGGAGCTGGGAATCCGCTGCCGGTTCTTCTTGCCGAAATTGCGGACGCATCTTCGGGCATCGTTCGGCAAACGCCGGCATCCCATCGCCGGTGCGATTGGGCCGATGGGGGCGCCTGCCGTAGACGGGCTTCAAGATGCCCAGGACGGGTACCACGATTGTGCCGGCGAGCCCTCGGGTCAGCAGGGCACCCTGTCTAGCTAGTCCAAGCTGAATGGACGGCGATGGAGAACGGGGTCATCACCCGGTGGACCCCCCGGTGGACCCCTTCGAAAACCGGGCTGCTCCGGCCAGGTGGTCCCGTGCCCGCAACGCCCCGGTCCTGTCGGCGCTGGGGACCTGGAAAGGCCACTTTCTGGAGCTTGCCCTGATCCTTGGGGCCTACGCCGTGTATCTTCTCACTCGCGGCCTGGTATTCTCCGACCTAGACGCCAAAGGGCTGGAGAACGCGGGCCGGGTCATTTCCCTGGAAAAGTCTCTGGGCTTCTTCTGGGAGCCGGGGTGGCAGTCCTGGACCCTGGACAACGCCAAAGGGGTCGCCACGTTCCTCAACTGGGTCTATATCGTCACCTATTGGCCGGTGATTATGGCCATGGGGATGGTCCTGTATGCCACCAACCGGCCCCGGTACTACTACACCCGCACCGTTGTGCTGATCACCCTGGCAATCGCGTTGCTCGTATTCATGCTGTTCCCGGTTGTCTCGCCGTTCAACATGACCGCATATTTTGTGAACACCATCCAGGAGTTGGGCCCTTCAATCTACGGGGGGCCGGAGATGGCTGCCTTCTACAACTCCAACGCGGCCATGCCCAGCCTCCACTTCAGCTGGACGGTCATCCTGGGAGCGGTCATCGTCCGGTCTTTCGGCGGCTGGATCAGGCTTCTTGGAATGATCTATCCGGTGTTGACCTTTTTCGCCATCACCATCACGGCTAACCATTTCATCGCGGACGCCATGGCTGGAGGCGCTCTCTCAGCAATTGCGTTTGCGATGATGGAATTGGCGGCCCGCCGCCGGTTGCTTCCCCGGTTGCTTCCCCGGTTGCTTCCTATGAGGCGAGGCTGGCCGGGCCAGGGTGGATGGGGGGCGCCGGGACGCGGCCAGTTTCGGTGACAACCGGGGCGGCCTGGGCAACCGGTTTGAAGGCAGCAGTGAGAACCCGGTGGCGGGCCGGCCGGGGCCGGGTTCCCGGCGGTAATCGGTTATCCAACGACTTTCTGGTCCCGCAACTGCTGGATGCGGGCGGCATTGTAACCCAGCTCTCCAAGTACCTCTTCCGTGTGCTGGCCCAAAAGAGGAGCCGGGCGGCGCAATCCGCCGGGGGTCTCCGAGAGGCGGACGGGTACGTTGACCATTTCCACCTGCCCCTCCATGGGGTGCTCGAGGAAGGTCAGCATCTCGTTGTCCCTGATCTGGGGGTGGTCGAAAACCTCGTCCCGCTCCAGTATCGGCGCCGCCGCAAGGTCGTGCCGCTCCAGGATGCTCAACCACGCCTCCCTTGTTTTCGTGGCCAGGATGCCTTCGATAAGCTCGCGCAGTTCCACGCTTCGCTGCGTCCGTTTCAGGTTGTCGCTGAAGTCCGGGTCGTCGATCAGGTGCTCCAGATCCAAGGCACGGCAAAGGGCGGCGAACTGCTGGTCGTTTATCACCACCATGATAAGGAACTTGCCATCCAGGCACCGGTACGGGGCATAGAGGGCTTGGCGGGTGTAGTCCACGGCGTTAACTTTGGAGCTTTCCCGCTCCACCCGCACCATGTCCACCGACTGCATGGCCATGGCTATGTGCAGTAGCGACGTCTCCACCCTCTGGCCGCGTCCCGTCCTCTCCCGCACCAGCAGGGCCAAGGCTATGCCATAGGCCATCGCCATCGGAGCGGAGGTGTCCGAAACCCAGGTACTGCTGGCTATCGGTACGCCCTCCGCGGTTCGTCGCTTGCCGAGGACCCCGGAAATGGACTGGAACAGCAGGTCATACCCGCGGCGGTGGGCGTAGGGACCCCGTTCGCCGAAGGCCGAGACACCCACGTAAATCAGCCGGGGATTACGCTGGCTCAGGGTTTCATAGCCGTACCCCAGCCGTTGCTCCACCCCGGGGCGAAAATTATGGATGAAGACGTCAGCCTCGTCCAACAACCGGTAGACGATCTCCCGGCCCTCGGGGCAGGAGATGTCCACGGCCATTCCCCGCTTGTTCCGGTTCACCACCAGGAAGGACCGGCTTTCTCCCTGGGCCGTGGGAGGTTGGGTAAACAACCGGCGGGAATCGTCGCCCCAGAGGGGCTCGATCTTGACCACATCGGCCCCCTGGTCTCCAAGGTACATTCCAATTCCCGGTGCGGCCCAAACCTGGGCCACCTCCACTACTTTGACGCCTTCCAGGGCCAGGTGCCCCATTCCAGTCTGATCATCGAGCGTCACTACCCTGGGCCTCCTCTACGGCATACATGGTTTGCCGGTACCGGATTCATAATTCCTGCGGATGCTGCGCGTTGAGCATCCCGTCTGGGACGCATTCCATCCCGGCCGGCGAGACGGCGCCGGCACCCAGTCTACCAGCTTGACCTCTTTTTTCCCACCCACTCGATCTTGACGGCTCCTTACCCTGCCCGGAGCGGTTCAGGTAAGGACCGCAGACGCCAGGTCCGCGGACCGGCGGATGCCGCGTGTCAGGTTGCTAAGGCCGCCGGATAGTCCTAGCATTGGGACGCCTATGCTGGCGGAGGCATTGATTGAGCACGGCATCTCCTACTGAAGAGAAAGTGCGGCAGCCCCGGAGCGGCGCCTTCATCCTGGCCAACCTGTCCATCGGCCACGGTATCACCCACTGGTACATGGCCAGCATGATGTTCATGCTCCCACGCATCCAGACCACCCTTGGCTTCAACAACCCTCAGTTTGGTGCGCTGAACTCCATCCGGCAGATTGCCAGTGGCACGGCCAACGTCCCCGCGGGCCTGATCACCGACATGGCGAAGAACCAGTGGGGGGCGATCCTGGTCGGGTGCATGCTCCTGCAGGCTGTCTCGTTCGGGCTGATCGCTGTCAGCCCCAACTTCATGGTCCTGGCCTTCGTAATCGTGATTCTTCCTCTCCCCGGTACCATCTGGCATATGCCCGCCATCGCCGCCATATCCCAGCGCATGCCGGAAAGGCGGGGGTTTGGGCTGTCGGTTCACGGGATCGGGTCTCAGGTGGGGAGCAGCCTCGGCCCCGTGGCAACCGGGGCCCTGATCACGCTGATGGCGGGAGGAATGGCGATAGCGGCCTGGCGAAGCGTCACGCTCCTGTACGTCCTGCCGGCGATCGTTATGGCGGTGGTGGTCTGGTGGTCCCTACGAGACCTGGGCACCAGCGGTACAATGGCCAACGACCCGGCGCCGCTCAGGGAGCGGGTGCAGGGCGTTTGGAACCTACTGCGGAACCGGACCATCCTGGCGTTGATGCTGGCCATCCTGCTGCGCAGCATGGGGTTCAACTCCCTGACCATCTGGGTGCCCAAATACCTACAGGATTCGGTCGAGCAAGGCGGGCTGCGAATGTCACCATTCCTTGCCGGTCTGAACTTTTCGCTGCTGACGACCCTGGGAATAATCTCCTCCCCGGTCCTGGGCATGCTCTCCGACCGCCACGGCCGGAAGATGGTGCTGATCCCCTGTCTCACCGTCGCCGCCCTGCTGGCCCTGGCCATTGGACAGGCGGGCGAGGGGATCCTGCTGACCCTGACGATTCTGGCTTCCGGGATGTTCACCTACTCGCTGGCCCAGATAATGCAGGCCACGGTGCTGGACCAGGTGGGCCGGGGGACCGAGGGCGCCACCATGGGAACGGTGATGGGCCTGACTCACATTGTCAGCGCCTTGTCTCCAATGATCGCCGCGGGAATCGTCGATGCCTACGGACTCGGCTCGGTGTTCTACTACAACGCCGCCCTGTGGGGCGCAACGGTGGTGGTTCTTGTGTTCACCTCCTTGAAGCCGCCGCCCCGGTTGGCCGGCCGGGCACCCGCAGCCGCAGGCTAGCCTCTCCTCTGGGTATCGCCGGGGCCCTGCCGTTGGGGAGCGACCTGCCCACCCAGCGGTCCACCTGCCCTCTTCGTTGCGGGTTCTCTGACCGCTTTAACAGGGATTTTCACCGGGCCTCATCGTGGGCCCGGCTGTGCGGTGAAGAGATACCTCGCCCTGGGCCCTGGGGCCGCGAGAACCGTTTTGCATGTTGCGAATATCGGTGGACCGCCCTAGAATTGGGAAGCCCAAGTAGGCGGAGGCATTGATTGAGCACGGCATCCCCGGCGCGAGAGAAAGTCCGGCGGCCCCGGAGCGCCGCCTTCATTCTGACCAATCTGTCCATCGGTCACGGCATCACCCACTGGTACATGGCAAGCATGCTGTTAATGCTGCCCGTCATCCAGAAGTCACTCGGACTTAGCGATTTCCAGTTCGCCTCCCTGCACACCATCCGGCAGGTTTCCGCCGGCGCCGCCACCATCCCCACCGGCGTTCTCATCGACATGGCGAAAAACCAGTGGGGGTTGATTCTGACCGGCTGCATGGTCATGGCCGGAATAGCTTCTGGCCTTATCTCGCTCAGCCCCGGCTACTTGTACCTTGCCGTCGTAATCGTTCTTCTTCCTCTCCCGGGTACCATTTGGCATATGCCGGCCATCGCCGCCATATCCCAGCGCATGCCGGACAAGCGGGGGATGGGGCTGTCCATCCACGGCATTGGCTCCCAGTTGGGGACCAGCCTCGGTCCCTACGGTACCGGCCACTTGCTGGCCCTGATGGCGGGGTGGTCGGCGATGGAGGACTGGAGGAGCGTATCGCTCATCTATGTTGCGCCGGCCTTGGTCATGGCGGTGGTGGTCTGGTGGTCTCTTCGAGACCTGGGCAGCAGCGGCACCGCGCCCAACCAGCAGACGCCGCTCAGGGCGCGGATCCGGGGTGTTGGGGGCTTGCTGCGCAACCGGACCATGCTGACACTGATGGTGGTCATTATGCTGCGCAACATGGGGTTCAATTCCCTGACCATCTGGGTGCCCAAATACCTGCAGGATTCGGTTGAAGATGGTGGCCTGGGGATGTCAACGGTCTTGGCCGGCATGAACGTTTCGTTGCTCACGGCCCTGGGGGTGCTCTCTTCCCCCTTCCTGGGCGCTCTCTCCGACCGCTACGGCAGGAGGAAAGTGCTGATTCCTTCCCTCAGCCTGGCCGCCGTGCTGGCCCTGGCCATCGGGCAAGCGGGTGACGGGGTATGGCTGACCCTGACGATTCTGGCTACCGGGCTGTTCACCTACTCACTGGGCCAGATACTGCAGGCCTCGGTCTTGGACCAGGTTGGAAAGGGCACCGAGGGCGCCACCATGGGGCTGGTTATGGGCCTGAACAACATATTCAGCGCCCTGTCTCCCATCGCCGCTGCGTTCGTCGTCGGCGCCTACGGTCTCAGCTCAGTCTTCTACTACAACGCCGGCTTGTGGGTCGCCGCCGTGGTGGTGCTTTCGTTCCTTAACCTGAAGCCACCTCCCAGGCTGGCCGGTCCGGCGCAGGAAGCAGCCGGCTAGCCGCCCGTCCGGCCGCCGCTACTCGATCCCCACGACCATCGAGCCGGGACCCACCAGGTTCTCCACGCCGGTATCGCGGAATCCCGCGTCGCGGAGCCACGATTGGCCGTCGGCGCCGGAATAGTTGACCCCGGCCGGCGATCCCGAGTTGTTGGCGCAGCAGGTCCGGTACGTCGTTCACCAGTCTTGTTTCGTCACCGGGAACAGGCAGGGAATGGCAGACAATCCGGGGCTCTTTCAGCCGCGGTCAGGGGCGCCCCAGCCCCGGAAAAAGCGCCGCACCAGCACCCGGAGCCGCGCCCAGTGGTCGCGCAGCTCCTCCCGTTCCTCCAGAGAGAGCTGGTTGTAGGTCTTTCCGAGTTGGGGGAAATACCACAGGGAGAAGGCCCAGAACCCGGTGGCCTGGGCCGGGGCGCCAGGACTTTCCGCGATGACGCCGGTGGCGCCCCGCAGCTCCCACGAAGCCAACACCTCCCCCCGGTCGGCGATGGCCACGGCCTCGATCCACGAGGCTTCCCGCTCGGCGCCCCGGTACGGCCGCATCAAGTCCAGCAGCCCGCGCAAACGCTGTCCGTCGTCCGCCGCCGAACCGGCAAACCAGTGGGTGCGGCGGCTGTCCCACCGGGTCCCCAGGGCCGGAAGCACCAGCCCGCCATCGGAAGCGATGGCCAGCGCCGAGGCGGCCCGGGACCAGTCGCGCGCCTTGGCCCGGGCGATAGCCTCGTGGGTATCGCCCGCTTCCCGCGGGGCCGCGCGCAGGCCCAGCCGGCCGGGCGTTACCGGGGAGAGGGGCAGGCCTTCCAGCAACCACTTCAGGGTGTGCTGTTTGGCCGGGTTGCCGGTGCTCAGCAGGATGGCCGTTAGACCCTGGGAGGCGGGTTGACTGGACATGATGATCCGCTGGTCACTGTTTCCCTCAACAAACTGCTGCGCACTAGGAGCCTGAGCAATTAGTTATGTAGGTCATGGGAGCCTCAAGCAGTTGTGGGTCAAATGGCCCAATGGGGAGGCCACGGATACCCATGGACGGACCGACCGGGAGAATCGTGCAACGAGGCCGATGAAGAAGAGGAAGGAGGGCGGGTGCAGCTTGGAAAGGGAACCGTTTACACCCTCGTCGCCGGCGGCCTGCTCATGGTTGGCATGGCGACGCCGTGTTTGCAGCAAGGCCACGATCTTCTTGACGTTGAGCGCGGCGCACACTAGATTCCATTCGCTGCCCACGTTCTGCTTGCCCCGATACAAGAATCGCCGGAATCCCATCGCTGCCTTGATCTGCCCAAACGGCGGCTCCGCGGTGCATTTGCGCCGTCGATAGAGTTCGCGATGGCCCGGTTCGCCCATAATCCACTGGAGTTCGCGTTTGGCCAGGTGGCTTTGGCCCACTCTGATGACCTTGCGTCCATCGGCGGTTTTGTAATGGCCGCAGGTGCAGGGCACCGGCCCCGGAGTCTTGTACGTCCTCATCCCGCTGGCGTGATGCTCGTGGGTACACTCGAAGGCGTGACCGTGGGGGCAGGCAAACCGGTCATGGTCTCGATCGTAGCTGAAGCGAGCCAGCTTGCCTCGCTCTGGGTCGTCCTTCCCCTCTCGAGTCGTGGCACACACAGGCGTCACGCCCCGCTTCCGGCAACTGTCCAGCGTGTTCTGGTTCCCGTAGCCCGCGTCAGTCACCAACGCACCAGGCACCTGGCCGAGTTCCTGCTCTATACTCTCCAGCACCTGCTCGGCTGCGTGCGCATCGCTGACCGAATCCTCGATGTGGTTGGCCACGATGATCTGGCTGTCCATATCTACGGCCGCCTGGCCGTTGTAGACGTACCGGGTTCCGTCCCCGCGCTTGGTAAAGCACCGCGCGTCGTGGTCCGCAAAGGAGACCTGTTTCTTCGGGTCAATCGGCTCGCTGGGGTGTTCCCGCTTCTCTCGCGCTTCCAAGCCTGCCTTGGCCTCGGCGAGTTTCTTGAGCCGCTGTTGTCGCCGCGCCAACTCCTCCCCCAGCCGGTACCCATCGGCCTCTGGACCGTATTCCCGGTTCTCCTGCTCGTCGGTTACTTCCGCCGTCTCCAGCAGTTGCTCGATCTCCGCCTTCAGCCGCTTCTCCTCCTCCAACATGCGGCCGTAGCTCATGGCTTTGTGCTTGGAGGTGTTCGCATCCACCTTGGTGCCGTCCAGCGCCACCGCACCCAGCCGGGCCAGCCCCAGCGCACGAGCCAACCTCACCGTCTGAACGAATACCTCTTTCATGTCCTCCCGGTGCCGCTGACGGAACTCGATGAAGGTCCGGAACGCCGGGGTCTCCATGCCAGCCAGGTATTTGAAGGCCAGGTTCTCCTGGCACGCCCGCTGTAGTTTGCGAGAGCTGAAGATGCCCACACTGAACCCGTATAGGATCACCTTCAGCATGAGACGCGGGTGGTACGCAGGCTGGCCCAGGTTCCCGTAGTACGATTCCAGTGCAGTCAGGTCCAACTCCTCCACCAGGTCGTTGATCAGGTGGGCAGGATGGCCCTCGTCCACGAAATCATGCAAGCTCGGTGGTAGCAGGAATGGCTGGTCCTGTTCGTAGGAGCGGAACATTAAAGCCTCCGGCCTATCGTATCTACCATAGCTTACGCCATTTCGCCGCGTAGACCCAGAGTCTTGCGGTGCAGGTACACCCGCGTTGGCGACCAGCCTACAAATACCCCGACTAATTGCTCAGGCTCCTAGAGGCGGTATCAAAAGGCGCTGGGCAACGTGACCCCCGCGAATGTACTTGAAAAAGGGAAGGGGAGGTCATTCTCACCCGGAGGAAGGAAGTGCAGCGAGAGATTTTCCAACGACGCAGGCAGTACAATCAACAGGTCCGAGATGCCCTCAACAGAGCGGCTTCATCGCCCTCAGTCTTCGGCCACAAAGT
>CAYOAF010000174.1:0-17325 GCA_964401855.1 uncultured Dehalococcoidia bacterium
GCCCACATCTAAATCCTCCGTGTTGTAGAGCATTTACCTCCTGAGTGGATGGATTGGGTCGTCGGTGAGCGACCACTTCGGATGGCCGCACGGGTCAGCGGCCACGCTCAAAAGGACGTGGAGGATGTGGAGGACGTGGAGGATGTGGAGGATGTGGAGGATGTGGCTGGATCTTTGGTCAATGAGGGACTGGTGGCTTTGTCCGCCATCCACGGAGGGAGCGCTGCGCCTTTCATCGTAAGCCAAGCAGAAAGGGAACCCAGTACGCTCATTGCCATGTGCACCCATGGACGCACTGGAGTAACCCGGTTCGGCCTGGGGAATGTAACAGGCAAGGTCCTTCATGCCAGTACCAGCCCCTCCTGATTATCCGAGCCGGCGGGCAAGAGTCCCTGGCGACAGAGGTGAAGCTTGAATCCGTAATAGTTCCATTGGACGGCTCCGCTGTGGCAGAGCAGGTTGTCCCTCATGTTGTCAATCTAGCCAAAGGGCTGGGACTGAGAGTGATTCTGGTCAGCGTTACCTTTCCCACGGAGGATGCGTATCGTGCCATGGGATACCCTGTCACCCCCTACGGAGACCTTTCCTGGCAGGTAGACGCTCAAGCCGAGGGCTATTTTCAGCAGATCAGGGAGAACCTGCATCAGCAAGGGGTGTCCCAGGTGGAAGAGAAACTGCTCCATGGACATCCCGCCGGCGCTATTGTTGACCTCGCTCGGAAGACCCCCTCTAGCCTGATAGCAATGGCTACTCACGGGCGTTCTGGGGTTGGCCGTTGGGTATTAGGGAGCGTCACCGACCGGGTGATTCGGCACTCGGGTGGCCCGATTCTGGTCATACGGGCGGTTCCAGAAGAGTAGGTTGAGGAAATGGACGGAATGTACACAGGGATTCTGGTTTCCCTTGACCGAACTTCCATGCCGGTAGGCACAAAATACGCGTTCTTCTGTCTGAGGTGGACCCATTAGTTGGACAGGCTTGGAGCTAAGTCAAGCGAGAATCCCGCTGTTCCGGTAATGGTGCTGCCCGCTAACGGTAACTAGACAATGGTCACGCACCGGGCCGGGTCGGCTTCCTCTAGTACCTGGGGACGGTGCCCGGTGTGGATGTAGTCGGCCACCAGCTTGCCCGCCATAGGTCCACGGCCGAAACCCGAGGAGGCCAAGCCCCCCACGATATACAGGTTGTCCAAGTGGGGAACCTTGCCGAGTAGGGGCTTTCCATCCAAAGAAAAGGGCATCAGCCCGGCCCAAGTCTGCTCAATGAGAAGCCTTCGCAACATGGGGATCACTTCTCCGGCCTGCTCCCGGTTGACTTCGATGCCGGAGGCCTCCGGCACCCGCTTGAACCCGACCAACTGCCTATCGCCACCGAAAATTACCTCGCCGCTCCGTGTTTGGCGTCCGTAAAGGTGTCTGGTCAACCGGGTATCAGCCCGGTGGGTCAGGTCCGGTGGAATTGCGCCGTCGTTTCCCTGGTCCCGCTGTTTGTGCTCGCCGTCCCAGCAGAGGTCCGATTCGGTGGAGCTGATTGTATGGAACAGGCAGGGGGGCACGCTGGGCGTGGACCACATCTGGCCTCGCACCGGGACTATCGGGATGTGGAGGCCCAGCATGGCTCCCAGGGGCCCGCACCAGGCGCCCGCCGCCAGGACAAGGACCCCGGCTTGAAACTCCTGGCCCGACGCGGTTATATTCCAGCTTCCATCCCCAAGGCTGCGGATGGCGGTTACCTCATGGCTGGAGAGAATTCGGGCGCCGCTCCTTTCGGCCAGGGAAGCAAAAGCCCGGGTCGCTTTCACCGGGTCCGCCTGCCCGCGGTCCGGTGAGTACACGAAGCCCAGTAACCCCGGATTCGACTCGGGCTCCACCGCCAGGGCTTCCCTGGGGCTGAGCAGTTCAACAGTGCAACCCTGGGACCGGAGTCTCAGCACCCTGTCCCGGATATACTCGTACTGCTCATCGGTGTGAATGGCCTGTAAGCGCCCCGACTGCCGAAACTCAATCGGGTAGCCCAGGTCTATCTGAATAGTCCTGAAAAGCTCGAGGCCTCCCATGGTCAGGAATGTTTGAAGGTCTGGGTAGTTGCCCCAACCGGCCCCGCCCAGGCCTCCGGCGTTGACCCCAGAAGCCTCGCAAGCGACCGCTCCCCGCTCCAGCAAAATAACCTGGCGCCCCTGCTGGGCCAGGTAGTAGGCCATGGAGGCGCCGGCGATACCGCCGCCTATGATCAGCACATCCGCTTCCGCCATGGACCCTCCTGCTGGGTTTGAGTAAATATAAGGCCGCGAGCCGGCGTTGCACAACCCCATTTGAAGATAAGGAATGCCGGCCGGCGGCCAAAAAGCAGCCCTCCGGTTGATTGTCCCAGAGGGCGAGAGGGTTACTTGATGCCCGATTGGGAACGAGGCGGGCCCGTACCCGCCTCAAGAAAAACCAGAAGGGAAATTCGGTGGCAGGCGCCAGGCGGTCCAACTCCACCGTCTCGGCGAAACTCGCTTGATCTATGTTCAGGGTACCAACCGAGATTCGCAATAGCAACACGCTCGGACTTGATAGATCGACACAGTGACTACCTCGTAAAAGCTGACACTCAGCGCCACACCGCATCGCAGCAATTCTTTGAGCATGGATGAAGCAACGAAGGATTCAGTCCGATCGCCCACCCCTGGCTGAGCGGGAGGTCTCCGCAAACCAAATCAGGTTGTACCCATCCGCACTGGCCAATCGTCACCACTATTCGCGGATAGTGCTGATCGGTTAGACGTGTGACGCAGCCCGCTGCGGGACCATGTCATTCGCATTGGTCAGGGAGTTGCACTTTCACGGGCAACACCTACCCAGCGGGCTGCTCCTGTTTCCAATTCATCCGGACTGAAGTATCTTAAAGGGCATCCACCAACAGAGGAAGGTAATGCCATGGCCACATTGGTTACAGGCGGCACGGGATTTGTCGGCAGCAACATAGTGAGAACCCTGGCCCAGCGGGGACACCGGGTCGTCTGCTTCGACCTCGTGCCACCTAATGACCTTCTCACCCGTTATATCCAACGCTGGGCTGACAAGGTCACCTTTCTCCAGGGGAACATCCTGGCTCCCGGCGACCTGGAACAGACTGAGGACCACAACATAGATAAGATCGTCCATGCCGCCGTGTTTACCGGGGTTCTTCCCGAAGTTGAGGCCAGCCGTAGCCGCTCCATTGTGGAGATCAACGTCATAGGCACCACCAATCTGCTGGAACTGGCGCGGCGGATAAAACCCCGGCGCTTCCTCTACGTCAGCTCTGGCGCGGTCTACGGTACCCGTCCCGGGCAGAAAGAGGCGCTTCGGGAGGATGCTGATCTTCACCCTCACACCCTCTACGAGTCGACTAAGTACGCCAGCGAGTTGGTGACCCGCCGGTTCGGCGAGATGCATGGCTTCCAAACCTCCGCTACCCGCCTGAGTTCCCCTTACGGCCCCATGGAGCGGGTTACCGGCCATCGGGCCAACCAGTCCGTCGT
This sequence comes from uncultured Dehalococcoidia bacterium, assembly GCA_964401855.1. Classification (GTDB taxonomy): domain Bacteria; phylum Chloroflexota; class Dehalococcoidia; order Lucifugimonadales; family UBA3495; genus CAJWBT01. The sequence goes on from CAYOAF010000174.1 coordinate 3,506, forward strand.
AAAGGACCTCACCGGAAGGATAATCCGCGGCGAGCACATCGCCGTCAGTAACCGCACCCTGGGCCGCGACTACACTTACGTGGCCGACACCGCCGCCGGGATCTGCAGCGTGTTGGACGCACCCAACCCATCTCATTTTGCCTACAACGTTTCCACCGGACGCTGGGTAACCTTGGGGGACATCATCGACGCCCTGAAAGAGCTGCGGCCCGGCATCCATGTAGTGGGGACTTCCCCTGATGACGACAACGACGTCTCACTTGGCGGCTCCAGATCCCGGATGGACGTTTCCCGATTGCGTGACGACATTGGCTTCACCACGGAATATGACCTGGTGGCGGGTCTCACCGCCTACTTGCAGTGGAGAGAAGAGTACGGCTTCAAGGATTAGCTCCGAACGTTCAGCCCTGCAGGCGTTTGCCGAAGAATTCAAGCACCTTACGCCAGCCATCCATGGCCTGCTCTGGCCGGTAGCTGGCACGGTCGTGGGCCCAGAAGCTATGCCCCGCGCCGTCATATCGGTGAAACACGTAGTCCTTGTTGTACTTCTTCAACTCCTCTTCCTGCAGGTTCACCTGGTCCGGTGAGGGGCTCAGGTCATCGTTCCCAAAGAGGCCCAGCATCGGGCAGGAGAGGTCCTCCGTATAGTCGATGGGCGCCTTTGGTTCTTGGGGAGTGAGACTGTCCGGAGCCATAACTACGCGGCCTCCCCAGAGATCCACCATGGCATCGAACCCTTTTACCCTGCACGCAACTAGAAATGCATGCCGTCCGCCGGAGCAGCTACCGATTATCCCCACGCGGCCGTTGCTGTACGGAAGAGACCTAAGATAGTCCATTGCTGCCTTGCAGTCACCAACAACGGTATCGTCCAGCACGCCGCCTGAGGCCCGTGCCTTGGCCGACATCTCCTCGGGCGTCCCGTGGCCGAACCTCTGGTAGAGGTTGGGGCAGACAGCAACGTATCCGTGCTGGGTAAACCGCCGCGCAAACTCCCGGTACAGTTCGTCCCAACCCGGCCGGTGATGCACCAGCACGATCCCCGGGGAGGGTCCCGGTCCCAAGGGCCGGGAAAGGTAGGCATTGATGGTGTCGTTCTTATCTCCCTTAAAGCTGATCAGTTCGGCTATCATCCCGTCGTAGGTCGCGGTATTCCACTGATTCCACATGGTCTCCTCTGTTTTCCAAGATGGGATCTATCCCTTGCCTGTTCCCCGGAAAGAATGTCAGCCGGCGGTTTTGGCTCCTGGACTGGGTGCCCGACGGCCGCAGTGGGAGTTGCCCGATGCTCCGGGCCCTGTCGTGCATATTGCTGGCTAAAATGGTTGCACCTGGGCGAGCAGGGAGAACAGAGTGTCCTGCAGCGTGAAGCGGGCCCAATCAGCCCATCAGATGGACAAGATCGAGGTCTAAATGGGCGAGTGGTCTCCCTGTGCGCCCATTATACACGCTGGTAGATCGTCGACACTGTTCGCGGATAGTGTGGGTGTCAGCCTGGCCATCAAAATCTCCATCCCTCGATAGCCGTTGCAAGAGTGGTTGTTTTTGCGTATGCTTGGCAGGCTTTTAGCCAATCGAGGCAAAAAGGACGATTCAATGTCAATTGCACGTGATTTGGCGACTTTCCTTACGCAGGTCTCTTACGCCGATATCCCGCCGCAGGCACTTGAGCACGCGGCGATGTTGATCTCGAGCACAGTGGCCAGCGCCGCCTCGGGCTCCGGGATTGCGTCCTCCTCGATCATGCGAACTCTTGCCAAGGAGCGCGGCGGAACACCTGACGCGTCGATTTGGTTCGATTCAGGCAACAAGTTGCCAGTAGCCAGCGCAGCTCAGGTCAACGCTGTCATGAGCGATGCTGCGGCCTCAGACGACAGCGATCTGCGTAATATTGTCCACGCCGGAACCACGCTTGTCTCTACCTCGCTCGCTATTGCTGAGCGAACAGGCGCCAGTGGCCAGGACGTTTTGGCGGCTATTGTCCTGGGCTACGAAACGTCCGGGCGTATTGGGGAAGCAATCACTCCCGCATTCCAAACTCGAGGCTTTCACGGGTGTCTCGTCGCTATCTTCGGTGGCACGGTTGCCGCTGCGCGCCTGTTGCGGCTTGACAAGACTCAGATGGCTCAAAGCATCGCTCTGGCCGCGACGTCGATCGGTGGGCTCCGGGCTGCGGCGGAGACCAGTGAGGCCCGCGAATATCACGCGGGGTTGGCTGCAATGTTGGGAATACAAGCTGCACTCGCCGCGGAGCGGGGATATATCGCCGAAGAGAGTATCCTCGAAACGCGGCAGGGATTTTTTCCCGTCTACGGTGACACGGACGGCGCGAGCGTGACCAGCGGCCTGGGAGACGCTTGGGATATCATCACGGACATGGCCATCAAGCTAGTACCGGGCGGGCATCCCTCCCATTCGCTCGCCGAGGCCGCCGCCAACGCGGCCACAGCCGGCCAGATAGCACCGGATGATGTCGAGACTATTACCCTGTCGCGACCGGGCGTCACGGCGCTGACCGGCCCCATCCACCCTGCCGACCTGATCGACATGGCACACAGTCCCGCCTACTTCTTGGCCGCTGGCGTAGCAGACCGCGCATTCTCCTGGTCGCATGCGACAGAGACAAAAATCACGGATTCTGTCATCCATCAGCTCATAGATAAAGTCCGGGTTGGTACACCGCCAACCCAAAGGGTCGAGCAATACAAGCAGGGTGCAACCGTGACCATTCAGACCAAGGACGGCCGGACCTTCTCGAGCACTGTATTTGCGCCGAAGGGCGCAGGCGCCCTCGGGATCGACTGGGCCGACGTCGACGCCAAGTATCGTTCACTGGTGCCGGGGGCTCAAGTGAGCGACCAACAGATTGAAGGGAGTCTGCAAATGATCCACAACTTCGACAACGTTAAGCATGTGTCTGAACTGATAGACCTCCTGCACATATAGGTGGATGGGATGGCGCCCGCCCGCCATGAAACAATAGTATGCGCTGGCGCGGGCCACAGATGCTACGATCCCGACGCCTTACTGGCGGTCGGCGCGGTCCGCCAAGGCGCATCTCCGGATCGCGCTGCTGGCTTTATTCCGGGATTGCAAGTGACTGCGGGGTCTCCTCCGCTAAAGCCCGGCTGATGTTAGCGTAGGCGAACTCGGCAGCCCGTCCACTGGTCTCTACACTCTGATACGCCATGTGTGGGGTTACTACCACGTTGCCCAGGTCAAGAAGCGGGTTGTCCTTGGATGGCGGCTCCTCCTCAAGTACGTCGAGGCCCGCCGCCGCGATCTGCCCATCCACCAGGGCGCGGTACAGCGCCTCCTCGCCCACTACTGGCCCCCGGCAGGTGTTGATCAGGACGGCCGACGGCTTCATCATCGCTAGTTCTCGTTCGGAAATCATGCCCCGGGTGCGGCGGGTCAAGGGCACATGGGCGCCAACGATGTCCGACCCCCGAAGTAGTTCGTCCATCGGAACGGGTTGCGCTTTCAGGTCCTTCTGCACTTCAAGGGGCACCTCGACCGTGTCGTGGTATATGGTCCGAGTGTCGAAGCCCGTGAGGCGCTTGGCCACATGCCTGCCAACAGGGCCCAGTCCTATGATGCCTACAGTCTTGTTCGTAAGCTCGAACAACTCCAATTCCTACAACTCTTCCCGCCACGCCCATTGCCTCACGGCAACGTCCCACTGCAACATGGTCCTCTTGCCTACGCAGATCATCAGCGCGATCGTATGCTCGGCCACCGCCACAGCGTTGGCGCCGCCGTTGCTGGCCACTGGGATGCCCAATTTGTTGATGCCATCTAGGCCCAACCGGTTATATCCGGCGCTCGTGGCCTGGATGAGATTTGCTCTGGGGCACTGCCTTAGTAGCTCCACCGATATGTCGGCGCCTTGAACAATGAGGGCATCAGCGTCCCGGCAAAGGGGGCCTTCTCATAGTCAGATAACTTCCGATCGACGTAACTCACCTCAAAGCCTGAGGGTGCTCGGCTGGTGATGGCATCTGCCCTCGCCTGACTTGCACCTAGAAACAAGACTTTCGCCATTTGGTACCCCTTCCTCCAGTTCCTTGGTAACCGTCCTTCTCCATGGGTTTCAGGATGGTCCAGCACCAAATCGTAGTTGTGAGCAGAGAAAAGTCAAGTTACGTCGTGGTCCGATCCCCGGTTCGAACACCATTTTTGGCCTGCGGTGGGCCCGTTGAGGTGGACAGGATGTCGGCTATATCATACGAGGGTCGCGCCATGCTTCAATCATTGGCGCGGTCGCCGTCAGTGCGTCGCCACTATTCGCAAATAGTGTCAGTTGGCCAGCGTACCTCTACGGGCTTCATTGTTTGACACGGACGGGAGCCGCTTCTTGGCGAACGCGGCACCCGCCCGAGAGACGGTCTCCCCTGTTCGCCGCTTCCAGGGCGATACCCTGGCTGTTGTAGACAAACATATGAGGCAAACGGCCAATCCGTCCGTATCCGCCCATCACCGTCAGTGAACGCATTCACAGGCGGCATTGTCTGGCGTGACCGCCAAACTGGAATGACATTCAGCCTTGGCAGGCCCATGTGTGCCCGGAACTTGCTTAAGCATAGGGTGTGCTTGTATCTTGTACTCGTCAAAGCAGCGAAGCTTGACCAGCCAACGTCTCTTGCTGCGGGGGTTGCGGTTCCGGTTCGAGCACGTCCCAATAGAGTCAGATGCGTCAACGAGCACTTGTCGTTCCCAGGCTTTCTCTAATCTCACCTCCTCGCGGCCCGGCGGTTCAGGGGTCTGTAGTTCAACTGGGACGGCACAGGGGAATGACTGGGTGCTGCTCCCTTTCTGATGCTCCATTCGCCGGAACCGGCGAGAACACGGGAAACCGGCGGGGAGCGCAGCAAAGGGACGCTCTTTCCGCAACAGTGTCGCGATGGTGCACGCGGCGGTATGCCAGTCCATCACTTGGGAGGGAATCCGTGACGATAACGACTGATCCTATCCGCATGGAGGTCATCCGGAACGCACTGGAAAGCATTGCCGACGGCATGGCGCTCACCGTGGTGAGGACCTCACGTTCCTCCGTGGTGCGTAACAGCCTGGACTTCTCCACCGGCGTCCTCGACTCCAACGGTGTGCTGGTGGGACAAAGCATGTGCTCTCCCATCCACCTGGGCGGGATGAACCCCGCGCTGATGGCCTGTGTCAACTATTTCGAAGGACGCATCTATCCCGAGGACATCCTGGTTACCAACGATCCTTACGAAGGCGGAAGCCACCTCCCCGACATCTTCCTATTCAAGCCCGTCTGGATTTGCGACCGTATCGTGGCCTACCTGTGCGCCATGTCGCATCACATCGACATCGGGGGCCGCGTCCCCGGGGGGAACGCCTGTGATAGCACCGAGATATACCAGGAGGGTCTTCGCATCCCTCCTCTCAAGCTGCAAGAACGCGGCGAGCCCAACGAGACCTTCACGCGCATCCTGGAGAAGGCGGTGCGGGTGCCCGACAAAGTATTGGGCGACGTCAAGGGCCAAGTTGCGGCCCTTTACTATGGTGAAAGGGAGTACATGAAGCTGGTGAACAAATACGGCATTGAGGAGTTGGAGTCTTTCGTAAGTGAACTTCTGGACTACACGGAGGTGCTAACCCGGAAATCCATCGCCTCCATGCCCGACGGCACCTGGTCGTTCACTGATGTCGTGGACAACGACGGTTTCAGCGACGAACCCATCGATATAGCGGTCACCTTGACCAAGAAGGGCGATGAAATCCTGGTGGACTTCGACGGCACGTCGCCCCAATGTAAAGGCGCGATTCAGCCGGTGTTTGCCACCACCAAGGCGATGGTGTATGCGATCTTACGCGCGGTCATGCCGAGAGATATCCCGAATACCGCCGGCTATTTCCGCCCGGTGACGGTCAAAGCTCCCGAAGGTACCTTCGTCAACCCTTTGCCTCCCGCTCCGGTGGCCGCCCGGGCGTTGGGGCTCAAGCGTATCTCTCACGCGCTCATTGGCGCCGTCGCCCAGATGCTCCCTGACCAGGTCTTCGCGTGCCCCGGCGGTGGCGAGGTCGGCGTGGGCGCCGGGGGATACGATAAGAGCAAGACACCCTGGAAAGCCTGGGTCCATTTGGAGTTTCATAACGAGACCGCCTGTGGAGGGCGGCCGACCAAAGACGGCATCGACGGCCAGGGGTCCAACACATCCAACCTTGCGAATATTCCGGCTGAAACTATCGAAGCCGAGCAGCCCATCCGCATCGAAGAATACGCGCTGGTCCCCGACACCGACGGTGCCGGAATGTACCGTGGCGGACTGGGCATGGTCCGTACCTACCGCTACCTGCTCGACGATACCGTGGTGCAGGTGCGCGCCGACCGGGAGAAGACGGCTCCCTATGGCCTTCAAGGGGGGCTGCCTTCCACAAACACCAAGGTCACCATTGCCAAGGGAGGGGAGACCAAGGCCATGCCGACCAAATTCTTGGAAACGCTGAACGCCGGAGACTCCCTTCGCATCAGCTGGCCGGGAGCGGGCGGCTGGGGTGATCCCCGGAAAAGGGACCCGGAGGCAGTGCTCTGGGATGCCATAGAGGACAAAGTAGGAGTTCAGCGGGCCCGAGACGTGTATGGAGTGGCCATTGACATTGAGCATCGCGCCATCGATTGGGACGGGACGCGGCGCTTGCGAGACGACCTGAAGGGAACCCGCTGAAGGGACCGGAGGCCCGGCCGGCCCCCGGCAGCAACCACAGTCGTGAATGTCGAAAAGGCTCGGGTTTGCCGCCTGGCAGGGGAGTGAGGTGGACCCGAAAATAAGGATCTGGTCTTGGCCCACCCGACGGCCAAAGGGGTTCAGGAGCGGAGAGCGGGCTTCAGAGGCCGGCAGATGCGCCCAGCCTCAAGAGGCGACCGCCGGGGCCCGCTGGGCCCGGCTCCTAGACCACCTTGTTCAAGGGGTATTCTATGACCCCTTCAGCGCCAATGGAGAGAAGCTTCGGGATGAGGTCCCTGACCAGTCCCACGTTGACCACGGTCTCCACGGAGAACCACTCTTTCCCATAGAGGTGCGCCATCGTAGGCGCGTTCAGGCTGGGAAGTATGGAGATAACCTGCTCCAGGCACGCCTGAGGCACGTTCATCTTCAGCCCCACCATGCTTCCACCCAGTAGCGCCGCCTTCAGAAGGAGGCCCAGTTGATTGATCAGCTCCCTTTTCGCCGGGTCGTTCCAAGCATCATGGTTCGCTAGGAGCTGCGGATTGGACTCCATCAGTTCATGGATGACTCGTAGGCCGTGGGCCCCTATGGTGCTGCCCGTCTCCGTGACGTCAACGATGGCGTCCACCAGCCCGGTGGCAACTTTGGCCTCGGTGGCGCCCCAGGAGAACTCAACCGTAACTTCCACATCGCGCTCGGCGAAGTATTGCTTCGTAAACCGCATCAACTCGGTCGCCACCCGTTTTCCATTCAGGTCGGCAAGCCGCCTGACTGGCGAGTCGTGCCGGACCGCAACTACCCAACGAGTAGGCCGCCCGCTGGTCTTTGAGTAGACAAGGTCAGCTACAACCTGTACGTCGGATTGGTTTTCTGCCACCCAGTCTTTGCCAGTGATGCCAGCATCGAGGACACCGGTCTCTATGTACCTCGACATCTCCTGAGGCCTGCATATGAGGCATTCGAGCCGCTCATCGTCGATTTTGGGGAAGTAGCTCCTGTCGTCGAGGTCCAGGCTCCAGCCAGCCCGTTGGAACAGGGCAACTGTAGGTGCTTCAAGGCTTCCTTTGGGAATCCCCAACTTCACCTTTTCTCTCATTTCCCTTTAGTCTCCAAACCGTCTGGGTTGATTTGACCCCAAGTTTATACCACTCGATGTGTCGGTACCACAAGAGCGAACGGGGGGCCACCGGCGACGGGCCTTCGGAGGAAGTGAAATCCCCTGGACATTTGGTGAACAACAACGGCCACACCGCGGTGAGGTAGCTAGGAGGCCGAAGGGAAGAGCCGGGGACACACGCCCTAGCTGGCGGTTGGAAACCCCGCATGACAAGGGGCCTGAAGTGCAGGAAGGCACTCCGAAAGGTGGACTCCTTAGTGCTCGCCTCGGACCTGTTCATTGAATTGACCCTTGCTAATCAGGAGATGTCGGATGCCAATGACGAGGTGCAGGCGGCGTCCAACGGCGGCCCCAAGCCTTTTGTGTGGCGGGCCTCGGTGGAGGCAATTCTCGATAAGATCGCTCATTGTAAGGCTGTTTACGAGACACTACACTAGGTTGCGCGTGTTCCCCGCCCATGGCGCCTCACAAACGCGCGGTTCGCGGTATAGGCGCAGCGGCCAGACGGTGAGCGCTGATTTAAGCCCGAGTTAAGGTAACGATTGCCCCGCTCGGCTCAGCTGAGGCTCAAATCAAAGAAAAAAAGCACCCGTAAGGCAGCACGGGTGCATCAATGGGGGTGGACCGGGAGTTGCCTCAGCGTTCGCCGAATTCCCGAATGAAGAGGCTGAGTTCTTCTGTTTCGGGCAGCGGACCGACGCCCAATTCCCGGTGTAAGACTTCACGGCATATCTGGTATTGCCGCAGCGCCCCGTCGCGCCGTCCGGTCGCCCAGAGGGCTCGCATAAGTCCTTGGTGGTTCTCTTCCCGTAGGGGATCAATCGTTAAGGCCCGCCGGTAAGCTTCAACACTCTTCTCCGGGACGCTTTGCTCCATGTGGAGGCCGGCAAGTCTTCTCAACGCGGTTAGAAACGTTTCCTTGAGGACTTCTCGCTCCTCACAGCACCATTCCGCGTAGGACTCGTCCTCGAGAAGGTCGCCACGGTAGAGGTCCACAGCCATCTCGTAGGCATCGATAGCCGCCGAAGGGTCTCCCTGTCGTTCCTGGAGTTCGCCCAGGCTGATGTACTCCCGAAACTCCCGTATGTCGAGCCGGTACGGAGCTTCTGGATTGAAGTAGTAGCGGTCACCTTCGTTGCAAATGAAGACCCAGTGCTGGTCTTGATGGGTAGGCTCTACCAAACGTCGCAACGTGTGAACCAGGACGTAGAAGCGGTTTGCGGCGGCCTCGGGGTCTGCCTCTGGCCACAGGAGTTCCTCCAGAGCATCCCGTGACACCCGGCGTCCACCATGAATCAGAAGTATCTGGAGGAGGTTCATGGCTTTACGCCGCTTGAACATATCGGGCACGGCCAGTTTGCCCTGCCGGTAGAATTCGAAGGCCCCGAAGCAGCGGATCTCCAGGGAGGGGGACACGGGCTTCGGGGGCGAGCCGTTGGCCCACGGAAGCGGCCGCTCAGGCGAACCTCCCGCGTCAGCGATACCCTTGCTTACCTCCCGGCTCAACGTTTTATGGAGACGCAGAGTTCGCTCCCGATCTTGCAGATTCTTCCACGCTTGTCTAACAGCGAGAGCCGCTTGGTCGGCGGTGGCCAGCAGAGCAGCCAGGTGTCTGGTCGGAGGTGAAGGGCCGGGCCCGCCATATGCTACCTGGACAACACCCACCTTTTCTGCCCCTACCACAAGGGGCAGGCAGTGGACCACTCCGTTGCCGACAGACATGTGCCGGCACCGGGAGGGCCATCGGTGCCTAGGCCCGTACAAGGCGATGCCGCGTCCGTCGGCCAGAGCCGGGCACATCAACGGATCTTGCGCCATGGTGTCGGGGCACGTCGCCCCAACGAACTCCCCCTCTTTCACCTGCCGCACCGGTCCCCGGTCGCTCCAGTCGTACACGACCAGTGCCCCGCCGTTAGCTTGTCCTGTGAGCATCATCTGGTGCAACACGGCACGCAGAAGGCCGTCAAAGCCCTGTTCCGCGTCCGGAGGGACTTCAACCGGGCTAAATCCAATATTTTCTTTGCTCTGAGAAAGGCCGGCTTGCAAGGCGGTGCTAATCGGGTGGCTAGCCCAGGTGAGAAGGCGAAAGGCGCGAGCGAGGTCAAAGTCGCGCCGCCGGGCAGCCACGTTGAGAGCACCTATGACCCCACTGGGCCCGAGAAGGGGCACGCACACGTAGGAGTGAAACCCTTTCTTCTTCACCTGTGTCCTGAGGAACCGAGGGTCCTCGGTGAGGCTCTGGGTAATGATGGGAGCCGCACTCCTCTGGATTAGTCCGGGGAAGCCCTCGCCGGCATGAAAACACGTGATCTGTTCGAAGGAGTTTCTAAACGGACCACGATAGGCGGTGAGAAGCATGTCGCCGCCTCGCGGCCCCACCATGAACAATTCTGCCGCTTCTGCGTTGGCCCCCTCGCGGAGCCAGTCCAGGGCTTTCTCAATGCTTTGCTCAAGGCGGTCCGGTGACAAGGAGGTTATGAGGGTTGTCAAGGCCGCCATATCATGCAGCAGCTGTGTAACAGAGTCACCGTCATGGCCAGGTACGGAAGTAACTAGGTTGCCGGCTGCCGGGGTCGCCGGGCCCTGCCGGCGTTCGAGCAGAGTGACAAGGGCGCCGCCCGTAACGTCGGGAAGGGCGACGAGTTCGGCGGTGAACCTCTTCTTTGGGCCCTCCCGGTTCGCCAGCACCAGCGAGCAGCGGGCGGTGAGGTGGCCGCTTTGAATGGCCTTGAATCCTGGACAGTTGAAGCGGCAGACCGCCTTGCCGAAGGAATTAAGGCCCCGTACCACCTGAGCGCATGGCTGCCCCAGCGCTTCCTTTTCCGAAACGCCCAGGGTCACCGAGGCCGCATAGCTCCAGGCGACGATCCGCTGCCGGTCGTCAATCACGAAGGTCGCTTCCGCTGGCTGGACCGCTACCCCCGGGTCTGTCCCCATTTTCTCCTCCCTGGAGCTAGGGAAGGGTCTAGGCGAGGGTCATTGTATCACGCCTCATTCCACGGGTTGAGCATCCATCTCACAACCTGGTACGAGAGGCTAATCGTACCAGGTTGTGAGCGAATTCACAATAAACCGAGCCAACAGGCAAAACCTTCAATAGGCGTGGCGAGAATAACGCTCGCCCGCGACGCCTGGGTTCATATCGCGTCACACCTAAACAATTGGGATCCACGCCTCACAAATCCGGCTGACGGTGAATCCGCCGGTGATGGACGACTACATCCGGTTCATCCTCGCCCACAAGCTCCAAGTTAGAAGTTGTTTTCACACAACAGGGCCACGGGCAAGAAAATCGAGGGTTTCAGTTAAGCGAGAATTAAGAGCCAGGTGTGAGAAATATATCACAAAGCCCTTGCGGCTGTAAAAGAGTACCGATGCCTTGGCGTTTGGGAGTGCCTTTTTCATAATTGTCCAGCTGGAGCCGCGCGAAGCAGAGATTTCGGCGGCTGCGTGTGACCCAGATGGAAGATTCGAGTGCGTTGGAATCATCACAAAGTGAGCCCAGGCGCAGAAAGGAAGCGGGGGCCCGGGGTTTCGGAGTGTCCTTTGTAATGACCCTCTGGCTTGAGCCTCAAAGCGTCGCAGCGGACCCGGTGTGGCGTTGGCGAGTGACTCATGTGCAGACCGATGAACAGAATTACTTCGACCGGCTTGATGACGTGCTCACGTTCATCGCCATCCAGTCGGGGCTTCCGGCGCCCAGGTAATCCGGCGGTCCCATGAAGGTTCGTTGCGGCCACTTGTGGAAAAAAGCACTAAGGACAAGAGAGAAGATAGCCTGGACGGGATTGGATGATGTTCGGCAAAGGGGAGTGGAAGCCCTGCATGGCACTGTCGCCGGCGGCCCTGCTCCGGTTCCCGGAGACGGGGACTGTCCGGGCCTAGGGGCCTACTCCGCCCGGCTAGATAAAGTACAAGCGCGTTAAGCTGCGAGGGTGAACGTATGATGCAGAACAAAGCTATACGCCCCAGGAAGGTTCGCTCCCACGTGGTTCTGGCCCTGGCTCTTCTTGCGCAGGGCCTCCTCCTATGGGCCCTGGCGGCTCAAGTTCTTGCTGCCCCGCCGGGTCAGTCCCCTGAGGAGGGGGAGAAAACCTTTGGGCAGATCTGTGCGGCCTGCCACACCATCGGCGAAGGCGCCCGCGTGGGGCCGGACCTCCAGGGTGTTACAGAGAGAAGAGAGGAGTCGTGGTTGAAAGTCCATATCCAGAACCCCTCAGTTCACCATGACCAAGGCGACCCCATTTCAGTGGCGAACTTTGAAGAATTTGGTTTGCGCATGCCAGCCCTGGGATTGAGCGAACAGCAGGTAGAGGGAGTTATCGCCTATTTCGGCACCGGGGAAAGCGCACCCCGATCCATACCTGATCTGTATGCCCCCACCTTGATAGTAGGTGTATTGGTTGTACTCGCTCTCACTTTACTGGGGCTCCGCGTAGGCACGAAAAAGGTGGAGGTAAGGCCATGAAGAGCAAATGGTTCAGCGTCAACCGGGACTCCCGCTCCTGGGAAGCCTTTTACCGGAACAGGTGGTCCTACGACTACAGCGTGAGGACAAGCCATGGCGTGAACTGCTCCATGTCCTGTAGCTGGGAGGTCTTTGTCAAAGACGGGCTCATCTGCTGGGAACTCCAGAAGACAGATTACCCCCAGATCGACCCCGACATCCCCAACGTTGAACCCCGGGGCTGCCAGCGGGGAGTCACCGCCTCCTGGTACCCCTACAGTCCCCTGAGGCCCAAGTTCCCTTACATACGCAAGGTGCTGTGGGATTACTACCAGCAAGAGCGCCAGAGAGGGAAGGACCCCGTTGAAGCATGGGGAAGCATAGTAGAAAACGAGGAGAGGGCGGGGGCGTACAAGTCCGCCAGAGGGAAGGCAGGCTGGAAAAGGGTAACCTGGGACGAGGCGGTAGAGCTGGTCGCCGGGGCACAGATCTACACAATCAAGAAATACGGGCCCGACCATATAGCCAACTTCGCTCCCATTCCTGCCATGAGCCTCCTCAGCTTCATCTCGGGACACCGCTATAACAACCTCCTGGGGGGCATTTACTGCAGTTACTACGAGTGGTACCACGACCTGCCCCATGTGTCCTCTACCATGTTCGGCGACCAGACGGAGAACTGCGAAAGCTCCGACTGGTACCACGGCACCTACTGGGTCGTTGCCGGTTCCAACTTGAACATGACCCGCACCGCCGACGTGCACTTCCTCTCCGAAGCGAAGTACCGGGGCACCAAGGTGGTAGTGGTGTCCCCCAACTATTCCGACGTAACCAAGTACAGCGACCTCTGGGTGCCGCTGGTCCCCGGAAGCGATGGCGCCTACTTCATGGCCTGTATCCACGTCATCCTCAAAGAGTTCTATGCCGACAAGGAAACGCCCTATTTCACCGACTACGTGAAAAGGTACACCAACCTCCCCTTCCTTGTAGTCCTGGACCAAGAGGGAGATAAGTACCAAATGGGGCGGTTCCTCCGGGCGTCCGACATCGAGGACTACGCCGCTGAAGAGAACGCCGACTGGAAGCTCATCATGGCCGATGGCGAATGGAAGCTGCACGTTCCCACCGGCTCCATCGGCTTCCGCTGGGAAAAGGAGCCCTCTGGCAACTGGAACCTCCAGTTGAAGAACGCCGTTACCAAAGAGGAGTTCGACCCCCTCCTCACCTTCTTGGGCAAGGACGACCAGAAGGCCATGGTCTCCTTCAGCGACTTTACCGACACCTTCAGCATATACATGGGAAGGACCGAGGGGAAAACCAATAAGTCAAAGGAGATCCTGCGCGAAGTCCCAGCCAGAAAGGTTACGACTAAAGACGGCAAAGAGCTGCTGGTGACCACCGCATTCGACCTCCTCATGGCCCAGGCAGGCGTCTCAAGGGGGCTGGGTGGCGACTATCCCACGGACTACGACGATCCCAAGCCCTATACCCCGGCCTGGCAGGAGGCCCAGACGGGCGTCAGCCGGAACCTGGCCATCCAGGTAGGCAAAGAGTTCGCCGA
>CAYOAF010000175.1:0-8440 GCA_964401855.1 uncultured Dehalococcoidia bacterium
GTGAGCTGCCAACCCAGCCGGTCGTGGGCCGGGTCTACGGCCCAGGCGATGGCCGGCACCAGGATCAGCGCGCCCAGGCGGCCGCCCGCGTTGGACCACCCTACGGCTATGGCCCGGCGACGGGAGAACCAGTGGTTCAACAAGGTCATGAGCGGGACCCACCCGGCAAAGCCGTGGCCCAGCGCCAAGATAATGTACGCCAGGTAGAACATCCACAGGTTCTGGATCCGGCTGAAAAACACGAATCCGGCGCCCACGACCAGAAGGCCGAAAAGGACGATGCGCCGGGTCCCCACCCGGTCGGTGAGGTAGCCCTCGACGGGCCCCATGAAGCTTTCTTCGACCCGGGCCAGGGTCATGGCGAAGCCCAACTGGGTCCGGCTCCAGCCGAACTGATGCTCCAGCGCCACCGCCCAGACGGCCATCGCATGGGACAGGGGCACGTTGGCAAGGACCGTGACGAAGCTGGTGATGGGGACCTGCCACCAACCACAAAAGACTCCCCGCAATCGGCCGGGGAGATGTGCTGACTGGTTTGGGGGGCCCAAAGCTAGTTCCCTTTTGGCTCGGCCCGTTGTTTCACCGCGGGTCGCGCTGTACGGCTTTCGGAAGAGTAGTATAACAAAACGTAAGCGGTTTGCCGCCGCGCTCCGGCCGGCTAACTCCCCGGGTTCACCGCCTCGGGCTGGCCGGCCGCCGGACTCCGTCGCGGCGGCTTCTTGGCCATGAAGAAGAGGATCCCGCCCAGGAAATTCAGGCTTCCCAGAATCAGAAAAGCGGTGCCGTAGCTGCCGGTGGTGTCACGGAGGTAGCCGGCGAAGGGGGCGGAAAACAACATCAGGATATTCATCGGCACCGTGGAAAAGCCCAGGATCTTTCCAAACGACGCCCGGCCGAAGTACTCGCCACGGATGCCTATGAGCAACGGATTGCGTCCACCCCATCCAGCGCCCATCAATACGGCGAAAAGGTAGATCATGAAATAATTGTTCGGTGAGGTGAGGGTCAATATCGCCATCGCTTGGACCGACGTGAAGATTAGCAACCCCACCCGTTTGGGAATCATGTCGCCGACATAGCCCCCTATCAGCTGGAAGACCATCCCAACTCCGGTGTAGGTGGCAACGACCATGGCAGTCGTCTGCAATGGGAAACCTGCGTCTCCCAGGAGCAAACCCAGGTGGACCTGCATGGCAGGGAGCACTATGGTGGCAAAGCCGTGGCCGAGGGATATGAGCCAGAAAGCGGGGGTACTGATGGCCTGGGCGAACGTGAAATCGATGTCCGGCCCGTCGGTCGCGGCCGTTTCGGCGGGGGGCTTGCGGTCCAGCACGGCCACCACCGGGGGAGGTGTCTCCGTCGCGCCGTCGGGAAGCAGGCCGTACTCCTGGGGGCGGTTGCGGATCAGCCGGGTGAGAGGGAAAGCCACCGCCAGGACAAACACGCCCAGTATTAAGGCCGTGAGCCGCCAACCAAGCCGGTCGTAGTCCGGGTCGATAGCCCAGGCGATGGTCGGCACCAGGATTAGCGCGCCCAGGCGGCCGCCGGCGTTGGACCACCCCACTGCGACCGAACGGCGGCGGGAGAACCAGTGGTTCAGCATGGTCATCAACGGGATCCAGCTGGCAAAGCCCTGGCCCATCGCCATGACCACGTAGGCCAGGTAGAACATCCACAGGTTCTGGACCTGGCTGAAGAGAATGAAGCCGATGCCCCCCGCCACCAGGCCGAAAAGGACGGTGCGCCGGGTCCCCGCCCGGTCGGCGAAGTAGCCCTCCAGCGGTCCCAGGACTCCTCCCTCGACCCGGGCGAGGGTCATGGCGAAACCCAGTTGGGTCCGGCTCCAGCCGAAATGGTGCTCCAGCGCCACCGCCCAAACGCTCATCGCATGGGAAAAGGGCACGTTGGTCAACGAGGTTACGAGGCTGCTGATGGGGACCAGCCACCAACCGTAAAAAATCCCCCGTTTCTTGCCGGGGAGGTCTCCGACTATATCGCTGGTACTCAAATTCCGTACACTTTCGGCTCTGCCGGTTGGCC
This sequence comes from uncultured Dehalococcoidia bacterium, assembly GCA_964401855.1. Taxonomy (GTDB): domain Bacteria; phylum Chloroflexota; class Dehalococcoidia; order Lucifugimonadales; family UBA3495; genus CAJWBT01. The sequence continues at coordinate 2,041 of CAYOAF010000175.1, forward strand.
TGCCTCAATCCGTCTGGGTCTGCGATAAGGGAAGTATCACGAAAACGTTTAACAACATTCCGAGAATATCATGTTACCGGAGGTGTCGCCGGAGCGGCCGGGGCACAAGCCCGGCAACAGCGGCTCAAGCGGTCAACCCTGGTCACGCCGGGCCGTCTCGAGCCACAGCCGGTAAACTGTGTTCTTGGGCAAATCCAGCGAGCCGGCCACCTGGGCCACCGCCTCTTTCGCCCGGGTCCGGGCCCCCCGCAACCGGGACAGCTGCTGGCGGGCCTCCTCCAACTGGGCCGGCGGCGGGCTGGCCGGCGAGGCCTCCTCGGGGGCTCCCTGCACCACCAGGACCAATTCTCCCAAGGGGGCCTGAAAGTGTTCCACGGCCTGGGATAGAAGGCCTCGGAACACCTCTTCGTGTAGCTTAGTTAGCTCCCGGCACACAGCGGCCTCCCGGTCCCCCAACTCCTCCAGCATGTCCCTCAGCGTGGCCCGGAGGCGGTGGGGCGCCTCGAACGCCACCAGGGTCAACGGGAGGGAAGAGGCCGCCCGGAGGCACTGACGCCGTTCCTTGCTCCGCCGGGGTAGGAACCCCAAGAATAGGAAGGCATCGGCGGTCAGACCGGAAGCAGCCAGGGCGGTGGTGAGGGCCGACACCCCCGGGACCGGTTCCACGCGAAACCCCGCGGCGGCCGCACTGGACACCAGATCGCTGCCCGGGTCGCTGACCGCCGGCATCCCGGCGTCGCTCACCAGCGCCACATCCCCCGATTCCAGGGCCTCCAGCAGCTGGGGAATCCGGGCCCGCTGGTTGTGCTCATGATAGCTCACCAGGGACACCCGAATCCCCAGATGGGACAGCAGCCGGCGGGTGACCCGGGTGTCCTCGGCGGCGACAAGTTGAACCTGCCCCAGGACCCGGGCCGCCCGGACTGTCAAATCTTCCAGGTTTCCGATTGGTGTGCCCACCACAAAAAGAGTGCCCATGCCTTAACATATACCCTGTAATGAGGGCTGCTGGCAAATATTGGACCAGTTCGGTCCGCCCCCGGGTCGAAAAAGCCGGAGGTGTCTCCGCCCTGGCGCTCTTGATCCTGGTTGTGCTGGTAGCTACGTCGGCGTTCCTTTACGTGCATGAATGAGGGCACGCCTTCGGGTTTTGGCTCGACGGCCTGGCGCCCTGTATAGGCTTGAACAACTCGTGGCCCGCTCCGCCCAACCAATACGTCGTTACCTTGATGGGCGGCCTCTTCGGCCCGTTGCTCGGTATGGGGCTGGGTCTACTGTTCCTGGCGTTGCACTTCCTGCTTGACTTCGCCAAGAAGTGGACCGTGGTGCTCAGCATGGCCAACCTGGTGGCACACCCCTTATTCGTTGGTGGGTTCATTTACTCGTTCCTGGTGTCTGGGTTCCCTTTCTATTGGGATGATGAGGGCACCGTCGCCTTGATGCTGCTCGACACCTCGAGCACTGCCGGCGCCCTGAACGGCCTGGTGGGCGGAGTAGACAGAAGCTTCTTGTTCGACTGGTGGTCATTGGCCGTCGTTTGGCCGGGTGCGGTGATATCGCTCTTTGCCTTCATCGGGCTGACGTAATTCGGCCGGCCTCTCGGGAACCAGCGTGCGGTCACCTGGACGCTCGTGGTTGGAGCGCTCTGTTTGGCCAGCGCTTCTTTGTGGGCGTGGCTCGCCCAGTATGGCGGATATGTCTGCTTTTGATCAGGCGCAAAGCGGGCTTTAAGGCATACGCGCGGAATTCCCCAACCCCCCAAGAGTAACGTGTGTAGGCCCCTTCGCCTCAGGCAAAGGGGCCTACACACAACCTTTCCTGGATGGGGTGGCGCTCAACCCCAGGTTCCACTGGTTCCGCCTCCCATCGAACGCGGGCATGGTCTCGCCGAAGCGCGCCTCGGCGAATGGGGCCGAACCTGTTTTGTCGCCCTTGCCGGATAGCGGCGTCACCGGTAAGCTCTATGGGGTGTCAAGGTCCCGACAGCGATAGCGCGGGAAACCGGACCCCAGGTCAGGAACTGAAACAACAGCGGAGGGAGCATGGCCACCCTTACCGGCGCCCATCTATTCATCCGGTGCCTGAAGCTGGAGGGCATCAAGAAGGTGTTCACCATCGTCGGCGACACCATCCTGCCCTTGGTGGATGCGGCTGCCGAGGAGGGCATCGAGTTTATCGACACCCGGCATGAGGGCGCTGCCCTGCACATGGCCGACGGCTATTCGCGGATCACCGGCCGGCCGGCGGTGGGAATGTTCACCGGGGGCCCTGGGTTCTCCAACGCCATTTCAGCCCTGCCGGCCATCTTCACCTCGGAAAGCCCCGTGATCTTCATCGCCGGGTGCGCCGAACTCCCGGAGAAGGGCATGGCCGCTTTCCAGGAGATCGACCAGATCGCAATGACCACACCGGTGACCAAGGGCTCCTGGCTGGTCCACGACCGGCGGCGTATTCCCGAGTTCGTGGCCACGGCCTTCCGCACGGCCATGTCCGGCCGGCCCGGCCCGGTGCACCTCACGCTGCCAATGGACGTGCAGGAGCAGAAGATTTCCGAGGATGAACTGCCCCGGTACCTTCCCCGGGAATACCGGAGCCAAGGCCGTTCCCAAGGGGACCCGTCCCTGATCAAGGAGGCGGCTGCCCTCATGGGCGGGGCCCAGCGGCCGGTAATCATCGCGGGAAACCCGGCCCGTTACTCGGTGGCGCCGGAGCAGCTGCAGGCGCTGGCCGAGGCCACCGGCGTCCCCGTCTTTACCGTGGAGCAGGCCCGGGGTCTGCTCGACGACGACCATCCCCTGTGTTTCGGCTACGCCGACGGGGCGCTGAACCCCGCTGCCCGCCGTTTTCGAGAGGCTGACGTGGTGTTGCTTCTGGGCAAGCGGCTGGACCACCGCTTCCGCTACGGGGAGGTCTTCAGCCCCGCCGCTCACATCATCCAGGCGGACCCTTCCCCGGCGGAGATCGGGCGCAACCGGGGCGTTGCCGTGGGCCTGTTGGGGGACCTGGGAGCGTTGGTGGACCAGCTAACCGCCGCGGTCAAGCCCGGCTCTCGCGAAAACATCGCACCCTGGGCCGGCCAGTTGCGAGAGGACCGCACCTCCTGGCTGCAAGAGATGCGGGGCAAGGCGGGGGGTGAACCGATGCACCCGATGGACGTGTACGCCGGGATAGAGCACCTGATCGACCGAGACACGGTCATTGTTTTCGACGGCGGCGATTACGTGCAATGGGGCCGCGGCTACGTCAGAGCCCATAAGCCGGGACGCTTCATCCGGCTGGGACCGCTGAGCCACCTGGGAGCAGGCATCCCCTACGGCATGGCCGCCAAGCTCGCCTATCCCGGCAGCAAGGTGCTGGTCTTCATCGGCGACGGGGCCTTCGGCTTCTACGCCATGGAGTACGACACCTGCCTGCGCCATAGCCTGGCGATAACCACGGTGATGGGAAACGACCACACTTGGGGCATCGACAAGACCTTTCAGCTTGCTTACTTCAACCGGGCCGTGGCCACCGACCTCCGCACCGTCCGGTACGACAAGCTGGTCGAGTCGTTGGGGGGCTACGCCGAGTACGCCGAGACGCGGGCGGAGGTCGCCCCAGCCGTCGAAAGGGCCCTCGCATCGGGGCGGCCCTCCCTGGTCAACGCGGTGATCCGCTCTGAGCCCAGCCCCCTGGCGGCGGCCATGATCGCGAGGCGCACCGGGCGCTAGTGCTGCTTCGGTGTGGTGGTGACGGGTGACACCCCTCACTTCAGTCCTGTCCCCCTCGACAGAGCAGAGCTAGTACTCAGTCAACTAGGTTATCACAGGATGTCATTCTGAGGAGCAGAGTGACGAGGAATCTCATTGCCATGCTGAGAGTCTTCGCTTCGCTCAGAACGACAATTCACAAATCTAAGGTGACTGAGCACCGGAGCGGAGTGAAGTCGTATGCATCGGTCCCGGCGGCCCGGCGGCTCACCGGCTGGTGTTGATTATCGCCCGGCGGTGAGTGCCCTCCCCGAGCTTGCGGTCGCCCTCGTAGGCCTCCACTCGAAAAGTCAACTTGTTGCGGTCCACCTCGGTCAGCTCCGCGTAGGCGATGATGGTGGCGCCGATGTCCGCCGGCGCCAGGTGCCGGACATCGACATTGAAACCGACCGATGTCTGGCCTTCTTCCAACAGCGCGTGCACCGCCTGAATGGAGGCCAGTTCCATCAACTCAATCATGGCCGGAGTGCTGTACTTGTCCACGTGGCCCGCCACATTGTGCTCGCAGACCATTATCTGCTTCTGGCCCTTGAGGCCGGTGTGAATCTTCGGGCTCACCATAGAATTGTGCCTCCTGAACGTCTAGAGGTTGCGGCGCCTGTCATCATAACAGATGGAGCGGCGGTATCGACCGGTCCCACAGGTACCCGCCCCTTTTTTCCGGGGGGGGCCGGAGCGAACGGTTTCGACCGCCTCAGATACCTGCCTGCCTGTTGAACGCTACCCGATATTGATATATCATGCACCCCGTCAGGAAGCTTCTGCTATGGACACCAAGAGGGATCTGCTTTCGGTTACGGACCTTTGTGCCGATGAGACCCGCGGAATCATTCGGCGGGCCCGGCAGATGAAGGCGGACGGGTCGTTTCAGCCCCTCCGGGGCAAGAGCATCGCCCTGCTGTTCGAGAAGCCCTCGCTGCGCACCCGGGTCAGCTTTCAGGTGGGAATCAGCGAGTTGGGCGGTTACTCCGTTTGCCTCGGTCCGGGTGACGTGGGCCTGGGAGGCCGAGAGCCCGTGGCCGACATCGCCCGGGTGCTTTCCGGATACGTGGATTGCATAGTCGCCAGGGTATTCAGCCATCAACGCCTTGTGGAACTGGCCCAATATTCCACCGTGCCCGTGATCAATGCCCTGTCCGACTGGGAGCACCCGTGCCAGACCATGGCCGACCTGCTGACCATGGACGAACACCTGGGTGGGCTGGGGGGCGTCAAGCTGGCCTTCATCGGCGACGGCAACAACGTAGCCCGGAGCCTGTGCCTGGCCCTTCCGGCGGTAGGCGTAAGCTTCATCATGGCCTCACCGGACGGATATGAGCTGGATGAGGTCTCGTTCCAGTTGGCGCGCCGGCGGGCCGAGTCGGCGTCGGTGGAGGTGCAAGCTGTGAGGGACCCGGCCGAGGCGGTGACCGGCGCCGGGGTGGTGTATACCGACGTGTGGGCCAGCATGGGACAGGAAGAGGGGGCAGCGCGCCGCCGGCAGGCTTTCCAGGGGTACACTGTGGACCCGGCCCTGCTGGCCCAGGCCAAAGCCGGGGCCCTGTTCATGCACGATATGCCGGCCCACTACGGTGAAGAAGTGTCACCGGGGATGCTGGAACACCCCCAGTCGGTGGCCTATCAGCAGGCCCATAACCGCAAACCAGCTCACATGGCTATCCTGGAGTTTGTCTTGGGCGGAGCCGGAGAGTAATCTTGAGCCTCCCCATCGTGGCCGTCGTCGGGCGGCCAAACGTCGGTAAATCGTCTCTTTTCAACCGGATTCTGGGACGCCGCCAGGCCATCGTTTCGGAGGTGGCCGGAACGACTCGGGACCGGCTGCTGGCCGAGGCCCAATGGGATGAATACAGCTTCATTCTGGTGGATACGGGCGGCCTGGAAACGAACCCGGAGGGGAGCATCCAGGAAAAGGTCCAGGAGCAGGCGGACATGGCTGTGGCCTCTGCCGACGTGATCATTTTCATGACCGACGTGGCCGAGGGCCTGACCTCGGCGGACCTGGTGGCGGCCGACCGCCTTCGACGTACCGAAAAGCCCGTGATCCTGGCTGTGAACAAGGTGGACAACGACGCCCGGGAATACTCCGCGCCGGAGTTCTACCAACTGGGGATGGGCGAACCGTCGCTGATCAGCGCCTACCACAACTACGGTATTTACGAACTCATGGACCTGGTCGTATCATACCTGCCTCCCTTGCCCGAAGCGGCGGACGAGCCATCGGAGACGGAATGGTCGAAGCCGGCCTCGCTGAAGCTGGCCATCGTGGGCCGGACCAACGTGGGCAAGTCCATGCTGCTGAACACGATCCTGGGGCAAGAGCGCTCCATCGTCAGCCAGGTAGCGGGGACCACCCGGGACGCCGTGGACACCGGCCTGAAATACATGGGCAACGACATCGTGTTGATCGATACCGCCGGCATCCGGCGGCCCGGACGCGTGGGGCGCGGAATCGAAAAATACAGTGTAATCCGGGCCGTGAGCGCGGTGAATCGCAGCGATATCACCCTGCTGGTGGTCGACGCCACCGAGCTGGCCACGGCCCAGGACGCGCACATATCCGGGCTGGCTTGGGATGTGTGCCGGGGTCTGATCGTGGTGATCAACAAGTGGGACCTGATGGATGAGGACGGCGGGCTGGAGCGGGAACGCGC
>CAYOAF010000176.1:0-21092 GCA_964401855.1 uncultured Dehalococcoidia bacterium
CGGCAGGCAGCGTAGACCCTTGGGTCGGCCAGGGCTTTAGCCACCACCTCGGGGCCTACGCCGCAGGGGTCTCCCATGGTTATGGCGATGGCCGGCTTGTGGGCGTCTGCCATGACTGAAGCCTCCTGGTGAGGTCTGACCGTTCGATTCTAGCACAGGGCCCGCCCGTAAATAGCTCTGGCTTGCCGGAGAGCGGGTGGAGTCAAGCTCGCTGGAGTTGCCGGACCGGCGCACAGAAAAGAGCCCCCGGCTTGCGCCAGGGGCCCCGGAAAGGAGGGTAGGCTGGCAGCGGACCGAGTCAGTCTAACCCCGCCTTACTCACACCTGTTCCAGCCGCAGGACACGCACAACAGGCACCCTTCCTGGTAGATGACCGGGGTGTTGCAGTCCGGACATTTCCGGACCGGCTGGTGGCCATGACCGTTGCCGTTGGTCTTGGAGTGGCCGACAAGGTGCATCTGCACTCCTCCCTGAGCAGGAAGCGCCGGGACGCCGACCGCTCCGGAAAGGTGCCGCTCCAGGGCCAGGGCCACGGCGTCGGGACTGGAACGTACCAAGGTGCCGCTGTCCCATGCCGGGCAGCAGGTAATTCCCCGGAGCTGATCAACGACGTTGCCCGGCTCGATGCCGCACCGCAGGGCCAGGGACACCAGGCGGGAGATGGCTTCAAGCTGGGCCCCGTCGCAACTCCCGGCTTTGCCCAGGTTGCCGAACACCTCGAAGGGCCCTCCCTTCTCATCGAAGTTGATAGTGACGTACATGTTGCCATGGCCAGTGCGGACCCGCTCGGTGACCCCCTGAATGGAGCGAGGCCGGTCTCGGGGCGTGGGAGTACCGGCCGCTTCGGTTGCCTCGCCCACCATGATGTCAAAGGGAGATGCCTCGGCGCCGGTTTGTCCAGTGCTCAACACCTGGCCCGCCTTGCTCCCGTCCCGGTAGACGGTGATGCCCTTGCAGCCTTCTTCGTAGGCCTGCATATAGGCGTTGGCCAGGTCCTCCACCGAGGCGTCGTGGGAAAAGTTGATGGTCTTGGAGACCGCGTTGTCGGTATGCCGCTGAACCACGCCCTGCATCCTCACGTGCCACTCCGGAGATATGTCATGGGAGGTCCGGAACACATCCTTGATCCACTGGGGCACCTCCAGGGTCTCCAGGCTGCCGCTTTCGGCCAGCCGCTCCATCAGCTCTTGGGAGTAAAACCCCTCGTGCTTGGCCACCGATTCAAAGTAAGGGTTGGCTTCGACCATGCGGGTGTTGTCCATCACGGTGCGGACGTAGCTCAGTGCAAACAGGGGCTCGATGCCACTGGATGCCCCGGCGATGATGCTGATGGTGCCGGTGGGGGCGATGGTGGTGGGGGCGGAGTTGCGCATGGGCCGCCCTTCACCGGAAGGACCGGACGGGCCGTAGACGCTGCCTTCCCAGGCAGGGAACGTGCCTCGCCTTTGGGCCAGAGCGGCAGAAGCCTGGTGGGTTTCATCCCAAATGCGCCCCATCACCTCATCGGCCACCTGCAGGGCTTCTTCCGAGTCGTAGCAGGCGCCCAGCTGAATGAGCAGGTCGGAAAAGCCCATCACCCCCAAGCCGATGCGCCGCGTCTTTTTGCTCATCTCCTCGACTTCGGGTATGGGGTATTTATTCATGTCGATCACGTTGTCCAGCAGGTGGACGGCGATGCTGACCGCCTGGGTCAGCCGCTCCCAATCGACGGCGACGTCATCGCCAGTGTACTTGACCATCCGGGCCAGGTTGATCGACGCCAAGTTACAGGACTCGTAGGGCAGCAACGGCTGCTCGCCACACGGGTTGGTGCTCTCGATCTCGCCAAGCTGAGGGTTGGGGTTGTCACGATTGATCCGGTCAAGGAAGACGAGGCCGGGGTCTCCCGTTTTCCAGGCCATCTCCGCCATCAGGTCGAACACGTATTTGGCGTTAAGCTGGCGGGTCACCTCTTTGGTTCGGGGATTGAGCAAGTCATAGTCCTCGCCGGCCTTGACCCGCTCCATGAACTCCTCGGTTACGGCCACCGAGATGTTGAAGTTGACCAGGTTTTGCCCGTCTTCCTTGGAGCGAATGAATTTGAGGATGTCAGGGTGGGTGACGCTGAGGATGCCCATGTTGGCCCCCCGCCGGGTGCCGCCCTGCTTCACCACGTCGGTGGCCGTATCGAAAGCGCGGATGAAGCTCACCGGTCCGCTGGCCACACCGCCGGTGGAGCCCACCACGTCGCCTTCAGGCCGCAGGCCGCTGAAGGAGAAGCCGGTGCCGCCGCCGCTCTTGTGGATCAGTGCGGTCTGCTTCACCATGTCGAAAATCGACTCCAGGGAGTCGTTTATCGGTAGAACGAAGCAGGCTGAAAGCTGTTGCAGTTCCCGTCCGGCGTTCATCAGGGTGGGGGAGTTGGGCAACACGTCCAGCCGGCGCATGGCGTCATAGAACTCGTCCTCGGTGGCCTGACGCTCCGCCTCGGAGGCGCCGTAGTTCGATTCGGCCACGGAAAGGTTGCGGGCCACCCGGCGGAACATGCCGTCGATGTCTTCCAAGACGTTCCCTGCCCGGTCCTTCGACAGGTAGCGCCGGTCCAAAACAACCTTGGCGTTCTCGGTTAGCTCCGGCGCCTGGTCATCAACCCGCTGGGCTAGGCCCTGCGCGGCCAGCGCCTCGGTTATGCGCTGCCGCCTATCTTTAACGGTGATGCTATCGGACATACTTGAACTACCTTGGGAAAGCGTCACTTCCTGGCCTCCTCCCACGTCGCCCAATCAGGTCTCCCAGTTCGCGGTCGTTCGTTCAAGAACGCGATGTTCAACCTTTTAGCATTTTTCTGTCGGGTTTTCGCTCCCTATCTGTCAGCAGCACCTCGGTCCCCATCACTGCCTGATTCACGGAAAAACTACCGATTCAAGAGTAGGCTCGAGTGTGGTTAGAGAAGCTGTTGCAGGCTCACATTATACTATATAGTGTGCTTCGAAGGGGATGAGCTACTACAAGCGGTAGGCCGGATTTTACCTCGGGGGGTGGGGAAAGTCAAGAGAATACGGGACCCGGTTTCCCCGCGAAGGGGGCCATTGGAGGGGGCGCCAGGGGCGGTGTGACGGTGGGTTAGGTACCCGCAGGCGGCGGAGTGCTCACCGCCCGCACCCTTAGACCACCGCTATTCGGGTTCTTCGTCCGTTTCCAGCCAGCAAGTGGCCAGGAGAGAGCGCACTCCCTGATCTATTTCGTCTTGCATCTTGGCGATGGGGCTGCCCAGTGCACTCTCCGGCCGGAGCAACCCCTCCTTCGGGAGCCGCGGCACGGTCGTGCCGAGCAGCCGGTTCTGTAGATCGTGGACCTGGTTATTCAGCGTCAAAAGCCTGGTGAGGGCTGAATACGGCAAGCTACTGTTCGTCATTCGAGTTTCCTCCAATGTCATCTAAAAACCCAGGCGGCGTGTCATTTCTAAAAAAGTTGGTGTTCCGGGGCCGGTAGCGGGCCGCCGTCGAGGTGTTGCGCCGCCGTCTCCGCCGGGGCGCCGCGGCCAGCGATTCCGGCAGGGAAAGCTGGGTGTTGTCATCCCTCAAATCTTTCACCGCGCGTTCGAAACTCTCGATGTCCTGAAAATCGCGGTACACGCTGGCGTACCGGATGTAGGCCACCCGGTCCAGGTTCTTGAGGCGGTCCATCACCATGGTGCCCAGGATGGTTGTGGGCACCTCCACCTGACCCAGGTGCTGCAATTCAGCCTCAATATCCTCCAGCATCTTTTCGATTGTACGAGACGATACCGGACGCTTGGCGCAGGCTTTGCGGATCCCGGAAGCGAGTTTCTCACGGTTGTACTCTTCCCGGCGATTGTCCTGTTTAGCGACCATCAGGGCTGTTGCTTGGAGGCGCTCGTAGGTGGTGAACCGGAGGTCGCAACGCTGGCACTCCCGGCGCCGACGGATGCCGTTCTCCACCACTCGGGAGTCGGTGACTTTAGAATCGGGAAACGCGCAATAGGGGCACTTCATGACCCTGGCACTTTCTCAGACTTTTCTAATATTAATTTAAATTACTATATACAGTGTTATTGTAAACCGAAACCACAACCTGTAGTAGGGGGAATTGTATAATGCGCAGTAATGAATGTCAATAGGCTTCAGAATCCGATGGGGCTGCTGCCGGGGCCAGAGGAACGAGGTGGCTATTCTTAGAGCAAATTAAAGAGGCCGTCCTCCTTCAAGAAGGACGGCCTCATGGCGATTCTCGGTGCCTGGATTAAGGGATCCGAACTAGGGGTATTAGTGCTGCTAGGCTTCCGAGAACATTACTCTGTAGGGTTGGGGGTCGCTCCGATATCCTGTTGCCCCGGTTGAGGGGCGGCGCCGCCGGCCAGCCGGCCGGCGGCTGAATACGGTTACCGGAAGAATCCCCGGCCTCTGGTTCCGGATTGGCGTTTCAGGAAGCTTGGAACGTCCATCTCCTCTTCCGACTCCGGAATCACGTCTTGCAACAGGCGCTCCAAGTCCGCCTCCCGCATTTGCTGCGTCTCGTGCAGCAGCGGGAACGCGGCGGCCACCATTGTGATTTTGACTTCCTCGTCCAGCTTGGAGTCGCGGCAGGTGCCGAAGATGATATTGGCTTCCGGATCGGCCATCTCCTCAATGACGCCGGCAGCATCCTGGACTTCCTTGAGCGAGAGGGTGGGTCCGCCGCTGACCACGAACAAGATGCGCTTTGCTCCATCCATAGCGATGTCCAGCAGCGGGCTCTTGGTCGCCATTTTGGCGGCATCGATAGCCCGGTTCTCGCCTTTGCCCCGGCCGATGGCCAGCCAAGCAGGACCCGCACCGCTGAGAATCGTCTTGACGTCGGCGAAGTCCACGTTGATCTCGCCGGGCACGGTGACTACTTCGGCGATAGCCTGAATGGCTTGCTGTAGTACCGAGTCGGCCATCTTCAAGGCGTCTTCCCAGGTGAAAGCCTGTTCGCCGTGGTTGTTCAGCTCCAGCAGCCGGTCGTTGGGAATCACGATCAACGTATCGACGTGGTCCTTGAGACGGTTGATCCCCTCATCGGCATTTTTACGCCGAGTCGCGGCCTCGAAACCGAAGGGTTTGCTGACCACGGCAACGGTCAAGGCCCCGCAATCCTTGGCGACCTGGGCCACGATGGACGAAGCGCCGGTGCCGGTGCCGCCGCCCATTCCCACGGCCAGGAACACCATATCCGCCCCTTCCATGGCTTTTTCAATCTCCAACCGGCTTTCCTCGGCCGCTTGGCGGCCCAGGTCAGGCGAGGCGCCGGCCCCCAGGCCGCGGGTCAGGTTCTGTCCGATGGACAGGCGATGGGCTACGTCGCAACGGAACAGATGTTGGGCATCGGTATTTACCGCGTAATACTCGACAACAGGCAGCTTTTCCTTGTACATCCTGCTAACCGCGTTGCTGCCGCCGCCGCCGATTCCTACCACCTTGATCCGTGGCGCGCCGACCTCCGGCACCGCGCCGAACACATCGTTGGACTCATTGCCAGGCTCCCACAAGGCTGAGTTCTCGAAAACCATTGCTCTCCCTCCACGTCACAATATAGGCCGCGATTTGAATCGGCGTTGTCCCCCAGATAACGGGCCGCCCACGGCCCACCCCTTCATCCCGGCCTCTATCTGGAATTGCCACGGGCCAACGGCCCCTGACTCGCACGCTACCGATAGTGTTGGACTGAAGCGTTTGCCTCAGTGCTCTATTCCGTGCCTCTGCCGGCTCGGTCAACCGAGCCGCGGGGGCTTGAATTGGGTTCTCCCCCCCCCTTCTTCACCACCCAAGGCCCTGGTGGCCTAGGACCGCCGGTACCCGGCGCCGGCCATCCAAGCGTTGGCCCAGCCGGCTGACATCCGCTGTTTATCCGATCTTGACCTTCGCTTTCTTGTCCTTCTGGCCCCGCGTGAACCAGCGTACAAAGGCATTATGTCCTCCAAGTGTCTTGTCTCCATTGCGGTACGGGCGCTTTTCACCCTGGTGCTTTATACCCCAGAGGAGCAAACCAACCCCGGCGGAATAAGACGGTTTCTGTAGCTGGGTAGGCAGCCCGGCAATGCCGCGAGGGTACCCAATGCGCACCGGTCCGCCCACGGTCTTCTGCGCCATCTCCTGGAATCCCGGCATCTCGGCGCACCCCCCGGTAAGGACCAGGCCCCCCGCCGGGAATTGCCGCAGCCCAGACTGCCGCACTTTGAGGACAATCTGCTTTAGCAGCGCGACGAAGCGGGCTTCCAGCGGCTCACTCAAGGCCCGTCGCTGGACAGTACGCCGTGGATGGCCTTCAAAACTCGGGATCACCACCTCGTCATCCACCCGCACCATCTCCGGCATGGCGTGGCCCCATTTGAGCTTCAATCCCTCCGCCGTATAGAACGACGTGCCCATCGCCGTTGCCAGGTCCCGAGTGAACTGGTTGCCGCCAACCGGGATGATAGCCGAGTACCATGGGTTTCCTTGGCGGTAGATGATCACGTCAGTAGTCCCGGCCCCGATATCCGCCAGAACCGCTCCCATCTCCCGCTCATCTCCGGTGAGGGTGGCCTCCGCTGAGGCCAGTGCCTGGAGCACCAGGCTCTTGACCGAGACCCGGTTGGCCTCCACCGCCTTCACGGTATTTTTCAAAGTCGCCGCATCTCCCAACACCAGGTGGGCCTCTACCTGGACTTGTCTTCCATGCAACCCCACCGGGTTTCGCACCCCCGACATTCCGTCCACGTCGTAGCCAATGGGAATTATATGCACGACCTCTTGAGCGTTTTCCAACTGGGGGAAAGAGGACTGGAGCAGTTTTTCCAATAGTTGGGTGCTGATGTCGTTGACTTCGGCCAGGTGGTCCACCATTTCCTTGGTATTCAGGCAGCTGATATGGGTCCCGCTAACACCCACGTAAACCCCGGCTACGACCCCATGACCGATGTACCGCTGGGCTTCATCCAATGAAGAGCGCACCGCCGCCTGGGCTTCCTCTATACTGTCAACGCGGCCTTTGTACATCCCCTGAGACGTAACACTGCCGGTGCCCAGGATCTTTAGCTCGCCCTCGGTGCCCACGCGGGCCACGATGGACGCAACTTTGTTGGTACCTATGTCAACGGCGGTGTAAAAAGTGTCTCTAGCCAAGTTGCCACCATCCTTTCATGCGCCTTATTTCCCCTTGGGAACCCCTAGATCCGCTCGGCGACCCGCATCTTTGCGCTCCGGCCCCGCGGGTTCGACCGCACCTCCGCGAAAGGCGGCCGGATAACCTTCCGATTGATGATTCGCAAAACCGGTTGGCTTCCACAAGCGCAGATGGGTAACCCTGGCGGGCAGATGCAGTTGGCAGATTCGCGGGCCAAAACACTCTTTACCACCCGGTCTTCCAGGCTGTGATAGCTGATGACTACCAGCCTCCCAGCCGGGGCCAGCAACTGGATGGCAGCCATCAGACCCGCCTCCAGGTTATCCAACTCTCCATTCACCGCGATGCGCAACGCTTGAAAGGTACGGGTGGCCGGATGGAACCGGCGCCCTCGCCCCTGACCCACGGTATGGGCCACCAGGCCGGCCAGGTGCAATGTGGATTCGATCGGCCGGCCTCGGACGATGTCCCGGGCGATCATTCTGGACCTGGGCTCTTCCCCGTACTGGAAGATCAGCCGGGCGAGTTCCTTTCCTGTATAGGTGTTTACGATGCGGTCCGCCGTCAACGGCCCTGCCGGATCATAGCGCATGTCCAGAGGCTCATCGCTGCGGAAGCTGAACCCGTACCCGGGATCCTGAATCTGACGCGAAGAGAACCCCAGGTCCAGCAAAACGCCGTCGACCTGGGTGATGCCTTCCGCCTGGGCCAGGGCCACCATTTCGGCATAGTTCCCGTGGACGAAAGTCAACCGCCGGCCGTAACCCTCTAGGCGCTCAGCAGCACGGACCAATGACCGCGGGTCCAGGTCGATTCCTAGCACCGTACCTGAGGGCGCCGACGCATCGAGAATCGCCTCCGCATGCCCACCCTCACCCAATGTGGCGTCCAAGTAAACGCCGGTAGGCCGGACCGCCAATTGCTTCACCGTCTCCGCCAGCAGGACCGGCTGGTGAAACGCGGGGCCGTTATTGTCCGAGTCCGGGGCGATATTGCCCATCGCCAACTCCCCCTGCAAACTGGCGGGTGCTCGGTCCAGTATTGGCGTCGATAACGTCACTGTTTCCTCGAGAAACGAAGTGTTGCAGTCAATCCGTTCGATGCTGGTTTACTGCCTCGGCGCAACGAGCGGCCCCACATACGGGGAACAATCGTCGACGCGAATACTCTCGGTGTAATAGAGGCGGCCTAACCCGCATGTGCCGTTAGCCTGCATCGATTGGCTATCCCGCAAGCTGGCAGGGTAGCCCAGAGGGCCAGAGGGTGCTCCGGAGCTTGGAGCCCGCTCGGCTTAAGTAGAGTGGAACTGAGGGGATCAACATCCGCCACAACCCCTATTTCGCCCCATCGACCCAAAATTACCAACCCTCGCATTAGTTTGTCAACGTTTTTTAAGACCAATCTTCAACGCATTTCGGGCATTTGACCAAATTTGTCCTTTTCCTTAAATCTTTGCCATCTCCGCTTACCCTCTATACTGCAGCCTTTTACCGGAACCCAGACGTGGTCAAACCAATTTTCAACAATGACGGACTATGCTATACTTAGCCTGGCCCTACGGCCTCCCTGGCCATCTTCCGGGCCCTCCCAAAGGATGCGCCAGATACACGAAGAGGGTTGTCTGTGAACGTCACCACGGAGTCGGCCAGTCCCACTGAGGTCACCCTCAGTATTGCAATGGAGCCAGAGGATGAAGAGCCGTTTCTTACCCGCTCTTACAAGTTAGTAGCGAAGCAAGTAAAGATACCCGGGTTCCGCCCCGGAAAAGCTCCCAGATCCATCGTTGAGAATCACGTTGGCCGGGCTGTCCTGGTCCAAGAAGCCCTGGATTTCATGATACCGGAGACTCTGGACCAGGCCCTCAAAAACGAGAACATAGAGGCGTTCTCCGAGCCTCGGTTGGAGATCTTGGAAACCGAGCCCGTTACCTTCAAAGCGGTAGTCCCTCTGGAGCCAGTGGTCGAGCTAGGCGAGTACCGCGCCGTCCGGCTGGAGCGCCAACCGGCCGAGGTAACCGACAGCCAGGTAGACGAGGTCCTCGAACAGCTTCGGCAAGAGGCTGCTCCTTGGGAACCCGTTGACCGCCCGGTGAAATTTGGCGACCTGGTCAGCCTTGACATCAATGGCACCATCGCCGGGGAACAGGCCATCGACAACCAGGGCGTCGATTTTATCCCACAGCAAGATAACCCCCTGCCCGTCCCCGGGTTTTCAATCTACCTGGAAGGTATGTCCGAAGGGCAGGAGAAAGATATTTCCCTGGCTATCCCCGAGGACCACCAACAGACGGGCTACGCCGGCCAAGAATGCCAGCTTCATGTACGGGTGCTATCCATCAAGGAGATGAAATTGCCCGAGCTGGACGACGAGTTCGCCAAAGGGGTCCGGGAGGGGTACGAGAGCATGGAGGCTTTGACCACTTTCGTGCGTGGCAGATTGACCACGACTGCGGAAGGGGCGTCGTTGCGCCAGTTGGAGCACGACAGCCTGGAGGAGTTGCTCAAGATCGCCACGATCCAGGCATCCGGCCTGATGTACCAGCGGGAACTGGACGGGATGTACGAGGAGCGGGAGCGCTCGATACGCAACCAGCGCCTAGACATGGACACCTATCTGAGTTACATTGGAAAAACCGAAGATGAATGGCGAGACCAACTCAAGCCCCAGGCCGAACAACGGCTGAACACCTACCTAGTGCTCAGAAAACTTGCCCAAGAAGAGAACATCGACGTAACCTCAGAGGAGATTCAGGGAGAAATCGAATCCATGCTGTCGGAGACGGAGGGCTCTGAGGAGGCGACTCGCCAGGACCTCTCCTCGGACAGAGCCAAGGACTCGATCCACTTGATGGTTCTCAACCGCAAGGTAATGCAACGCCTGGTGGAAATCGTCCAGGGGCAGGGCGAGGAGCCGGCGGCACTGGATAATGCCGGTGAGCCGGAGCTAGCAGGCGATGAGACCACGCTACCGTCAGAAGAACCCGCGGAAGAACTGACGAAAGACCCCGCCGGCGCAATAACGGAAGATACGGAAGGAACCGAGGAAGGAACGAATCTCGATGCAGATTAACCCATACGATTCGCCGTTTTACGTGCCCCAGAACATAATACCCATGGTCATCGAGACCAGCCCGCGCGGAGAAAGGGCCTTCGACATTTACTCCCTGTTGCTCAAGGAGCGGATTGTGTTCCTGGGTACTCCTATTAACGACCACGTGGCCAACACCATCATCGCCCAGCTTCTCTACCTGGAACGGGAGGAGCCGGACAAGGGGATCAACCTCTATATCAACAGCCCGGGTGGCGTCATCAGCTCCGGCCTGGCCATATACGACACCATGCGGTTGATCAACCCCGAGGTGTCCACCATCTGCTTGGGGATGACCGCCAGCATGGCCACCGTGCTTCTCTCCGGCGGGGCCAGGGGAAAACGGTACGCCTTGCCCAACTCCACCATCCACATGCATCAACCGATGGGAGGCGCCCAGGGCCAGGCGACCGACATTGAAATCGCCGCCAGAGAGATCATACGGCTGCAGGACAAGATCCGCACCATGCTGGCCGAGAACACGGGCCAGACCTACGACAAGATCGCCCGGGATACCGACCGTGACTTTTACCTGACGGCGGAGCAAGCGGTGGAATACTCCCTGGTCGATGAAATCCTGGGTACGGCAAAGAAGGAAGGGGAAACTCCCAGTTCCTAAGGCTAACTGCCCGGCTGAGAGGGTGAGGGGGTCAGAGTGGTTTCCAGTGCCAGAAGTGGGCCCAGATTGTCCCAGTGTTCCTTTTGTGAGAAAGGCCAGTCCCGGTCCAGCCTTGTCGTAGCCGGAAAAGGCCGGGCGACCGTCTGCTACGATTGCATCCGGGTATTGGGGCAGCTCATAGAGCAAGAGCCGCCGAAACGGGCACGAGGCCACGGCAGGAAGGGCCCGCTTGTGCCCCGGGATATTTACGCCAGCCTCGACGCCTACGTGATCTCCCAGGAGAAAGCCAAGAAGATCCTCAGCGTGGCCGTCTACAACCACTTCAAGCGGATCTGGAGCGGCGATAAGAAGTCGGATGTCGAGTTACAGAAGACCAATATCCTGCTGATCGGCCCAACAGGTTGCGGCAAGACCTTGCTGGCGGAGACGCTGGCCCGCACCCTGGAGGTGCCCTTCGCCGTCTGCGACGCCACATCTCTCACTGAGTCCGGTTACGTGGGGGAGGACGTGGAGAACATCCTGCTGCGGCTGATTCAGGCGGCCGAATGGGATGTCCCCAGAGCGGAACACGGCATCATCTACATCGACGAACTGGACAAGATCGCTCGCAAAGAGGGTGTGAACCGGTCCATAACCCGCGACGTCTCCGGCGAAGGCGTTCAGCAGGAGTTGCTGAAGATCATCGAAGGCTGCATCGCCAACGTCCCCCCCCAGGGAGGCCGTAAACACCCCCACCAGGAGTTCTTGCAGATCAGCACCCGGAACATCCTTTTCATCTGCGGGGGGGCCTTCGACGGGCTGGAAGAGGTGGTGGCCCGGCGCGTGGCCGCCGGAGCGTCCAGGTTGGGTTTTCTGGCTGGAGGGCGGAACAAGGCGGAGGCTGAAGCGGAGACGGAGACGGAGATCCATTACCTCAGCCAGGTAATCCCGGAAGACCTGCTGGAATTCGGCTTCATCCCCGAGATGGTGGGCCGGTTGCCGGTGGCGGCGGCCCTGGAGCCCTTGGACCAGGACGCGCTGGTCCGCGTGTTGACCGAGCCCAAGAACGCCATCGTCAAGCAATACCGGCAACTGTTCGGCATCGACGGGGTTGACTTGGAGTTCACTCCCGATGCTCTGGAAGCGGCGGCGGAGCGCGCTCTGGACCACCAGACAGGGGCCCGGTGCCTGCGCTATGTAATCGAAGGGGCCTTGTTGGACGTGATGTACGAGCTTCCGTCGTTGGAGGAAGTGGTGCGGTGCGTGGTGGACCGCGCGGCCATCGAAGGGGCTGAAAGCCCCAAGCTCTTCACCGAAACCGGCGAGGCCCTCAGTCTCAGTCTGGAGCCATTGGAAAAGTCGGCGTAGCCCCCTTTCCATGCCGGCGCGGCGATCACTCGATAGGCCGTAGCCCGTCTTCGGCCATCGCCAGTTCGATCTCTGGGTCCAGGCACCGTCCCATGGGGGCGGTGAGCGACAGAGGTTTCCCTTCCCGGTCCAGAACTTGGCCTTCCTTCAGAATAACCTGCCCCGCCGCAACGGCCCGCAAGGTCTCAAAGAGCAAGTAGGGCTCCCTCTGGTATTG
Organism: uncultured Dehalococcoidia bacterium; assembly: GCA_964401855.1. Taxonomy (GTDB): domain Bacteria; phylum Chloroflexota; class Dehalococcoidia; order Lucifugimonadales; family UBA3495; genus CAJWBT01. The sequence continues at coordinate 12,396 of CAYOAF010000176.1, forward strand.
GGCCTGCCGGATTAGCTGGAACAGCGGAAATTCCTCCCCTTGCCCGGCTTGCGCCCAGCCCAAGTCCTGCCGTCCCAACTCCGCCCAGTGAGAGGCGAAGGAGCCCCCGGTTATGGGCACCGTGCCGTAGGACACGACAGGCCCCCGGTCCACATCCTCGGCGGCCAGGTGCATCATGGCGCCGGTCTTTGGCGCCCCGGACTGGATCAGCTGCCAGATGACCTCTTGCCAGGTACCTATGGGGCCGTCGGGCAACGCCGGATGCAGGTTCAGGAGAGGGTAGGCCCGGCACATGGCGCCGCTGGCGATCAGCATGTACCCCGCCAGGACGCAAAGGTCCGGGTGATAACCCGACAGCAGGTCCATGACTCGCCGGTCGAACTCCTCCCGGAGCCCGGCAAAGGGCCGGCCCCTGGCCCGCCGGAATTTGGTGGAGGAGAAGGTCACCAGGGGCAAGCCGTGGCCGCTTGCCAGGCTGAAAAACTGGTCCGAGCCCTCCGCCTCGCCGGGGTCCCGGTTGCTGAACACGAATTCGATCCGGGCGTCCAGCAACCCGCGGACGATCCGTTCCTGTACGAACCGCAGCAGCCCTCTGGAGCCCTCTCCTCTGCCGGTGGAGAACCAGCCGATGTTAAGCACGGTCAGGCCGGCGCCTGGCGCAAATGGGCATAACCCGGGGCCGGCCGCAACAAGTCTAAGCTTCCTGGTCCGGGTTTGGGTCCTCGTCCCACTCTGTCCCGGCCGGAGGTTTTTCGTAAGCGTCCTTCAAGCTGGTTATTCTCAGCTCTGTTTCGTCCAGCAGCCGGTTGCACCGCTGGACCAGGGTCATGCCCACCTCGTAGCGCTCGATTGCCTCGGCCAGGGTCAATCCCCCGGCCTCGAGTGACTCGGCCGTTTCCTCCAGTCGCCGAAAAGACTCCTCGAAGGAGAGGGCCTCAACATCCCGGTCCGATTCCCGGTCCGACTCCGGTTTTTGCTTGTCGGCCATGGCTGGTCCTCGTGTGAGCAAATAATGGAGTTCACGGCAATTATGCATCATGAATGCCGGTTTGGGTAGGGGCGCCTTCCCGTGGGCGCCGGGGTGTGACGGCGGGGGACGGCCGGGTCTAGAGCAGGCGCTCCATTTGGCAGCCACCGGCGGCGGGCCGTCTCTTCCGGCGCGGCTTGGCCCCAGCGCCGGACCCCGCTGTGGCGGGGATGAGGCCGTCGCTTACCGTGATGGTCAGAGCGTCGCCGGTGGCGACCTGCTTGGTGCTGGAAACCACCTGGCCGGAAGCGGCGCTTTGGACCACGGAGAAGCCGCGGTTCAATGTGGCGGCCGGGTCTAGGGCCCGCAACCGGTGTCCCAAGCCCTCTACCTGCGACCGGGTCAAGCCCACCCGGTTGACCAGCATTACATCGACACTCCGTGCCAGGTCATCGACCTTACGCCGCCAGGTCTCCAGGCTGGGCAGGTCTATTTCCATGCGGCGCACCAGACCGGCCACCTTGGCCCTCCTCTCCCTCAGAGCCAGGACCATCGCCCGGTGAGACCGGTCCGCCAGCTCGGTCAGCTGCCAGCGCAAACCGTCCTGGTGAGGCACCGCCAACTCCGCCGCGGCGGAAGGAGTCGGCGCTCTCAGGTCGGCGACCTGGTCGGCGATGGTAGTGTCGGTTTCGTGGCCCACACCGCAGACCACCGGGGTCCGGCTGGCGTATATTGCCCTGGCGACCACCTCTTCATTGAAGGGCCACAGGTCCTCCAACGACCCGCCGCCTCGGGCGATGATGATGACGTCGGCTCGTCCATCTCGGTCCAGCCGTTCCAGGGCCGCCGCGATGCTCGAGGCGGCGCCGGCCCCCTGGACCGGAGTCGGGGACAGCACCAGCTCCACCAGAGGATAGCGCCGGCGGATGACGTTTTGTATATCGTGGAAGACGGCGCCGGTAGGAGAGGTAACCACGCCCACGACCTGGGGAAACTCGGGCAAGGGCCGCTTGCGGGTAACCTCGAAGAGCCCTTCGGCGTCCAGCCGTTGCCGGAGCCGTTCCAGTTCCATGGCAAGCTCGCCCGCCCCTTCGGGCATGGCCAGGTCCACCATGAAGTCGGTGGACCCTCGCGGCGTGTAAAAGGTGATCCGGCCATGGGTTGAAACCGCCGTCCCGCTGGCGAGCAGCTCGACGCCGGGCTGCCCCCGGAACATGACACAGTTCAGCACACTCTGTTCGTCTTTGAGGGCAAAGTAGGCGTGCCCGGCGGCCGACACGCGGAGGTTGGACACCTCTCCCACCAGCCACAGGTCTGCCAGCAGCGAGTCGCTTTCCAGGGATTCTTTCAGGTGTCTGGTCACCTGGCTGACCGTGTAGACGGCCACTGCGCTAGCTGACTCGCTCGGTATAGGCCCCGGTACGGGTGTCCACCCGGACCACGGTGCCGGGCGTAATGAACATGGGGACGTTGATTCGCAGGCCGGTCTCCAAGGTCGCCGGTTTGTTGCCTCCTTGGGCGGTGTCCCCCTTGAAGGCTGGAGGGGTCTCCTTCACCGTCAGGTCCACGTGGGTGGGCAGGTTGACGTTGATCGCCTTTCCATTGAAGAAGACCACCTCCACGATCATTAGCTCGGTGAGGTAATCGAGGGTCGCGCCAAGGAGTTCCTTGGTAAGCTCATACTGGTCGAAGGTCTCCTGGTCCAGGAAGTGAAAGAACTCGCCGTCGGTATACAGGTATTGGGCCGGCCGGTTGTCGATATCCGCCAGAGAGAACGCGGTATCGTACCTCTGAAACGTGCGCTCAACCACCGTGCCGCTGAGCAGGTTCTTCAGTTTGATCCGGGTAACGGGCGCCCGCTGCTGCATCTTGTGGCGCTCGTAATCCATGATCTGCCACGGCTGGCCGTCCAGCTCGATGACCAAGCCGCGACTCAGGTCGCCGAAGTTAATGCTCATCCAGACCTACCTCCCCAACTCCGGGTCCCAAGTTCCCGCCAATTCGCAAACTACTTGGATGCCTTGCTCATGGGGGAGGCGCCGTCCCCGCCCAAGAACACGATGTCTTCGATGCGTATTCCGCCCCACCCGGTGATGTAGATCCCTGGCTCTACCGTGAACACGGTGTTGAGTTCCAGGGGGTCCGGAGACTTGGGGCCTACCCGCGGGCTTTCATGGACCGCCAGACCAACCCCATGGCCCAGACCGTGCCCGAAGTTATCCCCGTAACCCGCTTCGGAGATCACGGTTCGGGCCAATCCGTCGCACTCTCCGCCGGTCATTCCGGCCTTGACGGTGTTGATCGCAGTCAATTGGGCGCCGAGCACGATGTCATAGACCTTGCGGAAGGCCTCGCCGGGCTCTCCGACCATCACTGTCCGGGTGAGGTCAGAGCAATACCCATCGACCTTGGCGCCCATGTCGATCACGATGGGTTCGCCGCGCCTGATGGGCCGGTCCGAGGGCCGGTGATGGGCCATGGCGCCGTTGGGCCCGGCGGCAACTATGGTATCGAAGCTGGTGCCTTCGGAGCCAAAGTCGCGCATCGCCGCCTCCATCCGCCAGGCAACCTCCCGCTCGGTCATGCCCTCACGGATCTCAGTGCGCACCGCCTCCATCGCCGCGTCGGAAGCCGCGATGGCTTTCCGCAACGCGGCCAACTCGCTTCCGTCCTTGACCGCCCGCTGCCCTTCCGCCAGGCCGGGGGCAGCCACCATGGAGACCTGGCTGAGAGACTCCTCTTTTTTCAGGGCGTCAAGCAAGTTGTTGTAGCTGGCGACGGTCATGTCCTGACTCTCGAAGCCCAGCCGCTTGGCGCCGCTTTCCTTCAGCTGCTCCAGCAGCCAGTCCCAACCACCCCTGACCTGAACCACCCGGTACTCCGACGCCTGGCCGGCGGCCTGCTCGGTGTAACGGGAATCGGTGACCAGCACCGCTTGGTCCACCGAGATGAACAGGTAGCCTGCCGAGCCAGTAAAGCCCGAAAGGTAACGCCGGTTTTCCGGCGCTGAAATCAGGATGGCGTCCAATTCCAGTTCCCGGAACTGGCCTCTCAATCGCTCCAAGCGGTCTCTCATTCCCCAGCCTCTTCCTTAATCTGGGCGGCCAAGATCTCCAACGCCGAAGTATAGCTTCTCCAACCGAACCCCGCAATCTGGCCCCGGGCGATGTCGGAGATTACCGAGTGGCGCCGCCAGGCTTCCCGGGCGTAGGGATTGCCCAGGTGCACCTCTATCACCGGCACTTCCGCATCGATGAGGGCGTCCTTCAGGGCATAGCCGTAGTGAGTGAGGGCGCCCGGATTGATGATGATGCCCTGGATCTTCCCCCAATGCTCCTGGATGCAATCGATCAGGTGGCCCTCGACGTTGGATTGGTAGAAGCTGACCTCCACTCCAACGGACTTGGCCCGTTCCGCCACCTCCCGGCTGATCTCGTCCAGGGTCCTGGCCCCGTAGACTTCAGGCATGCGGCGGCCCAGGATGTTGATGTTGGGCCCGTTCAGAAACAGAAACTTCGCCATCGGCCGGCTACCCTTCGTCTTCCAAGAATCTTCTCTCTCCTGGGGAAATGCCGGGTGAGTCTGCTCCAACCGGCGGGTTGGCGGAGTTTTCTTCCGGTCGATCCCCGGCGGTCTTCTCGCGAGAGGAGGCGCCGGGCAGGTCCGACCGGGGATGATTGGTCAATAAGGAGCTAAGCGCCTCCTCCATGGTCACGTGGGTGTACACCTGGGTGGTGGTTGGGCTGGAATGGCCCAGCAGTTCCTGGATCACCCGCAGGCCGGCGCCGCCTTCCAGCAGGTGGGTGGCGAAGGTGTGGCGAAGGGTATGGGGATGCACCCCGTCCCGGGTGCCTGCCCGGGCGGCGTAGAGCCGTACCAGTTTCTCGAAGCTGCGGCGGGACAGGCGCTTCCCGTACCGGTTCAAGAACAACGCCGGGTCCGGCCCGGCGCCCAAAAGGGGCCGCGATTCCCCCAGGTATCGGGTCAGCGACTGCTCCGCGGGCTGCCCAAACACCACCCGCCGCTCTTTGGAGCCTTTGCCCCGGACCAGCATCTCACGCCGCGACAGGTCTACATCCCGGACATCCAACCCCTGGATCTCCGAGAGTCGAATGCCGCAAGAGTACAGGACTTCCAGAATAGCCCCGTCGCGGATCGCCACGGGGGTCGCGTCGCCCGGAGCGTCCAGCAACCGGGTCACCTCGCGCCGCCCCAGGAAGCCCGGCAGCGGTTTCTGCACCTTTAGCCGGAAGCTGCGCCCCGACGGCATTGGGGTGGAACGGAACATGCCTTCCTGCACCAGAAAGCGGTAGAAAGACCGTAGCGCCGAAAGTTTGCGGGCGACACTGACCCGGGCGTAGCCATGAGTCCCATCCCGTCCGACGGTGACCAGCCAGGCCAGGTACCCCCGAAGCATGGACCGGTCCATATCGGCCAGCCCCAGCCCATGTTTGGAGATGTAATCCCGGAAGGAGGCAGTGTCGGCCAGGTAGATGCGCAGCGTGTTTTCGGACAAACCCCGTTGTCCCCGCAGAAAGGACGAGTAGCGCTGCAACAGGACCTTGAAATACGGCTCCGCGGCGGATGCCGCTTGCTCTGCCTCGCCGTTCACTCCAACCCCCATAAGGGTCTTTCCGCCCTCCGGACGCTCAGCCGCCAACGGGGGCTTGCTCCTCAACGTCCGAGCCCATGGGCTCTTTCCAGTCACAGACGGTGCAGACAGCGGTGTCCCTGCTCTCTATCACCATCAGGCCGCCGCACTCGGGACAGGGGGTGGGCAAGGGCTTCCGGTTGGTGAGGAAGTCGCACTCGGGAAAGCGTGAGCAGCCGTAGAAGGGGCGTCCCCTACCCCGGGACCGGCGCTCGACAATGTCGCCACCGCACCGAGGGCAGGACGCGCCGGTCTTGTTCAATATCCTCTTGGTGGTCCGGCATTCCGGGAAGCCGGTGCAGGCGAGGAACCGGCCGAACCGCCCGGTCTTGATCACCATGGGTTTGCCGCAGCTCTCGCAGATTTCGTCGGTCTCCTCTTCCATTTTTCTCCGGGGCATCAGCTCCTGAGCGGCTTCCAGGGCCTTCTGGAAGGGGCTGTAGAACTCACCCAGCATGGGGACCCACTGCCGCTCGCCGCGGGACACGTCGTCCAACTCTTTTTCCATCCTGGCGGTAAACTCCGGGTCCATGACCGCGGTGAAATACTCGGTCAACAACTCCGCGACGGTGGTACCCAGAGGCGTGGGCACCAGGCGGGTCTGCTCTTTGCCCACATAGTGGCGGTTCAGAAGGGTGCCGATGGTCGGCGCGTAGGTGCTGGGCCGGCCGATGCCTTGCTCCTCCATAGCCCGGATCAACGTCCCTTCCGTGAACCGCGGAGGAGGCTCGGTGAAGTGCTGGAGGGTGTCAAGCTGGCGGCACTGCAGCGGGTCGGCGTTTACCAGCACGGGCAGCACCTTGCGGCCCTCTCCCCCCGCGCCATTCTCTTGCCTCTCCAAATAGACCGAGCGAAAGCCAGAAAATTTGAGCACCGACCCCGTGGCCCGGAAGATGTGGACGTTGGGCGCTACCTTACAGGTAGCCTCAATTTCCGCGGTGGTGGCCTCGGACCGGGCATCGGCCATTTGGCTGGCAACCATCCGTTCCCAGATCAGCTTATACAAACTGTGCTGGTCCCGGTCCAGGTGGGCCGTCATTGCCTGCGAGTCGCGCCGGGCGGAGGTGGGCCGGATAGCCTCGTGGGCTTCCTGGGCCGCCTTGGACCGCTTGGTGTACATGTTCGGCTTGGCCGGCAGGTACTCTTTGCCGTACCGGTCCCGGATGTAGTCCCGCACTTCACTCACGGCCGACTCCGCAACTTGAGTGGAGTCGGTGCGCATGTAGGTGATCAAGCCCACCGGACCCCCAGGGCCCACCGGCAGACCTTCATAGAGCTGTTGGGCGACCCTCATTGTCTTCTGGGCGGTGAACCGGAGCCTCCGCCCCGCCTCTTGCTGCATGGTGCTCGTGGTGAAGGGAGCGGCTGGCCGTTGGCGCACGTCCCGTTTGGTCACACTGGCTACCGCGTAGGCCGCGCCGGCGAGTTCGGTTTCGTAGCGCTGGGCTTCCTCCTCATTGGCCATGGCCAGGCGGCCCTTTCGCCCTTTGAGGGAGTGGAGCACCGCCGTGAACGGGTCTTCTTGGGCGGAGTTGCCGGTCTCTTTAAGGAGCTGGGCCTCCAGCGTCCATGATTCCACCGGCACGAAGGCCTGGATTTCCCGCTCCCGGTCCACCACCATCCGCAAGGCCACCGATTGGACCCGCCCGGCCGAGAGGCCGCGCTGGACCCGCCGCCAAAGCAGAGGACTGATCTGGTAGCCGACCAGCCGGTCCAAGATGCGCCTGGCCTGCTGGGCGTTGACCAGTTGCATGTCGATCTCTCTGGGGTGATCGAAGGCCTCCATCACGGCCTCTTTGGTGATTTCGTGGAAAACCACCCGCTTAGGCGGTTCGGACCTCCGGTCCCATTCGGCAGCCGCCTGGAGATGCCAGGAGATGGCTTCTCCTTCCCGGTCCGGGTCGGTGGCTAGATAGATGCTCGTTGCTTGTGCGCCGGCTCTCTTCAGGTCGTTGAGCACGGTCTTCTTGTCCTGCATAATTACGTAGGACGGTTCGAAGTCCTGGCCGATATCCACTCCGATCTTACTTTTGGGCAGGTCGCGGACATGGCCCAGTGAGGCCGTGACCACGTATTTCCTCCCCAAGATTTGGCCCACTGTGCGGGCTTTGGCCGGAGACTCCACAATGACCAGGTGCTTGCCGGTCAGGCTGGCCTTCAGGATGCTCTTTCGAGGGCCCGCTTTTTTCCGGGCCGGACCACCAGCCCGGGACTTGGGCTTGGATTTGGTCCGGGGCTGGTTGGAGGTGTTCTTTTCAGAATCAGTTGCCATAGGCTGGGATAGTCTCCTAAATTCGAATGTAGTGAATACACCCCACCTGCTTCACCTTCCCCCGCAACTCCAGCATGGACAGCAGGCTGCTGCCGGCGGCAATGGGCAGGCTAGCGCTCCTTCGGATATCGTCGATGTGCAGAGGTTCGTCATCCAGATAGTGGAGGAGTGCCGCCCCGGCTTCGTCCTCCGAGTCTTGGATCAAGGGCATTTCCACCTGATGGGCGACCACGGTCAGGTTGAGTTCTTTCAGAACGTCGGTGTAGTTGGATACCAGTTTGGCGCCCTCCTGGATCATCCGGTTGGTGAACTGGCTGACCGGAGAGAAGATACTCTCCGGAACGCAGAGGACCTCCCGGTTCTGTTCGAGGGCATGATACACCGTCCACCCGGCGCCGTTTTTTCGGGGGCCTGGACAACCAGGGTCCCCAGGCTCATGCCGCTGATCAGCCGGTTCCTCCGGGGGAAGTAGCGGGGATCGGGCCGCACGCCCAGGGGGTAATCGCTAACCACCGCCCCATGCTCCTGGGTCCGCTGGAACAGCCCAGTGTGCTCCCGAGGGTAGACCATGTCCAGGCCATTGGCCAGGACGGCGATGGTTCGCCCTCCGGCGTCCAGGGCCACCCGATGGGCGACGCCGTCGATGCCCCCGGGCCAGTCCGCTGGCGATGGTGATGCCGCGGTGGGCCAGGTCGTCGGTCAAAGCGGCGGCTGCCTCGCGTCCATAGGTGGTGGGCCCCCGAGTCCCGACAACCGCCACCGCCCGCTCGTCGGACGGCAGCAAGGTGCCTTTGTAATAGAAGACCG
>CAYOAF010000177.1:0-4883 GCA_964401855.1 uncultured Dehalococcoidia bacterium
CAGTTGGACCTCTTCCGGGGTCCAGCCGGGGGCTACCTCTTTTAGCACCAGACCTTCTTTGGTGCACTGCATCACGGCCAGGTCCGTGATGATCAGTGACACGCACTCTTTCCCGGTCATGGGGAAGGCGCACTCCTCCACTATCTTGGGCCGGTTGTGGCGGTCGGTATGCTCCATGGCAACGATGACCTCTTTGGCCCCGGCGGCCAGGTCCATGGCGCCGCCAACGTTGCCGACACCCCGCGCCGGGAGCATCCAGTTGGCCAGGTCGCCCCTGGCCGAGACCTGGTGGGAGCCCAGGACGGTGACATCGACGTGACCGCCGCGGATCATCGCAAAGGCGTCGGCCGAGCTGAAGAATGCGGCGCCGGGGACCGGTTGCAGGAACTGACCGCCAGCGTTTATCAGGTCGATATCCTCCTCCCCTTCCTCGGCCAACGGCCCGCAGTTCAGGATGCCGCTCTCGCTGTGGTAGAAGACCACGTTGCCTTCCGGAACGAAGCTGGATACCAAAGTGGGGATACCGATGCCAAGGTTCACGTAGGCGCCGTCGGGCAGCTCTTTGGCCACCCGCATGGCGATGACCTCCCGGCCAAGGCGTTCTTTGTCTTCCGTATCACTCATCGTCGTCAGCTGCTCCGTCCAGGGTGGGTCGGCGGGCTATGGCCGTTCTCCGGCCACGAAATGAATGTCGAACCAGCGCCTACTCGTAGGGGGAGAATCCGTCGGGCCGTCTCACGATCCGGTCAACGTAGATGCCGGGGGTGACGACCTGCTCGGGGCTGAGGTCTCCCGGCTCCACTATCTCGTCCACCTCCACCACCGTGATTCGGGACGCCGCCGCCATCACCGGGTTGAAGTTTCGCGAGGTGCCTTTGTACACCACGTTGCCCAGGGTATCCGCTTTGTGGCCCCGGATCAGGCAGAAGTCCGCCGTCAACCCGGTTTCCAGCACGTACTCCTTGCCGTCGATGACCCTCGTCTCCTTGCCCTCGGCCAGGAGGGTGCCCGCCCCGGTGGGGGTGTAAAAGGCGGCCACGCCAGCGCCGCCGGCCCGCAATCGCTCCGCCAGCGTGCCCTGGGGCACCACTTCCAGCTCCACCTCTCCGCGCTGAAAGGCCAATTCGAAGGAGCTGGGCTGCGACGCTCTGGGCGACACCGGGTAGGAGGAGATGGCCTTCTTCACCTGCTTGTTGTCCACCAGGATGCTGTGGTCGATGGCCAGACGCCCCGGCGGAGTGCCGAAGTTTACCACCCGGGCTATCCCGGCGGTGTTGCTGATCATGGTCAGGTTCTTGGCTCCCTGGTCCCGGAGGGCCACCAACAGGTGGTGCGCCATGCCGCCGGGACCGGCGAAGCCGTCGATGTTCACCATAGCCCCGTCAGGCACATCACGGACCGCCTCCTGGGCGGTGTGGACCTTATTGGGCGGCTCCAGCGGGGGGATGTCGAAGTTCATCTCCCGGAGGCTGGAGGACGCCGCCAAGGGCGCTCCGGTGATGGCGGCAACGGCATCCGAAGTCCAACCCGGAGCAACCTCAGCCAACACCAGGCCGTCTCCGGTGACCTGTATCACCGCCGCGTCGGTGACAATCGTCCCAACACACCCAACTCCATCGACGGGGAAAGATGACCGGCCCACGATGTTGGGGATGCCGTCCGGCCCGGTGTGGGCCATCATCGCAATAACACGGCCTGCGCCAGAGGCCAAATCGACCGCCGCCGCCGGAGAGAACAACCCCGGTGTTGCCCCGGCCGTCCAATGTGTGAAGTCTCCGCCGGCGGTCACCTGGGCGGCCTGAAGGACCGCGGCGCCGACACGTCCGCCTCGGGCCATGGCCGCAACGTCGACCATACTCAGCAACGCACCACCCGCCAGCAGGGCAACCAACCGGCCGCTGGAGTCCACCGGGCCTGAGCCCGGTAAGGGGCCGGCCGTCCCGGAGCCTGGCGCTGCACCCGGAAGAGAGTAGCCCAGCGCGCCGCTGTCCGCCAGGAACAGGACTCCCTGTTCCGCCGGCAACTCTCCGGGTATCAGGCCGGGCAACCCCGGACCCAACCCGACGACTTCGCCGGGAGAAAACTCTTGTGCCACCCGCCGGGCGAGGACCTGGTCGTCGATTCTTGCCGCTCCGGGCATGCTGGTGACGCCTCCAAATTTAAGCGGTCAGCGGTCAGCTATCGTATACCTTCCTCTTTTGCAAAGGGGAGCGGGCAGGCGCTGATAACTGATAGCTGACTGCTGACGGCTGACCGCTAACCAACTTGTACTACACGGTTGACGAAGATGCCCGGGGTGATGATTGCCTCCGGGTCGAGGCCCCCCGGGTCGAGGACCTGGCCTGCTTCTGCGATGCTGACTCTGGCGGCCATAGCCATTACCGGGTTCCAGTTGCGCTGGGTGGCGCGGTAGACCAGGTTGCCCAGCGTATCGGCGGCATCGGCGCGGAGGAGAGCAAAGTCGGCGCGCAGAGCCGGTTCGAATACGTGGTCCGTCTCTCCAAAGCGGCGGACCTCCCTGCCCTCCCCGAAGCGGGTACCGGCTCCAGCGGGGATGAACACACCACCCAGTCCCGCACCGCCGGCCCGCAGCCGCTCGGCCAGGACCCCCTGGGGTACCACCTCGATTTCCAGATCGCCCGATCTCCATCGCGCTTCCACCGGCCCGCCGTGGCCGGGGTAGAAAGCCAGAGGCGAGATCAGCTTGCGGACCTGTCCCCCTTCCATCAGCTCTTCGACTCCGTCCATGGGACCCTCGGAGCCTGTCGCGGCAGCGAGGGGGCCGGACTCGGCGTTGGACCAGGCCCCGTGGCAGACGGCAGTGAGGTTGCTCGCGCCATTGGCGAGCAGCGCCTTGAGGAGGCTCTCCGGGCAGCCGCTTCCGGCGAAACCGGCGACGAGCACCACGGCGCCGTCGAAGATATCCGCCACGGCGGCTTCAGGAGAAGAGAACACTTTGTTCCGGGCCGAAGGGCTTGCCGCCTCTTGACCCGTGGCTTCCTGGTTGATAACGGTTCCCCTGTCATCTATAGGCCCCGTGGGGCCCTGGTCTCCAAGGCATTCTAGCCGCTTGCGTACCTCCGAGACAACCCCGCCGCCCGGGCCCCCACCCAGCCCCGGCTGGGCCGGGGCATCCCTTTCCCATTGAGAGAGGGAACGAGGGTGAGGGCGACAGCCATGAGGCCACGGGGATTTGGCGGTCAATCGTTGACAGAAGAATTACGGATGGGTAGGCTGGTGAGGGCGGACCTGGGCGCCGGTGCTCGGATGGGCTCCGGTCACCGGCCCCTTTATGGCGGGAGCGATGTTAACGGTAAAGCTTGAGGTGATGTCCTGGCTCACTCCGATATTCGAAACGAACCAACGGTCCCGGCTCCAGTGGGAGCAGGAGATTGAAACGGGGGCAACCGTGAGGGACCTCTTCAAGCAGTTGACGGACCGATACCCTAAGCTCAAGGGGATGATTTACGATCCCGGTGACGGTGCTCTCACCGGGCTGGTGAGCGTTATCTTTAACAACCGGGTCCTGGAACTCGCGGGCGGTCTCGACGCTGAGATCCAGGATGGCGACAGTGTAGTTCTGCTTCCGGCCTACGCCGGAGGCGCTTGAGACCCAACTTCTCTGTCCCAAGGACGGTCTTGAGAATCCCAGTGTCCCAAAACAACCTACAAGGAGGTCCCCACCATGGCAACGACTTTGAGTGGATACGCAGGCAAACTCCTTCGAGTCGACCTGACCCAGGAAAAGATCTGGGATGAGCCTCTGGATGAGGCCACCGCAAGGGCTTACGTGGGCGGCATAGGCCTGGGCGCCAAGATCCTTTATGACGAGGTCGCCCCGGGCGTCGAATGGTCCGACCCGGAAAACCGTCTGATCTTCGCCAGCGGTCCCCTGGGCGGTACCACCATGGGTGGCTCCGGCACCTTTTCCGTAATCACCAAAGGGGCCCTCACCGGTGGGGCCACCAGCACTCAGGCCAACGGTTTCTTCGGGGCCTTCATGAGGTTCTGTGGCTACGACGCCATCATAGTCCAGGGGGCTGCCAGCAGGTGGCTCTACCTCCACATCACCGACAGCGGCTCCGAGCTGCGCGACGCCAGCCTTATCATGGGCCAGGATTCCTGGGAGATGGACGATACCCTCAAGACGGAACATGGCAAGAAAGACCAACAGATGAGCGTCTTCGGCATCGGGCCAGCCGGGGAGAACCTGGTGAGACTGGCTGCCATTGCCGGGGACAAGGGCCACGTGGCGGGCCACAACGGCACGGGGGCCGTCATGGGCTCCAAGAAGTTGAAGGCCATCGCCATCGACCGGAGCAGGGGGCGGGTCTCCCTCCATAACCGGGAAGGGCTTGTGGAAGTGTCCCGGAGGCTCCTGGAGCAGATCAAGACCAACCCCGGCTCCCGTTCAACCTACCTTTGGGGCACCCTGACCGGGCTGGTCGGGGCCGAGAAGGGGGGCTGGCTCCCCATCAAGAACTACTCCACCAATATTTACGACATTACCCCCGAGCAGTTGGATGCCTATAGCGCCGAGAATATCCGAGGCAACTTCGAGCCCACCCCCAACCCCTGTTGGGCGTGCCAGTTGCACCACTGCCACATGATGAAGATCACCGAGGGCCGCTACCGGGGCGAGATCGTGGAGGAGCCGGAGTACGAGGGTTTCGCCGCTTGGGGCCCGACCACCGGACAGACCGATGTCGCCAGCACCATGGTCATATCCAACGAGGTGGATAAGCTTGGCATGGACCTCAACGAGGCCGGATACCTCATCGGCTTGGTGATGGAGTGCTATGAGAAAGGGGTGATCACAGTGGAGGACACCGACGGCCTGGAGATGACCTGGGGCAACGCCGAGGCCACCCGGGCCATGCTGC
>CAYOAF010000178.1:0-28524 GCA_964401855.1 uncultured Dehalococcoidia bacterium
ATCACACGTGTCCGCGCCATCCCCCTATCCAGTCCGACCCCCGCGGAGCGGCAGCACCGGACGTACCTCGGCACTAGGGTCAAGCGCGACTCGGTGTTGATTCAGGTGGAGACAGACGAGGGGCTCACGGGGCTGGGCGCATCGCTGGGGAGCCCGCCCACGGTCAAGGCGATAGTGGAGCACGCTCTAGCGCAGGCACTGGTGGGTGAAGACCCGATGTACTCGGAGCGTCTCTACGAGAAGATGTACAATGGCTCTCGTTGGAAGCCTTCTCTGGAGCGGGGCCATTCCCGGCCCGGTGAAGGCCGGCGCGGCATAACCATGGAGGCAATCGCCGGGGTGGACATCGCGGTCTGGGACGTAAAGTCCCAGGTGCTGGGGGTGCCGGTCTACAAGGCCCTCGGCGCAGTGCGAGACGCCGTCCGGGGATACGCTTCCGGCGGGTGGGCCCCCGGCGAAGAGGCGGAACAGGAGATGGCCGGGTACGCTGCCAAAGGGTTCGACGCGGTGAAAATGCGGGTTGTGGGGCGAGACGGCTTCTCCATTGAAAACACCATCAGGCGGGTGATAGCCGCTCGCCGCGGCATCGGAGCCCACGTCGAGCTAATGCTGGACGCCCACGGGTCTCTGGACGTATCCACCGCCATCCGGCTGGCCAGGCAGCTTGAGGAGTACGACATCGCCTGGTTTGAAGAGCCCGTCTCTCCCGATGACCATCCCGGGCTGGCCGAGGTGCGCCGATCCACCATCATACCCATCGCCACGGGGGAGCGAGAGTTCACCAGGTTCGATTTCGAAGACCTTTTCCTGCACCGGGCATTGGACATCGCGCAACCGGACATTGCCCGGGCGGGTGGGTTCACCGAGATACGGCGGATTGCGGCGATGGCATCGGCCCGGGGAATCAGGCTGGCGCCCCACGCCTGGGGCTCCGGTGTCCTGTTCGCGGCCAGCATCCATGTGGCCATGTCGGCGGTGAACTGTCACATATTGGAGGTCAGTCAGGGGCACATGCCGATGATGAACGAACTGTTCGAGGAGCCATACGACATCCGGGACGGCACGGTGTACGCGCCCCAGCGCCCGGGGCTCGGCTTCACCCTGCGCAAGGATGTCCTGGACCGGTTCCGATACCTGGAGGGTCCAGAGTACATCTTCTAAGTGCCCGGGTCAACAACCCCAAAGGAAGCCACTCTTGGCCCTTCGACAGGTCCGCCTTCGTCGCGGCTCCTTATGGGCCGGCCGCTCTCCACTCTTCGATGACCTGCTTGAATCCCTTTTCGGCCATCAGGCGGCCCCACTCTTTGCGGGTGTCCGTCCCATGCCCCGCGATGCTCAATTCACCGCTCATCAACACCGTCTGTTGGAATCCCATAATATCCATCGCCATGTTGACGTTGCGTTTTTTGATCATCAGCATCTCCAGAGGGATTCTGGCGATGTGTGCGGCCATTCGATCCACCGCAGCCTCCAACTCATCGGCCGGCACCGCCCTGGTTGCCCAGCCAACTCGCGCTGCCTCGGCGCCGTCCATCAGCCCGCCCAGGAACATGAACTCCTTAGCCTTCCTCACCCCGATGAGAGAGAGCCAAACCGGTGAGTAGATGCCTTGCCCAATGGGTGAGGGCACCTGAGATGGGCCGATCTGGGCATCCTCGGCCACCACCACCAGGTCGCACAGGCCGGCAAGCATGCTGCCGGCAGCGAAGCAAGCTCCATGGACTTGGGCGATTACAGGCTTCGGCAACTCCCACACGCTGAGATAAAGCCGCACCCGCATCGTCATGTCCACCCGGTGAGTCTCGGTAAAGTCACCCAGCTCACGGCCTCCGGACTCCCATTCCGGCCGGCTGTAGTCATGGCCCGCGCAAAAGCCCCGGCCGGCTCCTTTGAGGACCACCACCCTCACCTCGTCGTCATCCTCCACCTCCCGCAGCGCCTTTCTCAGGTTGTACAGCAGGTCCCTATTCAGCGCGTTCAACTTCTGCGGGCGGTTCAGCGTTATCTTGACGACATGCCCTTCTTTTTCGTAGATCAGGTTTTCGAATTGCACGCTTCCCTCCTTGCTCGCCGAGCCCAGCCGCAGGGCTGAACCGGTACCGAGGAGGGGTTTAGATTACCCCATCGGCCCGAAGCTTCTCCACCTCGTTCCCGTCATACCCCATGATCTCCGACAGCAGCTCCTCATTGTGCTGTCCCAGAAGGGGTGGGGCCGTTATCTCCTGCGGCGAGTCGGACAGCTTTATTGGCGAGCCCACCGTCAAGAAGCGGCGAGAGGGGTGTTCCACCTCCACGACCATCTCCCGCTCCCTCAGGTGCGGGTCGTCTATCAGGTCTCCGGTGTCGAGAACGGCGCCACAGGGGACCCCTGCCTCGGCCAGGATTTGCATCACCTCGTGCTTGGCGCGCCGAGCGGTCCACTCCTCAACGATAGAGTCCACCTCCTCGGCGTTCTCGGTGCGGGCTTCCGGCGTGGCATAGCGGGGGTCTTCTATCATGTCCTCCCGGCCCATGGCCCGAATCAATGCGGCCCACATCTGTTGCTGAGCGTTGATAAAAACGTAGTCGTTGGGGCCGCCAGGATGACACCTGTAAGAGTTGCTGGGCACGTTGGAGCCCATGTGGTTACCAGACCGGCCCACCGTTTCGCCAAAGCGTTGGTGGTCTCGAATCCGAATCCTCATCAGGTTGAACACGGCGTCCTGCATAGAGACCTCCACCTTCTGGCCCCTACCCGTAATGTGGCGCTGCTCCAACGCGGCCAGAACACCGATGACCGCGTGCATGCCGGTGCCGGAGTCGCCTATGCCGGCGCCGTTGATGAATGGCGGCGTCTCCGGGGTGCCGGTGGTGCTCATGGCGCCGCCGGTGGCTTGAGCAATGGGTTCGTAGCTCTTGAAGGAGCTGTAGGGCCCATAGGTGCCGAAGCCCTTGATGGAGGTGTAGATGAGCCTTGGGTTTAACTGGTGCAAGGCATCGTAGCCGAAGCCCAGACGGTCCAGGGCGCCGGGGCCGAAATTCTCCACCAGCACGTCGGAGGTCTTCAGCAAGGCCCTGAATATCTCCTTCCCCTGCTCCGTCTTGAGGTTGACGGTCAAGCTCCGCTTGTTGGCGTTCAGCATGAGAAAGAAAAGGCTGTCACTGTCGGGCAAATCCCGCATGTTGGTGCGGGCTATGTCTCCTTTTTCGGGCTCCTCCAGCTTGATGACGTCGCCGCCAAGCCACGCCAGAATCTGCGCACACGATGGCCCCGCCTGATTGTGGGTCATGTCAATTACCCGGACGCCGTCCAGCGCCTTAACCATAGCCACGCCCCCTGTTCAAGTTTGCTCCGGTGCAGGTCTACCCGCGGCCTCAGCAGCCGGGCCGCCTTGCCAGGCCCTTCCTGAAGAACCTCTGTTCAGGGACATTATGCCGGATTCTATAGAGGGGCCTGAATGCGGCCCCTCTCTGTAGTTACCGGTTCTTGAAGACGGGCAGGCGCTTCTCGGCGAAAGCCTTCGGGCCTTCAATGCTGTCCTCCATGCCCACCAAGTTCTGCTCCAGGGCCTGGCCAAAAGCCCGGGCCTCCATTGGTCCCATGTAGTATGCCCGGTGGAGGATCTGTTTGAGGTTGGCCATGGAGCGGGGGGCCAGGTTGATTGCCCGCTTGGCCCAGTCCATCGCCTCCTCCATCAGCTTCTCCTTGGGGACCACCTTGTTCACGAAGCCCATCTCATAGGCGCGCTGTGCCGAGATTCGCTTGTCGCCCCACATCGCCAGCTCCAGGGCATGGCCCATCCCGATGAGCCGGGGAAGGATCTGAATCCAGGAAGCCCCCAGGTTCCAGCGTACCTCCGGGATGCCGAACTCGGCGTGCTCCGCGGCGATGCGAATATCGCACTGGAGGGCGAGGTTGAAGCCGCCGGCCAGGGAGTAACCGTTGATGGCGGCGATAACGGGCTTCCAAACCTCGAGGGTCTCGTTGACGGGGTTGACGGTTCGGAAGGTCGGAGGCGTCTCGCCCCTGGCGTTATACTCGGCCCGCTCCCTCAGGTCCATGCCTGCACAGAAGGACCGGTCCCCCGCACCGGTGAGGATGGCCACCCGGGCATCGTGGTCCTTGCCGAACGCCTCCCAGTAGTCGTACAGCGCGTGTCGCAAGGCCCCGCTGATGGCGTTCATCCTCTCGGGCCGGTTCAAAGTCATGACCCAGATGCGGCCCTCTTCAAGCTTTTCCAGCAATACCGGCTGATCAGCCATGACAACCTCCTAAACTGTTCCGGTCGATTATTTCTGATATCGACTCGCCTGCGCTTGGCCTTCCCTTCCGCTTGGATAAAAGGCTCCCCGGTGATGGCTCCAACAGTAGTCCCCGGACCGGCCACTGTCAACTTCTGCCCGCCGCCCACGGGAGCCCACCCGCCGGGGGGCGCTAGTCACGACTAACTGGCGAACCTCGGTCCGTCGCTCGAATCAAAACGACTGCGTTCATCTTCCGTGGCATCTCTTGTACTTCTTCCCACTCCCGCAGGGGCATTTCACGTTCCGGCCGATCTTCGGGCCGTGGTCTCGAATTATTGCCCGCTTCTCCTGGCAGTTAGCACAAGTACATGCGGGCGGGTGCTCGGCATACCAATTGGGTCTTACCATTCCTCACCTTTTCCGGTCGCCACCTGGCAAGCAATTGCCCCTGACCTGCCCCCGCCTTTGTACCACTTGCAGCGTTAGTCCCGCAAGGGTTTAGTCCCTCCCTCGCTCCATCCGCTCGGCGTTCAGCCTCGCAGGGTCCCGGTCTGCGCCCTACTAACGGCACTTGTGCCGGCAGCTTGTCTCACAAGTCGTTGCCACCCAAAGGCGGCCCCATCGATGGACTCGGAGACGCCTCGCCGGAAATCAGCCCGGGCTGTCTCGAAGCGTGGTATTATTACCCGGAAAGCTGGGAGCCCACTGAGGAGAGAATATGGTGAATGGAAGCGCCAATGGCAACAAAGGCCCCTTGGATGGCATCAAGGTGGTGGACCTGACGCGCTTCCAGGCAGGGCCCATCTGCACCATGTTGTTGGGGGACATGGGGGCGGAGGTGATCAAGGTGGAGGAGCCCGGCAGCGGCGACCACGGCCGGGACTACGAGCCCGCCATAGACGGTCTCGCCTGTTTTTTCGCCGCCTACAACCGCAATAAGAAAAGCGTCACCCTGAACCTCAAATCCGAGAAGGGCAAGCAGATTATGGCCGGGTTGGTTCGGTGGGGGGATGTGGTGGTGGAGAACTTCCGGCCCGGCGTCATGGCCCGTTTGGGCTTCTCCTACGATGACATGCGCCGGATAAACCCCGGCATCATCGTGGTGGCCACCTCGGGCTTCGGGCAGAAGGGCCCCTATGCGGGGCGCGCGTCCTTCGACATGGTAGCCCAGGCCATGAGCGGGGTGATGAGCATCACCGGCCAGGAGGGCGGCATCCCGACCCGGGCGGGCCCTGCCATCGCCGACTCCACGGGCGGCTTTTTCGGCGCCCTGGGCACGGTCCTCGCTCTGTTCCACAAGCAGAGGACCGGCGAGGGGCAGTTCGTGGACGTCTCCCTCCTGGACGGCCAACTCCTGCTGATGTCCTACCCTCTAATGCGCTCTTTCATGGGCGAGGAGATGAAGCCGGGAGTCGCCCAAGTAGCGCCGGCGGACTCCTACCCAACGGCCGACGGTAGATTCGTCTTCATCTTCGGTCACGATGGCGCCCACTTCCCCATAATATGCCGGCTGGCGGGGAGGCCGGAGATGGCCGATGACCCCCGCTACAACAACCGGGTGAAACGATTTGAACACCGGCACGAACTGAACGACATGGTGACCCAGTGGACCAGCACCCTGAACGCCGACACCCTGGAAGAGCGTCTCCTCGAGGCCGGCCTTCCCTTCGGCAGGGTCAACGAAGTGGCGGAGGTGCTGGTGGACCCCCACATCCTCGCTCAGGAGTCGCTGGTGGACGTGGACCACTACGGAAAGGGCACCCTCCCCCTGGTGAACGTGGTCCCCAGGCTTTCCAGGTCTCCGGGGTCCATCCGCACCCCGTGCCCCTTGTTGGGCCAACATAACGAAGAGGTCTATTGCGGCCTGCTGGGCACTCCCAAGGAGGAATTGAAAACGCTCAAGGAGGAAGGGGTCATCTAGCCGGTTGGAGCAATGGCCCTGATTGGATAAGGAGGGATGATGGCGAATGGAATCACCGCTGAGAACATCGGCCCCCTGGTTGGGGTCAAGGTGTTGGACTTGACCCACTTTCAGGCGGGGCCCATCTGCACCATGATGCTGGGCGACATGGGCGCGGATGTAATCAAGGTGGAGGAACCCCGCGCCGGCGACCACGGCCGGGACAACGACCCCAGCATAGACGGCCTCTCCGCCTTCTTCGCTGCCTATAACCGTAATAAGAAAAGCGCCACCCTGAACCTCAAAACAGAGAAAGGCAAGGCGCTGATGAGTAGACTGGTCCAGTGGGCGGACGTGTTGGTGGAGAACTACCGCCCCGGCGTCATGGCCCGTCTGGGCTTCGGTTACGATGACGTGTCCAAGCTAAACCCCGGCATTATCATGGTTTCCAGCTCGGGCTTCGGACAGACAGGCCCCTACGCCCAACGCGCGGGCTTTGACACGGTGGCCCAGGCCATGAGCGGACTGATGAGCGTGACAGGCTTCGAGGACCGCCCGCCGGTCAGGGTCGGGCCTGCTGTCGCCGACTCCACGGCTGGCTTCTTTGGCGTGATAGGCACCATTCTGGCTCTCTACCACAAGCAGAGGACCGGCGAGGGACAGTTCGTGGACATCTCCCTTTTGGAGGGCCAGTTGGCGCTGATGGGCTACAACTTCCTGCGCGAGTACCTGGGCGTGAAAGTGAAACGGGCCGGCAGTCAGAGCACCAGCGTCTCGCCGGCGGCCGCCTACCCAACCTCTGACGGCAAATACGTTTACATCTTCGCCCAGGACTCCAGCCACTTCCCCCGCCTCTGCCGGCTCATGGGCCAGCCGGAGCTGGCTGATGACCCACGCTTCAACTCCCGGCCCGGGCGCACGAAAAACCGGGACGAGATCAACGATCTCGTAGGCCGGTGGTCCCGCACCTTGACCGCCGATGCCCTGGAGGCGGTCTTGAGCGAGGCGGGGCTCGCCTACGGCAGGGTCAACGACGTTGAGGACGTGATGCAAGACCCGCAGGTCCAGGCCCGGGAGATGCTGGTGGAGGTGGAACACCATGGCAAGGGCACTCTCCCTCTGGTGGGTGTGCTTCCCAAGCTGTCCAAGACGCCGGGGTCGATCCGGATGCCCAGCCCTCTTTTGGGCCAGCATAACGAGGAAGTCTATCGCGGCATCTTGGACGTTCCAAGGGAAGAGTTCGCGATGCTGAAGGCAGAAGGGGTCATATAGCCGAATGGGCTCACTCCTCGTGCCTGAAAACGCCTTCCCGGCCCTCCTTGAGGAAGAAGGGGGCAAGTGCCAAAGCGGCCACGGGGTCTGCCCACCACTGTAGACCGTCAGCGATAATGAGGAGCGTCACATTGGGGGGTAAGAAAACCCGAGAAAAGAGAGGTGGCGTGAGCTCCTGGAATGAAGGTAAATTACTTCCAGAAAGGAGCAGATGTGTCCTAGTCAGAAAACATCAAGGTCACAGCCGCCGAGGTGAAGGCCCAGAACATCAACAGGCGAAGACTTCATAACCGGACCTTCAAGGAGTTCACCCAAGCTCTTCCGCACCCCTGATCTCTCGGGCCCCTAACTGTCCCATTTGTGCTGGTTGCCAACAGTCGTTGCTGCCGGAGCAAACACCGCCCGCGAAGCTATCCCAGGAAGTCGTGCCGGTCTGGATCTGCCCTTGGTAGGCCAATTATGCACCGCCGGGGGACCACGAAAGCCGGCCTACGTTGACATCGGAAGTATCTGTTATCTGTCTCGGAGAGCAGATTCCATATCCAATGCCAGGGCGCGTTACGGCGCCGTTCTCGTCCTCTTCACTCCCTACCAGAGCACCTACATTTAGCGTACCGATCCAACGAGAGAGGTTTAAGGAGAGAAGCAGCGGCCTATGCAGTGCGGAGTCGGTTACTAGCAGTGGGAAGTCCAGTCCGGGGGCTCTGGCGGCGCCGCGCCCGCTTGTAGCACTATGAGGTACAATGCGGGGCTGCCCGAGTTGCTGCCCCGCGGGGCGTACGTGTTGTCCAGGGACACACTGACCTCGCTTACCCCGGCCTCGAAGTCGATCACCTCGCTCGCTATCCACTGTTCGCCGAGCGGCCTGTTGCACGCGTCATTGTCGTACAAGAATGCCTCTTGGGTTTGGCCCGATGGCCCGGTCACCCGAAGCTTCATCCGGTCGTCGATCCCCGCAGGAACCAGGCTATCGGGGGCCGCGCTGACGACTATGGGGCCTCTGGACTCCGGGATCGTCACGGCAATGACGTTGTCGCCGAACTGCCCTCTGGGCCGGTTGGCGGACGGGACGGCATCGATGAGCTTGATGGCCAAGGAGGTCGGAGGAGATCCAGCCATAACGTAAATGTCCCAGTTGGGGGCGGTACCGGTGTGGACTAGCCCTTGGTAGGCGATTTCCGCTCCGTCGGGGGACCATGAAGGCCGATCCTCACTCACTTCGGGGGTGTCAGTCAGCTTTCTCAAACCGGTCCCATCAACGCGGACTATATAAAGGTCCGGCCTTGCCTCCGCTTTCGCCTTGCCCGAGAACGCGACCCACCGGCCGTCTGCCGAGACATCCGGATTGAGGTTGTGTGCGCCGTCGGAACCGCCGGTCATCGTGAGACGCCGTACCTCCTCCCCGGTCGAGCTGTCACGGACGAAGAGATCATAGCCCTCCCCGTCCTTCAGGCTGATAACAAAGAATACGGCGTCCGGCGCCAGGCTGAATCCCCGGTCAAAGTCCGGACCACTGGCTGCAGCGGAGTGAGTCAGAAGCACTCTGCCGAAGTCGGCTGTCGATTGGCCACTCAGGCTGGCGAATTCAGCGATCCGGACGGTTATCACGAAACTGCCGGGTCGTGGGAGGTACGGTTCCTCCACATGACCATCTTGCCGTCACGAGAGACGGAGATGCCGTCGCCCCCCATGCCGCCGGGGATCAACAGCTTGCGGGCAAAAGCACCGTCGTCCCCGTCGGAGGCGCTACGGGTAAAGGGCGCCACCCCGGAGTCGAAGGCCATGTACTCGTGGTACATCACCCTCTCATTGGTCATCAGCAGGCCAGTCTCCCCCACCCAGGAGAGTTCACCGCCGATGCCGAAGTCCCGGTTGGGGCCGGTAGCCAACACCTGCTCGTCGGTCCCATCCGGAGCCACAGCCCCAATGTCATAAGACCTGGCCGTGGCTCCAGGCTTGCTCGTCCTGAACGCGATGGCGCCTCCCCGTGGATCCCAAGCCGGGTCCAGGTCCGCACCGAGGTCGGTGGTCAGCCGCCGTGGCACCGCCAGCCCACCACCCGGCAGTTCCCTCGTCGGTGAAGGCTCAGGCTGTGTGGCAGTGGGTTGCGTCGCTGGCGTCAGTGTGGCTGTCGGCGTGAACGTGGGCCCCGAAGTCGCCGCTGAGGTGACTGGAGGGGCCGTGGGTTGCGCCGTGGTCGCTGGGGTGGTCGCCGGAGGAGATGTGGGTCCTGCCGTTGGGGCCAGCACCGTTTCCAGTGTGGAGCACCCCACGGCCAAGAACGCTGCCAGGACAGTGAAAACAATGCACATTCGGAATTTCATGAGTCCATTATACGGCGGCGAAATCAGTGCATCCACTACCGGTTTCCGTCCTGTTCACCCCCGGTGGCGCTTATATTTGACCAATGCCTGCCCGTCAACGCCTTGATGTTGAGATGCTTCGGTCCATAATCTCCGGTAGAATCAAGGTGGACGCCGAGGCGCAACGCCGATCATCCAATGTCTGAGGCAAAGTGCGAGGCTCTTGAACGGGGGAAACACATGATCCGCCTCTCTGGGTGAATACCAGGTTCTAACTTAATTGTCGATTAGCCCTAGGCACTTAGCTTGGCGGGCAACAGGTTGCGGCGCGACGGGTTGCACTCCCGGTTCTCCCAAGGTACACTGTCGAACCGAGGGGCTTGTTTCCATATTATCCGGGCCACGGGTCCGGGTTGTACCTACTATGCACCCCGTCGAACGGGCCAACGGTTGTCTGGAACCCCTTGCCATCTGGCACCTGCCGCTGGCGATAGCGGGGACAAACCGAGCCGGGGATGAGCCTGTGACCCGCCGATTGCCGCCACATGCACCGGGAGCTTTCCCCCTCAGTTGAGGGGCGGCGGCGGCTTAGGCGCCGGGCTGAGGTGCCGGTTCCGAAGCTCCCAGCCCGATGGTGACAACTTGGCGATGATCTCGGAGCTTCATCTGTATTGAGGAGGAAGTATGGCTGATACCAATGGATCCATCATAACGGCCAGGGCGCTGAAAAATGAGGGAGTGGATACCATCTTCTTCCTCACCGGTGGCCCCATCACGCCCATCATCGTGGCCGCCGACAAGCTGGGCATCAGATGCGTCGATTGCCGGCACGAACAGGCCGCCGGTTTTGAAGCCCACGCTTACGCCCGGGTGACCGGCAAGCCGGGCATCGTCGTTACAGCCTCGGGACCAGGGACGACCAACGCAGTGACCAGCATGGCCAACGCCCTCACCGACTGCGCGCCCGTAATACTGCTCGGGGGGGCCAGCGCCGCGGTCCTCTTCGGCAAGGGTGGCTTCCAGGAGATTGACCAGGTGGCAATCTTCAAGCCGGTCACCAAGTGGGCTGACCGAGTCATTGACGCCAAACGTATACCCGAGGTAGTGAGCACTGCCTTCCGGGCAGTGACCACCGGGAGGCCGGGGCCGGCGTATATAGACCTGCCCTCGGACATTCTCTCTGACCCGGTGGATGAGGATTCAGTCTCCTACCCCACGGGGACCAGGACGGCTGCCCGGCCCGGCGGAGACCCAGCCCAAATAAAAGAAGCCGCGGAGCTCCTGGCCAAAGCCAAGAAGCCGATAATCATTGCCGGCACGGGAACTTTCTGGTCCCAATCGGGCCCGGAGTTCCGGGAGTTCGTGGAGAAGACCAACATCCCCTTCTTCACCATGCCTCAGACCAGGGGGATCGTTCCCGACGACCACGACTTGAGCTTCCTCGCCGCCCGCTCCAAGGCCTTCAGGGAGGCCGACGCTATCCTGGTCATGGGCACCCGGTTCAATTACATGTTGGCTTTCGCCCAGGCCCCCAGGATCAACGGCGACGCTAAGATTATCCAGGTGGACATCGACGCTTCGGAGATAGGCCACAACCGGGCAGTGGACATCGGCATCGTCGGCGACTGCAAGGTAGTCTTCCAGCAACTCACCGATGCGCTGGGAGACCGGCGCAAGGGCGCGAGTGCCGAGTGGATCGATACTCTCCGGGCCCAGGACGCCGCCACCAAGGAGAAGCAAGAAGTTCAGATGGAGAGCGACGCCGTCCCCATCCATCCCCTCAGGCTATGCAAGGAGGTGAGGGATTTCCTGGACCGGGACGCCATCCTGGTGGTTGACGGGCAGGAGATCCTGAACTTCGGCCGTCAGTCCATCCCCAGCTTCAACCCGGGCAGCCGGTTGAACTCAGGCCCCTTCGGCAACATCGGCACCGGTGTGCCCTTCGGGATCGGGGCAAAGGTTGCCAAGCCCGAAAAGCAGGTGTTGGTGCTAACCGGCGACGGGTCTTTTGGCTTCAACTCCATGGAGTTGGACTCGGCGTCCCGCAACAATGTCAACATCATCACCGTCATCAGCAACAACGCCGGGTGGGCTGCTGGTGCGGTCGGCAAGAAAGATGAGCCAGGCCGGTACCTGGGCTTTAGCAACTATGAGACGATGGCAGAGGCCTACGGCTGCTACGCCGAACGTGTGGAAAAGCCGGAGGACATCCGGCCCGCCCTGGAGCGTGCCGCCGCCGCTGGTAGGCCCGCCCTCATCAATGTAGTGGTGGAGTCCGAGGTGAAAGTGATCACCCAGGAGTTCTCCTCCCACAGGACTGACTCTATCGGTCAAAAGCGCACCTACGAAGGCTAGCACCTCGGGGCTAGGCGGAAGAAAATCCAGCCTAGCAGAAGAGGCATCGGGGGTTATTCCCCGATGCCTCTTCGATTTTCCAATGGGGCAGGGACTACTGACGGCCCTTCCCATGGCTGGTCACAAACCCAACTCCCGCGTGGGGGCCTTGCTTAAAAGTGCCCTGGTCCAGGTCCCTCAAGTACCTCAAATATGTCACCCCGAGCGAAGCGAGGGGTCGGGTGCGGCGGATCCAGTATACCAAGAAGGAACCCAACACCAGATTCCTTGTTGCTTCAGTCCGCAGAATGACAGAGTGGCCGCCCCTCGACGTGACAGTGTTGAGGTAAAGCCCTGCTTTGGGCGTTGGGACGAGCCGAAGATGGCCTACACAGTAATGGAGGCGAAGCCGACGGTCACCTTCGCGGCCCGCTGGTTTTCTCCCCAAACCTCCATTTCCAACAGGGTTTTGCCATCCTCTTGAGGGGTCTTCTCAATGACCTTTCCCTTGGCGGTAATGACATCCCCGGGGATGGTTATGCCAACGTAATACACCATGATCTTACCGCCCGAGAACCAGTCCATGCCGAAGGCGTTGATCAGCATCTCTTCCACACAAGCGGACATCTGGAGACCTTGAACTATGGGTGCGGGCCGCCCCACTTTCTCTGCCATTTCAGGGCTCGTGTGCTGGTTCACTGGATTTCGGCCCATCTTGGCCCAGTCCGGCCAACCGGAAAAGAGGCGCATATGCCCGAGGCTCATGGTAAAGGACAGGCTCGGGAGATCATCGCCTAGATTAAGGTCTGCTATGTTCGCCACTCCGGTAGTCATTGCACTCCTCCTTGAATTGTAAGATTATCCCTCATTGCCGAAGGTTGTTTAACGGTACTGCACTTTTTGCCCCGCAGGCAAAGCACAATTGGTGTAGGTACCGATTAATATCTCCTCGCCGCCCTCGTCCGTAATCCTCACTTCCCACACGAGATACCACTTGCCCCGCTTTTCGTATTTCTCGACGACCTTTCCCTCGGCGCGAATCTTCGTGCCCACAGTCACCGGTTTCTTGTGCTCCACTTCGCACCGGGAATGAACGCTGCCGCCGGGGGCGATAATGCGAACGCCCCTGAGGCCTAGACCCAGGTTCTCCAACACCGCCGGTGGTACAATGGGCTCCCCCAAAGGTGAGCTGTGCCGATACCAGTTGTCGTTGGGGCTGTCCAGTGCGTGCGCGTACCACTGGACCAGCGCGGGAGTGAGCTCGATCTCAACGGATTGGGTCGCGACCCCTACCTGAACATCTTCGAATGCAAGCTCTTGAACCGTAACCATGCCTACCTCCTCCTGACTCCTAGAATCTTGGTCTGTTGTTCAAGTGAGGCCCTCCAATGGCCCTCACCGGATAACCAGTCTCCTTTGAATTAGGGCCGCGCGCCCCGCTACCATTTCACGCCCTCGCTACCTTGTCGCCCACGCGCGCAGGCAACTGCCCCGTGCCCAGCGCGCCGCCCGGTGGCGAGGGCTGTTGCCAGCCCACCGATGTAACCAACGTTGCTGACGTTGCCCACATCACACCCCGCGGCGTACAGATTGGAGATGGGATTGAACCTCACCTCCGAGTGCTCCGCGATCGCCAGGGGAAGGGTAGAGATGCTGGCCGGCCGGCGGAGGACTCGCATCTCAGTATCAACCTCCAGCCCGCCGGTGGTGAACGTGACGCCCGGCCGGACCATCACCGCGCTGAAGGGCGGCTTCATCAGGGGGAAGCGGTTACCCCGCCGCGGGGGGTCGAGTTGATCCGGCTCCCCAGTCAGTGTTTGATTATACTCCTGCAGGGTGGCGAGTGCCCTGCCGCCGGCAACCCCCCAGCCTTCCAGGGCTTCGCACAGCTCTTCCAGCGTCTGATGCTCTATCACCGGACCGCCGTGGCGGCGCACCCGTTCGATGGAGACCCGCGCCCGCTGGCCGTATTGCAAGGGGGCATCGGCAATCTCCGCGTCCACTATGTAGATGGCTGTCGCGTCCCGTTGGGAAGCCACTGCCAGGTTGAGGCGCTCCTCGCCTGTCCCTGCCGATTCGTCGGTGAACCGGCATCCGTCGAGGTTGATGGCCACGGCCGCGGGACCGTAGCGCTGGGTCATTTCCATGAATTCCTGAGGCCCGAAACTGGCCGGCGGGGCGGCGAGGGCGTGGCCGTAGAAGGTCGACATTGCCGGGGTGACAGCGGCGCCGATTCCCGTGGCGGCGAGAAAGCCGTCGCCCGTGCTCCACGGGTTGGAGCGCAGGTAGACCTTGGTTACGTGAGGCGTTATGTACCGAGCCAGCAGTTCAGAATTTCCCTGGAAGCCGCCGGTCGCCAAGATGACTGCCCCGGCTTCGATGTCGGCGGCGCCGCTCGGCGAGATCACCCGCACCCCACGGACCACGCCGTCCTCGTACAGCAAGGTGTCCATGGGCGTTTCCAGCTCAACCTCTCCGCCCAGCGCCTGCAGCCGGGACTCGAGCACTGCGTTAAGGTCAAGGGCGTTGGCGGCGCGGCCCCGGCCATGGCCCATGAAATCCCGGTCCGCCTCCATGATGACGCCGTGGCCCTCCAGCCAGGATATCCCTTCCCACAGGTCATCCAATACCATGTCCTGAAGGGCGGCGTTGCCGTCGGGAATCATCTCTCGCAGAAGGGATTTGCTGGTGAAAGTCCAGATGAGCCCGCCGGAAAGCCTCATTGAGCCGCCAGACCGGGTGCCCTTTTCCAGGGTGATGACGTGGGCGTGTTCCTCCAATGCTTCCAGCGAGGCGCACAGCCCCGCCATTCCGCCGCCTACGACGACCACATCGGCCTGTCGGCGCGTCACCATGTGCGCCGACCCTCCGCGCCCGTCCCCAACGGCAGGGTCCCACTCTGGGCCACGTTTCCGGCCTCGGTCAGCCCAGCGGTCTCGCCCGCCCGTGCACAGGCAGCCGCCCCCCGGCCGGCGCGCCGCCCGGTGGTGAGGGCTGTCGCAAGCCCGCCCATGTAGCCGGCGTGGCTGACATTGCCCGCGTCACAGCCCGCGGCGTACAGGCCGGGGATGGGATTGAACTTCACTTCTGAGTGCTCCGCGACCGCCAGGGGAAGGGTGGAGCTGCTCGACGACCGCCGGAGGACACGCAGGTCTGTGTCAACCTCCAGCCCGCCATGGGTGAACGTAACGCCCGGCCGGACCAGTACCGCGTTGAAAGGCGGCTTCACGATGGGGAAGCGGTTTCCTTGCCGTGGAGGGTTTAGCTGGTCCGGATGACCCCCGGCAAGCGCTTGATTGAACTCCCGCAGGGTGAGGAGCGCCCTGTCGCCGGCAACTCCCCAGCTTTCCAGGGCGTCGCAAAGTTCCTCCAGTGTTTGCCTTTCGATCACCGGGCCGCCGCGGTTACGCAGCCGTTCGATGAAAGTCCGGGCCAGGCCTTGCCGCAAGGGGAGTTCTGCGATCTCGGCGTCCGTGATGTAGACGGCCGTCGCGTCCCGCTGCAAAGCCATTGCCTGGGCGAGGTGCTCCTCCCCCGTGCCCCCCGATTCGTCGGCGAACCGGCGGCCGTCGAGGTTGATGGCCACGGACACATGGCCCTGGCGCTGGGTCATGTCTCTCAACTCCTTTGGCCCGAAACCGGCCGGTGGAGCGGGGAGGGCATGGCCATAGAAAGCCGACATTGCCGGGGCGACGGCGGCGCCGATTCCGGTGGCGGCGAGAAAACCGTCGCCCGTGCTCCACGGGTTAGCCCGCAGGTAGACTTTGTCCGCGTAAGGCGTCACGTACCGCACCAGCAGCTCAGGATTTCCCTGGAAGCCGCCAGATGCCAAGACGACGGCCCCAGCCTCAATGTCGACGGCGCCGCCTGGCGACGACACTCGCACCCCACGAACCGCGCCGTCCTCGTACAGCAAGGTTTCCATGGGCGTTTCCAGCTCAAGCTCTCCGCCAAGGGCTTGCAACCGGGACTCGAATAGCCAGGCAAGATCGGGGGGGCTCGCCCCGCGGCCCCGGCCGTACGACTTGAAATCCCGCTCCGCCTCCAGGCTCACGCCGTGGCCTTCCAGCCAGGAGAGCCCCTCCCACAGGTCATCTACTACCATGTCCTGAAGGGCGGTATTGCCGTCGGGTATCATCTTTCGCAAAACGGCCTTGCTAATAAAGGTCCAGATGAGCCCGCCGGAGAGCCTCATGGAGCCGCCGGACCGGGAGCCCTTCTCCACGGTGATGACGCGGGCGTGGTCATCCAAGGCCGACAGCGAGGCGCACATCCCCGCCATTCCGCCGCCTACGACGACCACATCGGTCTGTCGGCGCGTCAGCAAGTGCTCCGGCCCTCCATGCCCGGCTCCGGGGGTAGGCCCGGCACTTGAATGCGTATCCGGCCTCGGCCCACCCGGCGGTCTTTCGCGCTTCAGGGTCCTCCAGCGGCCATCCCCACGATCCGGCCGGAAGCCGCCGGTTGAGGCCCCCATGGCCGCCTTTCGCAGCCTACGCTCCCCAATTGTTCGTGTCAAGGATGCCTGGCCGGGGCCCACCGGAGAGCGTGGCGCCCCTTGTCAGACCAGTGAGAGTGCCACCCTACTGAACCGTGATCAAGTCACTAGACCGGCGAGGAGGAAATCCCCCTATTCCCCCTTTGTTAAAGGGGGACAACGTATGGTCAAGGTTTTGGGATAGTTACTAAGGGGGATTTGGCCCATCTCACAACAGGTAAACGGCCACCCCGGAACAAGTTGCGCTCACAAGACCAATGCGGGCATATCGGCCAGAAGCCGGCCTCGCCCTGATATTTGCCGGTCGACGCCCGCCGTGAGCAGGCACCGCCAAATCGTGGCCTGGCTCGAAGTGACCACCGGCTTGCCAAGGCGCCGCTCCAGTTCATCAGCCACCTCCAGGGTCCGCCACGCGGTGCACGGCAGGAACAGAGCATCGGCTTCCGGCCGGGCCGCGGCCGCCGCGAACTTGGCAATCTCCCTGGGGTCGTGCTCGTTGATTTCCTGGGTGCCCGCCAGGCATATGCTGGGGTCGCCGTCCACATTGAGGACCTGGAAGCCATTATTCTCGAAGTAGACCCGAAGTTTTTCGTTGGCAAACTCAGGATAGGGAGTAGCGACCGAGATACGATGAGCGCCCAGGGTACGCAGCGCGAAGACCACCGAGGGGCTGGTGAGCACCACGGAAGTATCCACCGCCGCGCTCAGATTTCGCTCCATCTCTAGGGGCCACTCCGGTCCCCGGTAGAAGGTGTTGAATGTGGCCGCTACGGCAATCACGTCAACCTTAGCCTGCGCCAGGTACAGTGCGCCCGCCTCGATATCCGAGTTCATCCGGTCGATCGCCTCGTCGGTCAGGGCCTGGTTTTGAAGCCAGAGCCGGTGGGAATGGACAGTCACGTCATCCGGGACGGCCCGGTTGAAATCGGGTTCCGCCACGCTGTTGGTTGCGGGTACCAGCACTCCCAAACGTTTTCGAGCGCCCATTGGCCGCCTCCAGATGGAAGACTTCCCAGATTCCTGCTGCCGGGGCCGGCGGGGCGCCGGCGCCTCCCATTATATCCAACCGGATGGATGTCAATTCTACGCCCAGACCCGACGTGGTTCAACCGGCCACTGGCGCAGACAAGCCCGCTGAATGAAGAGTCCCGAGCCGCCGCGGTGGCGAAATCGCTGCGGCTCTCGTGAATTTCCCGTACCTGTCTGGTACAATCATGGGGTGGGCGTAGGGCCGGGAAGGCTTGCCGGACAGACCATGGGCCCTGTCCTCAGAAACGCGGCGCGTCCCAGTAGCTCAGGGGATAGAGCGGCTGCCTTCTAAGCAGCGGGTCGCGGGTTCGAATCCTGCCTGGGACGCCAAATGACAATCACTCGCACCTATGCGAAGCTAAAGGCAGCTTGTTGGGGAGGGCTGCCATGGTTTCCGATAGGTCTAGCTCGGATGTTTATGCACCTAATCTGGACCGCGGACCCATATCCGCCGGTGGCTCACTTTCCTCCACAAGCGCGGCAACAAGCCCGCCACCGTCTCTCTGTTCGCTTTCCTGGCGCTGAACACATCTTAATAACTGCAGAAGGGCGTCATCCTTGCCATCGCGTTGGGCAACCGCACGAGAGGGCGGCGGTATGCTCCTCGTTGAGACGCTGTCGTCAGAATGGGCATGCGTCGCCCAGTTGACTTGGGGCACCCCTCTTTCCGGGCAGCCGGACCCGCTGAACTCGAGTTTCCGCGAGGATAGATATGCCGGATGCCGCTCTCAGTGACATCAAGGTTCTCGATCTCACGCACCACATCGCCGGGCCGTACTGCACGAAACTCCTTGCCGATTTCGGCGCGGAGGTTATCAAGATAGAGCCGCCGGGCCGCGGAGACCCCGCCCGCCGCGCCGGCCCCTTCTACCAGGACGAGCCGCATCCAGACAAGAGCGGGCTTTTCCTCCACCTCAACACCAACAAGCTAGGTGCAACCCTCAACTTGAAAGCACCGGAGGGGGTCCGCATTTTCAAAGAGCTTCTCAAAGATGCGGATGTGGTGGTCGAGAACTTCGCGCCCCGGGTCATGCCGGGCTTGGGCCTGTCCTACCAAGAGCTGGCCAAGGTCAACCCCAGAGTAATCATGACCTCGATCTCGAATTTCGGCCAGACCGGTCCCTACCGGGACTTCGTGGCTACAGAACTCACCCTGTTTGCCATGGAATGCCAGATGTCCCATACAGGCTCACCCGACCGGGAGCCCATATATCTGGGTGGCGCTGTATCCCAGTACCTTGCGGGGAATTCGGCCGCCCTGGCTACCATGGCGGGAATCATGGGGGCCCGGCTCCAAGGGGAAGGGCAACAGATAGACGTCTCCATCGTGGAGTCCTGGCTGGGCACGGGCGCCGGCATTGCATCCCTCACGAAATACATTTACAGCGGGCTGGTGGAGAAGCGGTCGAATGCGGTCGGGCGGATATTCCCGGCCCAGGATGGTTTCGTCCATTTTGTCGCAGCTGGAGCCGGCGCCGGGCCTCCCCCCCAGCGGGACTGGGGCCGGCTGGTGAAGCTGCTGGACATGCCGGAGCTGCTGGACGACGAGCGCTTTGCTACCTTCGCCGCCCGGTCGGAAAACGCGGGCGAGCTTCTGGATTTGGTTCGTCCCTGGCTTGCGGAACGAACCAAGTTCGAGATCACCCGCCTGTCTCAGGCGGAGCGAGTGTTCGCCGCACCGCTTCTGATGGTGGATGAAGTGGTAAACGATCCACATAATGAGGCGAGAGGGTTCTTCGAAGAGGTACACCACCCCGCCACGGGCCCGCTGAGATACCCTGGAGCGCCAGCCAAGATGACGGAGACTCCCCGGCAGGCCGCCCGGCCCGCACCCCTGCTGGGGCAGCACAATGAAGAGATGTACTCCGGCCGCCTCGGGTATTCCAGGGTTGACCTGGTGCGTCTGCGGGAAGCGGGAATAATCTGAGCCCACCTAGCCCTGCCCTGGGGCAATGCAACTGGGGGCACGGCAAGGAGATGCTGATGTCAAGACTTCCTCTTGAGGGAATCCGGGTCATTGATGGAGGAGACGTGCTTGCCGGTCCATACGGCTGTACTCTTCTGGGTGATCTGGGCGCGGAGGTCATCCGCGTGGAGAGTATCCAGCGCGGGGCAAGATGGAGAGGCCAGATCAGAGCGACTGGCACCAGACCGGCGTCGGTCAGCCCGGCCAACTGGACCTATCCCGACGGCATTCCCGGGGAGCGGCCCTACAACCGGGAGCCGAAATACAACGGCTCGAACCGTAACAAGCTGGGCATCACGCTAAACCTTGCCCACCCCAGCGGTATCGAGCTTTTCAAGCAGCTGGTAGCGGTGAGCGACGTGATTATTGAGAACTTCGCCGCGGGAGTATATGAAAAGCTCGGTCTGGGATATGAGGCGCTATCCGGCATCAACCCGGGTATCGTGGTGGTTTCCATGCCGCTGTTGGGCAACACCGGGCCGTACCGGTCGCATCGTGGCATGGGCACCGACCTTGACGCCTTGTCGGGGCATATCAGCTTGAGGGGCTACTCCGATGGAAATCCTACTCAAGTCCAGCCTCATTACCATTCCGACAGCGTATCCGGCATGACCGCTGCCTTCGCCGCCCTGGCCGCCCTCAATTACCGCCGGCGCACCGGCAAGGGGCAATTCATCGATGTGAGCGAGGGCGAGACGTTCTTGCCGCATCTGGGAGAAGCCTTCATGGACTACACTATGAACGGCCGAGTCGGGCGTCCCATGGGGAATGCCCACCCTACCATGGCGCCACACGGCTGCTACCGCTGCCAGGGTGAGGATTCATGGGTGACCATCGCCGTGCCCAGCAATGAGGTTTGGGCGCGCTTCCGTCGCGCCATCGGGGACCCGGCCTGGGCCGGGGAGGACCGGTTCGCCGACGCCGCCAGCCGCTGGGAGAACCAGGCCGAGCTGAACCCGCTCATCGAGAGGTGGACTATCCAGCGCAGCCCCTATGAGGTCATGCAGGCCCTCCAAAACGCGCGGGTTCCGGCGGGCCCCGTCCTGAGTGTTGATGAAATCCTCGTCGACCCTCACCTGAAGGAGCGCGGCTTCTTTGAGTTGGCGACTCACAAAGAGGCCGGGACCCACCTCTATCCCGGGCCGTCCTGGAAGTTCAACAAGACCCCATTGAGCATACGGATGCTGGGGAGCTGCCTCGGTGAGTACAACTCCCAGATTCTGGGCGGCCTCCTGGGGCTCAACGAAGCGGAGATAACGGAGTTGGAGAGGCAGCAGATCATCGGCACTGAATACCTGCAAGCGGCAGACCAATAGGGCCGATGTGCCGCTTCTACCGCAGCGGAGCGGTCATCTACACCCGCGCCGCCCAGCAGGGGTTGCTCAACGTCCCCTACGATGCCATGGAGGGCATGCGGGCGAGTACCGAGGCCAATGCTTTGCTGAACGCCCGCACCATACGTGAAACCCTTGGGACGACCTGGGGCATGAGTGAAACCGGCGCCGGCGGCCCAACCGGGAACCGGTATGGTGATGCCGCGGGCCACGCCTGTATAGCCGTCGTGGGACCCGTCGAGCGCGTCATGACAGTCGAAACCGGTGACTCGGACCGGGAGAGGCCAACATGTGGTCTTTTGCCACGGCGGCGATGGATCTGCTGGAACAGTGTGTGAAGGAGTCCGCCTGATCACGCCCGCACGTCAACTGCTGACGGCTTTTCAGTTTGGGGATATCCGGATGCTGTGGATTTCCACGGTATCCAACCAGCTTGGGCAAGGGGTGCAGCTCGTTGTCCTTGGCTGGCTGGTATTCGATATGACCGGCTCTAGCGGGATGGTCGGGGTGATCTTCGCGGCGCGGGCGGCGCCCAACCTGATCGTGGGGCTCATTGCCGGCTCCATAACCGACCGGGTAGACCGGCGCACGATGATGCGCGTCGCGGTGTCGGGCCTGGCGCTGACCTCCCTGGGAGCCGGTCTCGTGTTGTCCACCGGGCAGTTGGACATTTGGCAGCTAATGCTGGTCACTTTCATGCTGGGGACCTTTCAAGCTTTCTACGTGACGGCCAGACAGGTCTATGTTTACGATGTGGTGGGCGCCAGTGGAGTGATAAACGCCATCGCGTTAATCAGCTTGGGTCAGCGGTTGGGTCAGGTATTCGGTGCACTGATGGCCGGGGCCCTCATCTACTGGCAAGGGGCCGGCACTTCCTTCCTGGCAATGAGCCTGGGATACGGTTTCGGGGTTATGACCCTTTACATGCTGCGCCACGCCGGTGGCTCGGCCCCTCCGCAGCGCGAACTGATGGGCGAGAATATCCTCAACTATTTCAGGGCCCTCAGGACCAACCGGCTCATGTTGAGCCTGATGGTTTCGACCGCCGCGACCGAGGTTTTCGGGTTTTCCCATCAGGTTATGCTGCCGATTCTGGCCAAGGATGTGTTGCTGGTGGGCGCCGTGGGGTTGGGAGTGCTTACCGCGTTTCGTTTCCTCGGCGGCGCTCTGGGGGTCGTTATCTTGGCCGCGCTGGGAGAGGTCCGGCGCCGGGGGCTGCTGCTGCTGTCAGCCGTGGCCCTATTCGGCATCGGCCAAGTGCTGCTGGGCCAAGCCTTCAATTTCTGGGTGGCCTTGCTTGTTGTCGCGTTCGCCAATGCGATGGCTTCGATAGCCGACGTGCTCCACCAGAGTTTGCTCCAGCTAAGCGTTTCCAACGAGCAACGAGGGAGAGCGATGGGTTCCTGGATCGTAGGAATCGGCACAGCGCCGGTGGGCCATTTGCAGGTCGGCTATCTGGCGGAGGCCACCAACGCCAGGATAGCCCTCCTGATCAACGGTGTTACGTTGGCGGTCCTCGCCTTAACGTTGGGAGTGGTATTGCCCCGGTTGCGGCGCCTTTAGCCTGGTCTGGCGCGAATTGCGCCCCGGCTGGTATTCTCTTCCGGAGCCGGGGTTTTGCGAACGGCCGGGTAAGGAGTATATTGGCATGGCCGGCGCCACTGAATCTTCCGGGCATTTCATGCAGGAGGACCGGTGGCGGAGAGCGTTGCGGTAAGGAATGTGACGATCGATGTCTTGTTGGACACCACGCCGCTTGGATGGGCGTGCCGCCGGTGTCCCCGGACAACCTGCCGGACAACTTGGATGAGGACCAGCGCCTAGCACCGCCGGTCCGCCCGGACCACAGCTTGGATACGATTTCGCGGAGGTGACGCCTTGATGACCGGAGATGAGTACCGCCAGAGTTTGAAGCGCCTCAAGCGCCCTGTTTACGCCATGGGAGAACTGGTAGACGACGTCACCAGCCACTCCCTCTTTCGGGACCACATCAACTGCGTTGCCCTCACCTACGACCTGGCCCACGACCCTCAGCACCAGGAGATGATGACCGCTACCTCTCACTTCACGGGCAAGCGCATCAACCGCTTTACCCACATCCAGCAGAATACCGAAGACCTGATGGTGAAGATCCGGATGCTGCGGGTTCTGGGCCAGCTTACGGGAAGCTGTTTCCAACGATGCGCCGGACTCGATGCCCTCAACGCGTTGTACAACGCCACTTACCAGGTAGACCAGAAGTATGGCACCGCGTACCACCGGCGCGCCCGCGCCTTCGTGGAGCACATCCAGGATACGGACTTGATGTGTGAAGGTGCGATGTCCGACCCCAAGGGCGACCGAAGCCTGCGCCCCAGCCAGCAAACCGACCCGGACATGTATCTGCACGTGGTGGAACGCCGGGATGATGGCATCGTGGTCCGGGGAGCCAAGCTCCACCAGACGGGCGCCGTCAATTCCAACGAGATCATTGTCATGCCGACCACCGCCCTGCGCGAGGAGGACAAAGACTACGCCGTCGCCTTCGCCGTGCCTTCCGATACGCCGGGCCTAGTGTTCATCTTCGGCCGCCAGACCGACGACCAGCGCAAGCTGAACGGGGGGCTGGATGAAGGGAACCACCGCTACGGCTACACCGGCGGCGAGGCCATTGTGGTCTTCAACGATGTCTTCGTTCCCTGGGAACGGGTTTTCCTCGATGGCGAGTACGATTTCGCGCTGGTGATGCTGGAGTACTTTTCCTGCTACCACCGTACCAACTACGGCGCCTGCAAGGCGGGGGTAGCCGACGTGCTCATCGGGGCCACCGCCCAACTCACCGAGTACAACGGGGTGGCCGGCAACGCCCTGGTGCGGGACAAGCTGGTGGAGATGGTGCACCTGTCGGAGACCCTGTATGCCTGCGCCACCGGAGCGTCGGCCACGGGCTGCGCCACCGCTGCCGGGGGCTGGTTCGTAAATCCTACCATGGCCAACGTTACCAAGCTGAACACGGGGCGGTTCACCTACGATCTGCTCCGGCTGGCCCACGACCTGGCGGGCGGCGGCGTCGCCACGATGCCTTCAGAGCGGGACCTGAACCACCCGGAAGTGGGGAAGTACCTGGAGAAATACCTGATGGGCGCCGGCGGGGTCCCTGCGAAGTACCGGATGCGGCTGTTCCGCATCCTGGAGGCCATGTCGGCATGCCCGGTCATGATAGAGGCGGTGCACGGCGCCGGTTCTCCCGTGACCCAGCGGATTCCCCTGCTACGAGGGGCAAACCTGGACGAGAAGAAGGCGATGGCCCGGGACCTGGCGGACATTCCAGGGGCTGAATAGCCCCAGACATGAGGGCTATGACGCGGGGCGCAGGAGCCCGGGACCTTGGCGAGGACCGGAGAGATGCAGATGGAACGAATGATGGACGTTAGCAGGAATACCGGAGCCTGACCCATATGCTAGCGGTAATCCTGTGGGTCAACAGGCGCAGAGCCAGGGTATTGGGAGTCCTGGGATTCCTGGTCCCGACCAGCATGGCCCTGTTCTTCGGTATTTCTTCGCTGGGCGAAAAAAACGCGGGACTCGGCTATGAAATCGTGAACGAAGTCGATGTCCTTGATGTCCGCAGCTCCGTGGAACAACTCAGGATCACCTTCCAAGAGCAAGATATTCAGGAGAACAACCTGAACCTTCGGATCTATACCATCCGCGTGAAGAACACCGGAGAAGTCGACATCTTGCAGTCCTACTTCGACCAAGATGTGCCCTGGGGTGCCAGGGTCACGAATGGCAAAGCGATTGAAGCGAAAACCGTTGGAGGAAGCTCCGAGTACCTGAGGACAAAGGTGAACCCGCAGGTGGCAAGTGAAGAGTTCGTGGAGTTCTCGCGGGCGATCATCGAGAAAGGCGCGTTCCTGACCTTTGACCTGTTGGTCCTCCACACGAAAGGCGAGCCATCGGATATCAAGGCAACGGGCAAGATTGCTGGGATAGATGAGATACCAGTCACCAGGGTCCCTACCAAGGACTCCGAGTCCGGCTTCTTTTCAGACGTGTTTCCGGGGTCGTGGCCGGTTCAACTGGTTCGGTTTGCCGCTTACGTGGCCGGTGCGGCCCTATTGCTCTTCGTGGTTGCGTTTCCGTTCATGATACAACAGGGCATTGCGGGAAGAAGACGGGAGAAAGGTGCGGCCAGGTCGGGCGCACTGACGGGAATGGAACATGAAGCCCAACGCAAGCTGCTGACGGCCGTCTACCGGGTGGAGGGGAATGAGGGATTGAAACGTCTCAGAGAATACCTGAGCAAGCTCCATGGAACCCCCTCAGAGCCGGAGGCGGCTTCGGAACACTATGCTGCCTCAACTGAAGAAGGGCGGCTATGGAACCTCGTGCCTTCTCACATGTCCGCCCGCCGGCTCGAACGGGTCGGCGCCATCAAACGTGCGATGGACGGCATCGAGGTGGACGCCCAGTTTCTCATGTCCCTCGATGCATTCCTTAAAGAGTTGGGCGTAGAAGTACCGGCATCCTACGAGGAGAAGCTGACGTGAAAATCACCGATCTGAGCGTGACGCTCTTCAACTGGAAAAGCGAGCCATGGAACGTTGGGGCCGGCCCGTTCGGGGGGCAGAGGCTGCTGGGGGTCGTGACGGTAGATACCGACGAGGGGGTGGAAGGTCACTCGTTCTTGGGGTCTTCCAGGCAGGGAGCAGATTCCTTCGTAGGTCATCTTATGGAATTCCTCAAGCCTCGATTGCTGGGCCTGAATCCGCTGGACATAGGCGCCATCTGGCCCATGATGTGGAAACAAAATCGCTCGGTGGCGACCAACACCATCGGGGCGGTGGACGTGGCCCTGTGGGACATAGCGGGCAAGGTTGCCGGCCTGCCCATCCACCGGCTGCTGGGCACCTGCCGGGACCGGGTGCCGGCCTACGCCAGCTCCGCGTGGCTGGCTTCACCCGAAGAATACGCCGAGGAGGGCCTCCACTTCCGTTCCCTCGGCTGGCCCGCCTACAAGATCCATCCCCATGGAGTACCCAAGGAGGACATCGAGATTTGCCGGAAGGTCCGGGGCGCCGTCGGCGGCGACATGGTCCTGATGCTCGACTCGATGTGGGCCTACGGCTACGAGGATGCCCTCCGCGTTGGCCGCGCCATCGAGGATTTGAATTACTTCTGGTATGAGGACCCGCTGGCCGAAGAGGACCTGTTCAACTATGTGAAACTCAACAGCAAGTTGGACATCCCGATCCTCTCCACCGAGTACGTCCCTGGGCGGCTCTACGGCATGGCCCAGTGGATAGTGGCGGGAGCCACCGACATTCTCCGAGGGGACGTCGCCGTCTCGGGCGGGATCACGCCTCAGGTGAAGATCGCCCATCTAGCCGAGGCGTTTCGGATGAAGTGCGAGTTGCACCACGGGGGAAACTCGCTGAACAACGTGGCCAACCTCCACATAACCATGGCAGTGAACAACTGCGACTACTACGAGGTGTTCCCCTGCAGCGGGGCCAACAAGTACGGTCTGGTGGAAGACATAGAGGTCGACGGCCAGGGGCTGGTCTACGCCCCGCAGAAGCCGGGCCTGGGTTACGACATCGACTGGGACCTGGTGGAACGGGAAAAGGTGCAGGTGGTTAGCTGAGCCTGGGGGTATCAGTGGTGGAGGGCGCGGCTATTGCGCGACGGGAGAGCCGCAATGAAGACCTCGGGGGGGGTGGTAGATAGGGGAAGCTAATATGGTTGATGCCCAGGCACATGACGCGACAGTCTTCGGTGCGGGGCGTCACAAGCAGGGTTTCAGTCCACGACCCGCTGCTTAGAAAAGAGGTCCCTACATGTTCGGCAGATATCCCTTACCCCCGGTTCACACCTCCACCCGGTAAATCCGAACGGCGTTGTCGTGGAACATGGCGGCGCGCTCGATGTCCGAATAGCCCTCGGACAACCGCTTGAAGGCGTTGTACAGCACGTTGTAGGAGTACCCCACCTTGTCGACCGGGAAGTTGCTTTCGAACATGCACCGGCTGGGGCCGAACTGCTCGATGCAGTAGTTCATGAAGGGGGCCATGGACTCGGCTAGCTCCTCCGACCCGATGGGCTTGGTCCGGGCGTACCAGTCGAAACCGGTGCGGGGCATTCCGATGCCGCCCAGTTTGACGTTGACGTTGGGGCAAGCCGCCACGTCGGCGATGCCGCTCCTCCAGGTGGCCAGCACTTCGTCGTCCCGGTTGGCGTAGGGGCCGACCCGCAGCAAACCCCCGATGTGGCACAGGATGATGTTCAGGTCGGGCACGGCCCTGGCGAAAGCCGCCAGCTCGGGCAGCTGCGGGAAGTACAGCCAGCTATCCAGGGTCAAACCCATGCCCGCCAGCACCCGGGCGCCGGACCGGAAATTGTCGCTGCCTAGCTGGCCCGGCATGTTGTAAGCGGAGGTGTTCTCCACCTCCGGGTGGGGGTCCCAGGTAACAGTGTGGCGGATACCGCGAAACCGGTTGGGGCTGGCCGCCCGCAACGATTCCAGCACCGGCCGGACATCGTCGCCCAGGTTCAGGTTGGCGTGGCCGACGATAGACGCCGCGGCCCGGCTGGGACCGTAGACACCGCTCGCGCTGGCAGCGGCCAGACCCTGGACGAACTCGACTTCACCAACGGGACGCATCTCCTCCAGTCCATGGGAGCGATACATCGATCTTGCCTCGACAAACACGGTGGAGCGCACGTTGTGGCCGCTGTTGATGTCGGCGATCAGCTCGGGTAGAAGATACCGTTGGTAGGGAAGCCGCGAGGTCCGGAAGTCCCAGAAGTGGTGATGGGGATCGCAGATGGGAATCTCCGGCTCTAGGGTAGGTTCCTGGGTCAATGCGAGCCAGTCATTTCCTCCAAATGGCATGATGGAGCCTCCGTTGCAGTATTTGGCGGCCCGTTAACAGCCCGCCGCCGGAATGCGGCCGGATAGGTGTAGCTGCGCTACGAGCGCCGCCCCCGGCGCAAGAGAGGGGATGCGGCTTCTCAGGCAGGTTTCGAACCCGCAACCCGCTGTTTGGAAGGTCATTTCTCCAATTCGAGATGGATGAAGTCAACTTGCTGCACGGGTCGCTATCTACGGCGGTTGCGAATCAGGCCAATTAACCACACATTCAAAACTCGTCTCGTTCCGCTCGACACCGGCATTGGAGGCCGTCGAAGTCGTGGAGGTCCCACAAACTATCCCTGCCTCAGGCGCGGGACCGTTCCTTGACCCCGGGTCCGGCATCGAGGTGCATGTTCGGTGCGGGCTGGAAACCCTCGTCGGAGAGTTCCATGCCGAGATATGTGAGGCTCTATTCGACCAGCTATACGAGGAAGGCGAGGAGAGATGAGAGCGGCCGGCTCCGGCAAGGCTTACACCCGCCGCAGCTTGGGGTCCAGGGCATCCCTCAGCCAGTCCCCAAGATAATTAAAGGCCGATACCACTATGGTGATTGCCAGGCCCGGGAAGAGGGACAGCCACCAGGTGTTGAGAATCTCGGTTCGCCCTTCGGCCACCATGATGCCCCAGGCCGGGGCCCCCGGCGGCAGCCCCAGCCCCAGAAAGCTGAGGGAGGCCTCCAGCAGAACAACCTGACCTATTAGAATACTGGTTACCACCATCAGAGTGTTGACGGTATTGGGGAGAATGTGACGCCACAGACTGATTA
>CAYOAF010000179.1:0-4966 GCA_964401855.1 uncultured Dehalococcoidia bacterium
CGGGCGCCCTCGATCTTCTTGTGAATGATGGACGGCATCTTCCCGTGGGTGAAAGCCCTGAGCCCCACGGGAAGGAAGCCCATCAGCGCGGGAACGTTGGTGATTCCCACCGTCTTGACCGGCAGGCGGAGTTCGTCCAGCCGGCCGCTGTGCCCCACCAATTCAACGAACGCCTCGGTGTGGCGTGCGCCGTTGTTATTGGTGAAGCCGGCCGAGATGGCCTGCTCCCGGAGGGCCATGATGCGCTCCATGGGCGCGATACCCTTGGGGCACACCTCGACGCATTCGGCGCAACGGGTGCAGTCCCACATGCCGGTGACCTTGCCCAGCTTTTCCAACCGTTCCTGGGAGACCCCGTTGGCGTCGCCATCCCTGGGGTCGGCAGTGAACCGGTAGGCCTTGGCCAGGGCGGCTGGGCCAAGGAACGTGGGATCGACCTCCAGCACCGTGCAGTCGGAAAAGCAACAGCCGCACATGATGCAGGCGGTGACCGCGGAGAGGTGCAGCATGGCCTCGTTGGAGGCGAGGTATTCGGCTTCCGGTTCGGGCCCCTGAGGCTGGAGGAAGGGTTCGGTCTCCACGATCTTGTCCCAGAATAGCCCGAAGTCGACCACCAGGTCTTTGACGACCGGCATAACCCCCGCCGGCTCGACTACGACAGTGTTGTCCGGCCCGGTGACGTCACTCACCTGGGTCTTGCAAGCCAGGCGGGCACGGCCGTTGATCCGCACGGCGCAAGAGCCGCAGATGGAGCTTCGACAGGAGCAGCGCAAGCTCAAGGTGCCGTCCGTGTCCTCTCGAATCTTGATCAAGGCATCGAGGACCGTGGACTTGTCTTCGGTGGCTACGGTGAACTCCTGCCAGTAAGGCTCCGAGTTCTTCGCTTCGGGATCGCAGCGTCGGACTTTGATTGTGACGTCCATGGATTAGTACTTCCTCTCTTCGGGTGTCCATTGGGTGATGGATACCGGCAGGTAGGAGATCTCCGGCCCCGCCTCACCCTTGGCCACCACAACATGCTTCATCCAGTTCTCATCGTCCCGGTTGGGGTAGTCGGTGCGGGACTGAGCGCCCCGGCTGTCCCGTCGATCCAGGGCGCTGACGGCGACCGCTTTACCGCAGTCCAGCAGGAAGTCCAACTCCAGGGCGAACACCAGGTCGGTGTTGAAAACGCGGCCCTTGTTGTCCACCGGCACGGTGGTATAGCGCTCCCTGAGCGTAACAAGGTCCCGCAGGGTCTCCTCCATTCCGGCCTGGTCCCGGTACACCGCCAGGTTCTTGTTCATCGACTCCCCCAGGCCCAGTCGAACGGAGGCCACCCGGTCGCCGTTTGGGGGGCGGTCCAGCATGGCCTGGAGGCGTTCCTCCTCCCGCTTCACCACGGCGTCCACGTCGAACTTGACGTATTCCGTATCCCGAGTAGCCGCAGCGGCGTGGTTGCCGGAGCGCTCGCCGAAGACGATGGTGTCCAGCAAAGAGTTGGCGCCCAGGCGGTTGCCGCCGTGGACGCTGACGCAGGCACATTCGCCGGCGGCATATACTCCGGGTACGTTGGTCTGGCCGTCGACATCGGTCTTGATGCCGCCCATTATGTAGTGCATCCCAGGCTGGATGGGAATGGGCTCCTTGATCATGTCTTTCCCGATCAGGTCGATCCCGATCTCACGGATCTGGCTGAGTCTCTCCATTATCAGGGCCTCGCCGAGGTGGCGGCAGTCCAAGAGGACGCAGCCATTGACGCCATTGCCGGCGTTTATCTCGGTCTGCTCGGCCCGGGAGACCACGTCCCGGGAGGCCAGTTCCATCATGTTGGGGGCGTACTTTTCCATGAACCGGTCGCCGTTCTTGTCCAGCAGGTAGGCCCCCTCACCCCGGGCCGCTTCGGAGATCAACACCCCGCTGCCCGACAGGGTGGTCGGGTGGTACTGCACCATTTCCATGTCCATCAACCGGGCGCCGGCGTTATAAGCCAGGGCAATGCCGTCGCCGGTGACGATCAAGGCGTTGGTGCTCGGCTCGAACACCCTTCCCAACCCGCCGGTGCAGAAAATAACGGTCTTGGCCCGGATGGCGAACACCTGTCCGGTGCGAAACTCGATGGCCGTCACGCCGCAGACCTGGCCGTCTTCCCGGATCAGGCCCGTAACGAACCACTCCTCGTAACTGCGGATCCCCGACTTGACAAGCTGCTCAAACATGACGTGGAGCATGGCCTGGCCGGTGAAGTCGCCGACGAAGAAGGTCCTGGCCTTCCGTTGGCCCCCGAAAGCCCTGGTGCCCAGGTAGCCCTCATCGTCGCGGTTGAAGGTTACGCCCATGTGCTCCATGTCGATCAATGCGCGGCCCGCCGCCTGGCACATGACCTCGATGGCGTCCTGGTCGCCCAGGAAATCGCTGCCCTTCACCGTGTCGTAGGCATGGTCTTTCCAGTCGTCACCGCGGTCGGTGAGCGCGGCGTTGATCCCGCCCTGAGCCGCGTTAGAGTGGCTGCGAACCGGATGGACTTTGCTGATGATGGCGGTGTTGGCGCCGTGGGCCCGGGCCGCGATGGCCGCCCGCATTCCCGCCAATCCGGCTCCAATGACCAGGACGTCGTGCTCCAGCATGGATGAACCTTCCT
This sequence comes from uncultured Dehalococcoidia bacterium, assembly GCA_964401855.1. Taxonomy (GTDB): domain Bacteria; phylum Chloroflexota; class Dehalococcoidia; order Lucifugimonadales; family UBA3495; genus CAJWBT01. The sequence continues at coordinate 2,621 of CAYOAF010000179.1, forward strand.
CGAAATGCCGGCCGCGTCAGCGCCGGCCGGCCGACTTAAAAAATTGCACAATCGGTTGCACCGCCCATCAATATATCAAAAACGGTGCGCGCTTGCTACCTAAGCCCCGGTACCGCGGGGTCTTTTCCTCCAATCCCGAGGAGGCGCAAGGCCAGCAGCAGGGAAGCGACGCTCTTAAGGTCAAGGATCTCGCCGTTGTCGATGAGTTCCGGGATGCGGTCCAAGGGAACCGGAACCACCGAGATGTTCTCATCGTCGTCGGGTGCCATTCTGGCCGGCTTCAGGTCCGTTGCCAGGTAGGAATGCATGAACTCGGTGCACCAGCCGGGGGCCACCCAGGTGCTGGAAAGAAGCCGCAGCGTGCCGGCGGTAAAGCCAATTTCCTCCTGGAGTTCCCGGAGGGCCGCCTCCTCGGGCGTCTCACCGTCGTCCATGCCGCCGGCGGGCGCTTCGAGCAACTCGACCTCGACGGGTTTCCGGTACTGGCGGACCAGGAGCACGTTGCCCTGGCCGTCCACGGGCACAATGCAAACGGCTTGACTGTGTTCGACGATCTCTCTGGTGGCCAAACGGCCGTTAGGCAGCCGGACCTTGTCCACCCGGAGCTTCACGACCTTCCCTTCGAACAACGTCTGGGTTTCGACGGTGGGTTCCGGCTGAGAGGCGGTCATCGGCCCCGCGTTCCTTCTTGCCCGCTGACACCCAAGCCGAGCCGGCGCCTCAGCGTCCCGTAGAAATGGCTGGGCGGGTTCGCGCGCAGGAACCTGGCCTTGTAAGGGCTCTGCGTCAGCTCCACGCGGTCTCCGGGTTCCAAAGGATACTCTACAAATCCGTCAACGCTCAGGATGGCCTGTTGGGGCTCCTCCAAGGTAAGGGTCACTCCCACCGAGGGGGCCAGTACCAGCCCCGCGGACAGGCCAATGTGGGCGGCCACCGGTTTCAGCACCAGTGTCTCCGACGCCGGGTCGAGAATGGGTCCGCCGACGGCCAGGTTGTACCCGGTGCTGCCCGTGGCTGTCGAGAGTATGACGGCGTCGGCACGAAAGGTGGTCAATTCGGCTTGATCGATGTGTACGGCGATGGTCACCAACCGGGAGACTGCGCCCCGGGCCACTACCGCGTCGTTGAGGGCGTGAAATGGCCCTTCCCCTTGAGGACCGGAGCCGTCGCCACCCTTGAACACCGTCGCCTGGAGCATGTTGCGCTCTTCCACCCGGTGGACGCCGCTGAGATAGGGGGGCAATTTCCCCAGGGCCTCGTGCACCCGGAGTTCCGTCATGAACCCCAAACGGCCCATGTTGATCCCGACCACAGGAATCGAACTGGGGGCGGTCACCTGCGCCGCCCTCAAGATGGTGCCATCGCCCCCCACGGTGACCACCAAGCCGGTCTGGGCTGCCCGTTCGCGGAGGGTTTCGAGGTTCTCCGCTGGCGAAATCCAACTATCTCCCGGCAAGGCCAGCTTCTTCAGGATAGCTGTTGCCAGCTCCAGTGCTTCTGGAATGTGGGCGTTGTAGATGATGCCAATGTTGTTCATTTTAGTACAAGCGGTCAGCCGTCAGCGCCCGACATTCGGCCCGTGATCTGTCGGCTACGGGTTGAAAGCTGCTCAAGGGATCAACGGCCCCACGGCAACTTTCGAGTATTCGAGTACGGTGCCGGGCGCAATGCCGATCCAGAGCATGGCCGCGCAGGCGATGGCCAGGGCCAGCAAAGAGGCCGGCGGAGTTGTTATGCGCTCCTCCTCCTCCTCTTTCTCCTCCTCCTCCTCCTCCTCCTCGGATGGCGCCCGTTGCAGGAACACGATGCGGACGATTCGCACGTAGTAGTAGGCTGAAACCACGCTGTTGGCTACCCCCAGAATGGCCAGCCACGTCAGGTCGGCCTTGATCGCGGCCGCGAAGATGTACAGTTTGGCGACGAAGATGCTGGTTGGAGGTACGCCAATCAGGGCCACCAGTGCCAGTGCCAGGGCTATCGCCAGGAAAGGCGCCCGGCGTGCTACACCGGCGTAGTCCTCGATCCGGTCGCTGCCAATCCGGTTGCCGATGGCCACAATGGCGAAGAAGGCGGTCAGATTGGCCGCCGCGTAGGCGGCCAGGTAGAACAGGACGCTGCCCGGGCCAACAGACACAAAATCAGGAAAATTCGAGTCCGCGCCGGAGGCTTTTACTCCCGCCGCCACCCCCACCAACAGGTAGCCGGCATGGGCGATGGCGCTGTAACCGAAGAGCCTCTTTATATTGGTCTGGGTGACCGCCACCAGGTTGCCGATGACCATGGACGCTGCAGCCAGGACTGCCATCAGGGCGGCCCAGTCCAGACTCACGTCGAAGAACCCGGTGT
>CAYOAF010000180.1:0-16739 GCA_964401855.1 uncultured Dehalococcoidia bacterium
TCCAACTCGCCGAACACCTCCTCCCAGCTCACCCGCTCCCAGCGGTCCTCTCCCCGCTTCCCCACTCGCCGCAGGGGATGACGCAACCGGTCCGGGTGGTAAGTGTACTCCTTCATCGTCAAAGCCCGGGGGCAAAGGCTCCCTTGGTTGTACGGGTGCTCGGGGTCCCCTTCGATGCCTTCGAGCCTGCCGTTCCTGGCGTCGAGCAGAACGCCGCAGCCGCCGTGGCACCCGGGTCCCGCCGACCAGGTGACCGAGCGCACAATGTGTTCTCCGGGCCTTTCCCGCTTCTGTACCACCATAATCAGCCCTTTCCAGCCGCTCAGGCAGCAACGTGAGCAGCGCCGCACGACTCGAGCCCCGGCGCCAGACCACCCCTTGGTTTTCGGCGCCCCAAGACCCCACAGGCATTGTAGCAGAACCACCAAGGGAGTTCGTTGGAGCCTGATGGCATCGAAGGCGCCACCGTGCCTGCCTCCTTGCCAAGGACCAAACCTTTGGTCTATCATCCTGAGTACTCGGGTTGAACATCAGGACACCCGATAGTCGGCCGCGCTCTCACGGGTCCAACGCCCGCCGGGCCTCGGGCCATTCGCAGAGGGCCGCCGCCGGTCTATGATGAGAGGGAGGGATGCCGAGGCCCTCCGGGGACTTGAGGCAGGAATGGAGACTCAGCCGTTCATTGAACAGCTAAAGGCAATCGTCGGCACCGCCAACGTGATACACCACCCGGAGGACCTGCTGGTCTTCGAGTATGACGGCTCCGTCGACCGCGGGGTGCCAACGGCCGTGGTCTTCCCGGCCTCCACGGATGAAGTGAGCCGGGTGATGGCCCTGGCCTACCGGGAAGGCGTGCTGGTGGTGGGCCGCGGGTCGGGGACGGGCCTCAGCGGGGGGTCTATCGCTCCTCCCAGAGGTATCCAGATCGCGTTCACCCGCATGAACCGGATACTTGAAGTGGACGCGGAAAACCGCACCGCCACCGTGGAACCGGGCGTGATCAACCTGGACTTGGACGCCCGCGCCCACAAGCAGGGCCTGCGCTACGCTCCCGACCCGTCCAGCCAGAAGGCCTGCAGCCTGGGCGGCAACATAGCCGAGAACGCCGGCGGGCCCCACTGTCTGGCCTACGGCACCACCACCAACCACGTACTGGGGATGGAGGTAGTGCTGGAGGACGGCGTCGTGGTCAACCTGGGGAGCCTGGCCGGCTCGCCGGTCTACGAAATCCCGGGCTACGACCTGCGGGGCGTGTTCATCGGCTCCGAGGGCACCTTTGGGGTGGCCACCAGGATCGTCCTCCGGCTCCTGCCCCTTCCCGAGGCCGTGAAGACCTTCCTGGCCGTCTTTCCCGATGTGGACTCGGCGTGCAGCGCCGTGTCGGCGGTCATCGGGCACGGCATCGTCCCGGCGGCACTGGAGATGATCGACGCCCTGACCATCCGGGCTGTGCAAAACGTCATGGACGCCGGCTACCCGGCGGACGCCGGAGCCGTCCTGTTGATCGAACTGGAAGGACTGAAGGAAGAGGTTGGCGAGATCGGCGTCCAGGTGGAGGCTGCCCTGTGGGAGACCGGGGCGGCCCAGGTGAAGGCTGCCGAGACGGCGGAGGAACAGGAGAACCTTTGGGTGGGCCGCAAGGGCGCCCTGGGCGCGATGGGCAGTTTGGCCCCCAACTATTACCTGGTGGATGGAGTGGTCCCCCGCACCCAACTGACGAAGGTGCTGCGCCAGGTGACCCAGCTCAGCGAGAAACACGGCATCCCCATCGCCAACGTTTTCCACGCCGGGGACGGTAATCTGCACCCATGCCTGCTGTTCGACGAGCGGCAGCCGGGGGCGCTGCAAAAAGTCGTTGCGGCCGGGACCGACGCGCTCAAGATCTGTGTCGATGCCGGCGGCACCCTCACCGGGGAGCACGGGGTGGGCCTGGAGAAGAAGGAGCAGATGCCCCTGGTGTTTTCCGAGGATGACATGGCGGCCATGCGGCAAGTCCGCGACGCTTTCGCCCCGGCAAACCGGCTCAACCCGGGCAAGATTTTCCCCGGCGGCCCATCCCCTCAACCATCAGCGCACCGGGCCGGGCCGGGTGGGTACATCTAGGACGGCCATCTTGCCCCAGCCCTTGAAACCGGAGTGACATGCCTTTCTGTCCAACCTGCGGCACCAGCATAGACCCCTCCGACAAGTACTGCGGGACCTGCGGCAGTGGTCTCCAAGGTGGAGCTGCAGCTGCCACCGCCTATCCGGCCGCGATGCCGGGTTCCAAGACGCTGCCGTACGCGATCTCCATGAGACGCGTCTTGATTATGTCGGTCCTCTCCTACGGGCTCTACCTGTTCTACTGGTTCTATGTGACCTGGAAGCAGTACCGGGATCACACCCAGACCCGGGCTTTCCCTGTATGGCATGGGCTGGCGCTCATGGTCCCGGTCTACAATCTTTTCCGAACCCACGCCCACATGCGGACCTTCAGAAGCTTGATGTACGAAGCCGGCCTGGCCAGCACCATCAGCGCCGGATGGGCCGTCGCGCTGGTGCTGTTCCATGCCGTGATGGACTGGGTGTCATTCAACGTGGCCGGCGGGTTTGCGGACCTTACCGAGATCACGCAAAAGACCGCCGTTGCGGTCGCCGTCGTCGATATGGTCTCGATCGCCGCGGTAGTGGTGCTACTCCTTCACGTGCAAACCAATCTGAACCGATACTGGAGCAAGGTGGCGAATGCCCAGCTGGTCAGCGCCAAGATAGGGGCGGGTGAGGTGGTTTTCGGGCTGATCGGCGGAGCGCTCTGGTTCGATGCGCTGGCGAATGTGCTGAGTTCCGCGTATAGAACGGGGATCTAGCCGCCGAGCCCGATGAGACCTACTCAACCTAGGTGACACCATTGGCTGAATCGATGCAGGAACGGCTCGCCGGTTTTCTAGACGGCGACGCGATAGTGCCTCCAGAACAACTGGACCGGTATACCCTTGATGGGTCCGTCCCCGGAGCGGTGGTCCGGCCCCCCAGCCGGCAGGCCGTCGCCGAAATCCTGCGCTGGGCGTCCCTCGAGGTGGTATCGGTCTTCCCCTGGGGCGGCGGGACCCAGGCTGTCCTGGGCAATGTGCCCAGCCGGGTTGACCTGGTCCTGGACCTGAGCCGCTGCGCCCGCATACTGGACTACCAGCCCGCCGACCTCACCGCCACAGTGGAGGCCGGAATCACTCTCCAGGGACTACAGCAGGAGCTGGAACGAGGCGGGGAGTTCTTGCCGGTGGAAGCGCCCTTGGCCGAAAGGGCCACCATTGGCGGTATCCTGGCCGCCAACGCCACCGGGCCCCTGCGCTCCAGCTACGGCTTACCCCGGGACTGGCTAATCGGCACCGGCGTGGTCAGCGCCGAGGGCGTGGAAACCAGGGCCGGGGGCAAGGTGGTGAAGAACGTCACCGGGTACGATTTGAACAAGCTGTACGCCGGCTCCATGGGAACGCTGGCGGTCATTGTCGAGGCCTCGTTCAAGCTCTCCCCGCTCCCGGCGGACACGGGGGCGCTGGTGGCGGCTTTCTCTTCCATGCCGGAAGGGATAGGTGGGGGACGGCGTCTGCTGCGGCAGACGGCCTCGGCCCAGGGGGTCCAGGTTGTCGAGGGGCAGGCGGGGCGCCGGCTCGGCGGCGAACCCGGCGTTTTGTTCCAGGAGGGCCTCACGGCCGGCGACGCCGTAACCCTCGCCTTCTTCTCCGGCCGCCCCACGGCGGTGCAACGGGGGTTGGAGGAGGGGTCGCGGCTACTGCAGGAGGCCGGGGCGACGAAAGTAGCCAAGGTTGACCAGGAGGAAGGACGGCAGTTGCTGCGGCGGCTCACCAACCTGGGCTGGAGCGTGGAAACCCAGCCATCTTTGGGGATCAAGCTCAGTGTTCCACCGACGGCGGTCGCCCAGGTCGCCGCCGGCTGCCGGGAGGACTCGTCCCTCGGCTTTCCGCCGGGAGTGGTTGCCGATCTGGGCTTCGGCACGGTGCGGCTGTTCTGGTGGGCCGATTCGATCAGCAATTGGATCGATGAGTCCCTGGTTCTCGGCGCCATTGCCCGGATACGGGAGCTGGCCCGCAAGGCAGGCGGCGTTACAGTGGTGGAGCACTGCCCGCTGTCGCTCAAGAGGAGGATCGACATCTGGGGCGACCCGCCCCAGGGAATGGAGCTGATGCGGCGGGTCAAACAGAAGTTCGACCCCCTCGGAATACTCAATCCTGGCCGGTTCGTGGGGAAAATCTAGTGGCGGAACAGGTCCCGCAGGGATTTCAGGGTCCGGACGTTCCGGCCGAGCCTGACCTGTACCGCTGCGTTCACTGCGGACTGTGCCTCAGCGCCTGCCCCACCTATGTGGTGTTGGGGCTGGAGACCGAATCGCCACGAGGCCGTGTCGCCCTGATGAAGGCCGTCAACGAGGGGCGGTTGGGCATCAACGAGAGGGTGGTCTCCCATTGGGAGATGTGCCTCCTTTGCCGGGCCTGCGAGGCGGTCTGCCCCTCCGGCGTACCCTACGGGCGGATCATGGAGAAGACCCGCGCTCAGGTGTTGGCCTGCGGTAAGCAGTCCAGCCGGCTCAAAAAGGTCAGCCGCCTGTTGCTGCAGGCCCTGTTGCCCCATCCCGGGCGTCTGCTCTGGGGCGCCCGCGCGGTCCAAACGTACCAACGCTCCGGGTTGCAGAAGCTGCTGCGCGGCTCCCGCGGTTTAGGCATGCTCCCCGGGCAGCTTGCGGAGCTTGAAGCCCAGTTGCCGGCCTTAGATGGTCCGTTTTTCGGCCCGACCGTCCAAATCCACCGGGCGCGGGGCCAACCCGCCGGCAGTCCCAGGAAACTCACGGTCGGCCTGCTTTCGGGCTGCGTCATGCCGCTGGTGCATGGAAGCACCATGGAGGCGGCGGTACGGGTGCTTACCCGCAACGGGTGCGACGTGGCAGTGCCCGTGGGACAGGGGTGCTGCGGCGCCCTCAACTCGCACAGTGGAGACCTGGAAAACGGCCGGCGCATGGCCCGGCGCAACATCGACGTCTTCCTGGCGGCAGGGGTGGACCGAATCGTGGCAGCCTCGGCCGGCTGCGGAGCGGCGATGAAGCAGTACCACGAGTTGCTGGCCGATGACCCCGGCTATGCGGACAAGGCCCAACGGTTCAGCCGGTTGACCGTGGACGTAACCGAGCTGTTGGTGTCTCTACCCTTCGACCCCCCCAGAGCGGCGCTGGAACGGAAGGTGACCTACCAGGACCCCTGCCATCTGGCCCACGCTCAGCGGATAACGGCCGCGCCCCGGCAGATCCTAAAATCCATCCCCGGCCTGGAGTTGGTGGAGATGGAGCAGGCCGCCATGTGTTGTGGCGGGGCGGGAATCTACTCGGCGGTCCAGCGGGAGATGGCGGAACGGATATTGGCCCGGAAGATGGAGACCATCGCCGCCACCGGAGCGGAACAGGTGGTCACGGCCAACCCCGGCTGCATGATTCAGCTGGAGCGTGGACTCCACCTGAAGGGGGCCTCGGGCAAGGTGCTACATGTGGTGGACCTTCTGGACGAAGCCTACCGGGCCGAAGAAACCGGGTAAGCCGGAGACGGCGGCAAAGAAGGCCGGGGCGAGCCTAGGACTCAGTCAACCTGATGCTGATAGTGGTCATTCTGAGCCCTTCGGCCCGGCTCAGGATAGACTCCGCGAAGAATCTCATTGTTACGCTGAGATTCTTCGTCGCTCCGCTCCTCAGAATGACATCCTACCAAACCGAGGCTGACTGAGCACTAGCCTTCGGCCTTGCCCGTAGCCCTGAAGGATGCCAGCGCCCGCTGGGCGGCGGCCAGGCTGGCGCCGTAGGCCAGCTCGTAGCCCAGGCCGGAAAGGATCACCTCCATGGCCGACAGCAGGGCGAATACGTTGATCTCCCGGGCGGAATCACCCATCAAACCGATGCGCCACACCTTGCCCTTCAACTCCCCCAGACCACCGCCGATCTCGATGTTGTAGTCATCCAGCAGGGAGCGCCGCACCGTGGCGTCGTCGATGCCCTCAGGCACCAGCGCCGCGGTCAAGGGGTTGAGCCGGGAGCCCGGAGCGGCCAAGAGGTCGACGCCCATCGCTTCCAGGCCGGCCCGGAGGGCCGCCGCCGCCCGGGCGTGGCGGGCGATCCGGTTGTCGATGCCCTCCTCCATCATCATTCGCAGGGACTCCCGGAGGGCGTAGGTCATGGAGATCGGGGATGTATGGTGGTAGGCCCGCGTCTGAGACCAGTAGCCTTCCAGCCCCTGCAGGTTGAAGTAAAAGCTCTCAACCGTGGTGGAGCGGTTGTCGACGACCTCCATGGCCCTGGGTCCAAAGCTGATGGGGGCCAGGCCGGGAGGTGAACCCAGGCACTTTTGGGTGGCGCTGTAGCATACATCGACGTCCCAATCATCCAGCTTGATGTCATGCCCCCCCAAGGAGGTAACGGCGTCCGCGATAACCAGGGCCCCATGCTGGTGGGCCAGGTCGACGATCTCCGGGAGCGGGGTCAGCACTCCGGTCGAGGTCTCGGCATGGACCACGCCAACCGCCTTGACCTTGGGATGTTTCGTGAGTTCGCGGGCCAGAGCTTGAACGTCCGCGGGCTGGCCCCAGGGCGCCTCCACCATGTGGACCTCGGCGCCGCACCGCCGGGCGATCTCCGCCAACCGGTCGCCGAAGAACCCGTTGGAGCAGACCACCACGGTGTCACCCCGTTCGATGACGTTGACGCAGGCCGCTTCCATGGCGCCGGTGCCCGTAGAGGACATGGGCAAGGTCCAGAAGTTGGCCGTGTGATAGACCTGGCGCAGCATCTCGCACACATCGTCCATCACCTGAAAAAAGGCCGGGTCCAGGTGGCCGACCAGCGGCTTCGTCATAGCCTGAAGAACCCTGGGATGAACAGAACTGGGGCCGGGTCCCAGAAGAAGCCTGTGGGGCGGCTGCAGCTCGCCAGCGTATGAATATGAATTGGTCACACCTGTCCTCCTAATGTCTTACCACAAGCTTCGCGGACCCCAGAGTCCTCTACTGCCTCCGGGGCGCTCAGAACAAAAACCTTCAAATTATCTGCACACGCGCACTTCGATATGAACCGGCGGCCGCCGAGGACCCTCCGTCGATGTTCACGGCGTCTTATCCCGCAGCCCCAGGTCCATTTCCCGGCCTCCTCAAAGCGGGATGAGCCGAACGCAGCCCATTATAGCAACAATAGCAAATTCCGGCTGTCCCTGATTCTCAGGCGACCCTTTCAACGTCGCCGCCCCCCGGCCGGGGACGCCTGGCAACGGCAGGGGAGAGGGCATCCTGCAACGCAAGTCGTTGGAAAACCAGCGAACAGAGAGGGTTTTTAACGAATCCCTCTTTCGGCGGTGGGCGACCGGAGCGGACGCCGATGAGGTTGCTTCAGGGGCGGCCGGGAGATCACAGCTGTATGCCGGAGGCCTCGGCCACGATTTGGATATCCTTGTCACCGCGGCCGCTGAGGCACACTATGATGATCTGCTCCGGCGACAGTTGCCGAGCCAGCTCGGCCGCATGGGCGATGGCGTGGGAGGGCTCCAGGGCGGGAATAATCCCCTCGGTCCGGGAGAGCAGGTGGAAGCCTTCCAGGGCCTGGGCGTCGTCGACCGCCAAGTATTGGGTGCGGCCCGCGTCCTTCAGGTAACTGTGCTCCGGGCCGACCCCCGGATAGTCCAGGCCCGCCGAGATGCTGTGGGTCTCCCGGACCTGGCCGTGCTCGTCCTGCAGCAGGTACGACATGGCGCCGTGGAGCACGCCGGGCCGTCCGGCGCTGAGGGAAGCCGAGTGCTTGCCGCTCTGAACCCCTTGGCCTCCGGCCTCCACACCCACAAGCTTAACCGCTTCGTCGCCGACGAACCCGCGGAAGATGCCGATGGCGTTGCTTCCCCCGCCCACGCAGGCCACTACATGGTCCGGCAACCGGCCCTCGGCCTCCAGAATCTGCCGCCGGGCTTCCTGCCCGATGACCGCCTGGAAGTCTCGCACCAGCATCGGGTAGGGGTGTGGTCCCACCACGCTGCCGATGAGGTAGTGGGTGGTCTCCACGTTGGTCACCCAGTCGCGGATGGCCTCGTTGATGGCGTCCTTCAGAGTGCGGGTTCCCGACTCCACCGGAACAACTTCAGCTTCCAGGAGGCGCATGCGGTATACGTTCAGCGACTGCCTTCGCACGTCTTCAGCACCCATGTAGACGATGCACTTGAGGCCCATCATGGCGCAGACGGTGGCGGCGGCTACGCCGTGCTGGCCCGCGCCCGTCTCGGCGATGATGCGCGTCTTGCCCATGTACTTGGCTAGAAGCCCCTGTCCCAGGGCGTTGTTGATCTTGTGGGCGCCGGTGTGGGCCAGGTCCTCCCGCTTGAGGTAGAGCCGGGCGCCCCCGCAGTGGCGGGTCAGGTTTTCGGCGTGGTAGAGGGCGGTGGGCCGGCCGGCGTAGGTGCGGAGGAGGTGCTCTAACTCACCCTGAAACTTTGGGTCCGCGGAGGCGCGGCGGTAGGCCTCTTCCAGCTCAGCCACCGCGGCCATCAACGTCTCCGGGAGGAATTTTCCCCCATAATCTCCGAAGCGGCCCCGCTCGTCGGGCAGGCTTGCCGGTTTGGTTGTCGCCATCTATCAAAGCCTCGATTCGTGTTTAGCTATCAACTCTCAGCAGTCGGCGTTCAGCCTTGGGCCGGAAGCTGACGGTTGATCGCTGATTGCTGTCGCGCTCTCTCGATGAAGGCCCGAATCTTCCCCTGATCCTTGGCCCCGTCCGTCTCCACTCCGCTGGAGACATCCACTCCCCAGGGCCTCGCGGAGGCCACGGCCTGAGCCACGTTGGATGGAGAGAGCCCCCCGGCCAGCAAGAAGGAGAGCCCCCGCCGGGACAGGGACGCGGCGACCTCCCAGTCGAAACTGGCTCCCGTGCCCCCCTCGAACCCCTCCACCAACCGGTCCAGCGTCACCAGGTGTCCGGCATCCCGGTAGGACCGGACGCTATCGCCCAGAGCGGCGATCATGTCCTCCCTCGATTCAACCGCTCGTGGTGAGCTTGTCGAACCACGAAGCTGCTCCAATTGTCCTTCGACAGGCTCAGGATGAACGGGGCGGCTTGCAGGAGCGTCTACGTGCACCACCTTGATGACCTGACATCGTACTTTCTGACAATACTCCAGCGTCTCTCCACCGCAGAGTTGGGCCAGGTCCAGTCCGCAGGTCCGGATAATCCTGTTCACCTCGCCCAGCGGTTGGCCGGCGAACAGCCCCACCACCCTGGGGACTGGGCCTCCGGGAGCCCGCAATCCCGTTACGATGTCCTTTGCCGTGCCAGGCTCCAGGCAGCGCCGGCGGCCGGGCACGAAGACCAGGCCGACGAAGTCGGCGCCCGCCTCGGCAGCCACTAGGGCGTCGGCCAACTCCCGGACACCGCAGATCTTGACCCTGGTCATGGGCCTCCCGATGGGATGGACTGTCCGGTGAATTCCCGGACCTTTTCCCCCACGTCGGGAGCCGTGACCAGCGCCTCTCCCGCCAGGACGGCGTTGACCCGGGTGCGGCCCAACCGGTGCAGGTCGTCCCGGCTGCTGATGCCGCTCTCGCTGACCACGATCTTTCCCCTGGGAACCAGGGGAGCCAGCCGCTCAGTGACTGCCAGATCGGTGTCGAAGGTGCTCAGGTCCCGGTTGTTGATGCCGATAACCTCGGCGCCGGCATCCAGGGCCGCCCGCAGCTCCATTTCGTCATGGACCTCCACCAGGCACTGCATCCATAGCTCCTGGCTCAGCTCCAACAGGCCCTTCAGTTGCTCGGGCGAAAGGACCGCCACGATCAGCAGGAAGGCGTCGGCGCCCGCCGCCCGGGCCTCGTACACCTGGTACGGGTCGAAGATGAAGTCCTTGCGCAGCACCGGCGCCCGCCGCGAGGCCCCGGCCTCTTTGATCCTGACGATGTGGTCCAGCTCTCCCTGGAACCGTGGATCGGTGAGCACGGAGATTGCTGCCGCTCCGTTGCCGGCATAGGCGCGGGCCAGCAGCACCGGGTCGAAGCCGGGGCACAGCAGGCCCCGGGAGGGCGAGGCTTTTTTCACCTCGGCTATCAGCCGTATGCCGCCACCCAAGAGGGCGCCCGACAGGTTCAGCGGAGGCGTTCGGGACCCGATCTGGTCTTGGAGCGCCTCCAGCGGTACCGCCTCTTTCTGGCTGGCCAGCTCTACGCGCTTGGCGGCAACGATTTTGTCAAGAATGCCCGCCATTTAGCCCAGCCGGACCTCCTCTTCATTAATCAGGCTGGGCAAGGAGCTGAGGGGGGATTCCTTGGCCCCCTGGATTTCCAACACCAGGGGTTTGCCATTGGCGGAAAGGCGGGTAATTACTCCATTGGTATCCTCGGCGTAGTCCACCGGCCCTGGGGAAAGCTCCACCAGCAGTATATCCACCTCTGGGCTATACTTGATCTTCATGCCTTCGACGCCACACCGGGTACAGGGTTACTATCACGACCTCGACACCCTCTTCATATACTACACTTAGCACGTGTCTTTCATCCAGTATGGTGAAAGCGATAGACTTTCCCAGAGATCCACTCAGCAGCCCGTGAGGACGCCTAACAGCATTTACGACGGTCTCTTCGTCGATGGCAAAACCCCACTCTTGCGTCAAGGCGAGCTTTTACAGCGCGTGGGGTGAAAAGCGGACCGGCTTCAAGCAGCGTCCTTGCCCAGCCGCTGGCTCAAGTCGATCAGTCCGTCCAGCTTGGCGAGGGCCGCGCCGCTGTCGATGGTTTCCCCTGCCCGCGCGACGCCCTCCCCGATGCTCGACACCAGATCACCCACCAGCAGCACCGCCGCGCTGTTCACCAGGACGATGTCGCGGACCGGCCCCGATTCGCCCTGGAAGACCCGCCGCATGGTGGCCGCGTTCTCCTCCTTGGTGCCGCCTCGAATGTCTTCAATGGAGCGCCCCAGCAGGCCAATCTCATCCAGCGACAGCATCCAGGTCCACAGATCACCATCCTTGACCTCCCAGATGACAGTGTCGCCGGAAAGGGTGATCTCGTCCAGCCCGCCTTCCCCGTGGACAATCAGGCAATGGTGGGTTTCCAGCAGCCGCATCACCTCGGCCACCTTTTGGCCCAGCTCGGGGTGGGCCACGCCCAGCAACAGGCTCTGGGCGCCCGCCGGGTTGGTCAGGGGGCCCAGGATGTTGAACACGGTGCGAATGCCCAGCTCCCGGCGGACCGGCGCTGCGTGGCGCATGGCCGGATGAAAGACCGGGGCGAACATGAACCCGATGCCGGTTTCACTGATGCAACGCTCCACTCCCTCCGGTGGCAGGTCGATCTTGACACCCAGGGCCTCCAGCACGTCGGCGCTGCCGCAGGAGCCGGAGGCGGCCCGGCCCCCGTGTTTGGCCACCTTCAGGCCCGCACCCGCCGCCACGAAGGCCGCGGCGGTGGATATGTTGAAGGTGTTGTTACCGTCGCCGCCCGTGCCGACGCTGTCTACCAACGGGCCATCCACCTGCACTTTGAGGGACTTCTCCCGCATCACCGTAGCGAATCCGGCGATCTCCTGGACCGTTTCACCTTTGAGACGCAGGGCGGTGAGAAAGGCTCCCAGCTGGGCTGGGGTGGCCTCCCCTTCCATGATCTCCCGCATCACGGTGGCCGCGTCGTCCATGCCGAGGGAACCGCCGCTGACCACGGCTTCGATGGCTTCGCGAATCATCGGTCTGGTCTCTCCTGTAGCCCGGCCATTTGCCCGGAAAATTTCGTTGCTTCCAACCCGGTCCACGTGGTTTTGATGAACTGCCTGGGACCCCTATACTATCTTTCCCTCTTCACAAGGGGGGGGGACTGGTGTTCCTCTGCGCCTTGTCGGGGGGGGGGTGAATCGGCGCTCATTTCGCCGGCCCGCCATTATCCCCCGTAGCTCCCGGTAAGCAGATTCGAAGCTAGGATGTGCCCGGCCAGCGCGTCGAGGACCTCTGCCTTGGACGCTCCGACGGGGATGTCCAGGGAACGGTCCAAGGCGTAGAGGAAAACCCGGTATACATGGGCCGGTCCCGGTGACGGACAGGGGCCGCCGTACCCGGTCTCGCCCCAGCTGTTGCTGCCCTGCGCCCCTCCACCGGGTAGCTGCGGGGTTGCCGGCCGACCCTCCGGCAACTCCAGGGTGTCGGCCGGGATATTGAAAACGGTCCTGTGGTCCCAGGTGCCTCCCGGAGCGTCGGGGTCGTTCATGATGATGGCGAACGTCTCGGTCCCCGTTGGAGGTGAGGCCCAGGAAAGGGCCGGAGAGATGTTTTCACCGTCGCAGGTATAGCGGATCGGGATCGCGCCCGCATCGGGAAACGCGCTGGTGAGCAGGGTTAACGGCTCCGGGGTTACCGTGGCCGCCGGAAAGGCGGGCGTCGCAGGCTCCGGCGTGGCGGCCGGGGCCTCAGCCACGGTAATGGACCGGCTGGCCCCCCCTTCGACGGAGATTTGGTGGCTGCCAGGCGAAGCCCCATCCGGCACGGTGAGAGCTCCCTGGCAGGCACCGACATAACACCCGAGCGAGCCGATGGGCTCACCATCGAAGTACAGGGCGAAGGACCTGGCCGACTCGATGTACCCGGTCACCGTCCTGTCGGCGGTCGTGAGCTTGGTGAGACCGCCCAGGCCCTCGACCTTCACCTCTTCCCCCGGCGCGGCTACCAAGGGCTCAATCTTGGAAAGCGAAGGCCAGACCATGACCGGGGTGGACTCCGGCGGCCCGGAGTAGGGTCCAGGGGTGGGTGTTGGCGCTGGCCGTTGTGTTGCCACCGGGGCGCTCGGCTTCCTGGTAGGCTGGGTTGCCGTAACGGTTGTTTTCGTAGCTGCCATGGTGAATGGAGGCGCCGGCGTCGCCGTAGGGGTCGCCACCGGAGCTGTCGGTGGAGCCGGAGCAGCGGTGGGCGAGGGCGGGGCCGCGGCGGCGGCCCCGCCGCAGGCGCATAGCGAGAGCGCAAGTGCCAGTGCCGGCAAGGTTTTCACGGAGAACGCGCCGTTCAAGGCGCTGCTCGCTGAGGCCAAACCGGCCCCGGGGACTGTTGCTTCCGCATTTCATTGCTCAATCACCTCCCCTCCAATCTGGACCCGATCACGGTCCTTGATGCCGCCGACGCGGAGTTCACAGGGAGGCGGTGGATTGGGAAGGGTCTATCCCTTCACCCGGTCTAGGAAATTCTGCAAGAGGGGCTTGCCCATCGGCGTCATGATGGACTCCGGGTGGAACTGGACCCCCTCCACCGGGTGTTCTTTGTGGCGCAGGCCCATTATCAGGCCGTCATCGGTCCAGGCGGTGATTTCCAGGGAGTCGGGCAAGGTCTCTGAGTAGACCAGCAACGAGTGGTAGCGGATGGCCTCGAAGGGTTCGGGCAGCCCGGCGAGCAACCCTTTGCCGCTGTGGTGGATCATGGAGGTCTTGCCGTGGCGGATCTCCGCGGCCCGGTCTACCTGAGCGCCGTAGACGTACCCGATGCACTGGTGCCCCAGGCAGACTCCGAGAGTCGGCAGCTTGGGCCCGAAGTGGCGGATCACGTCGTTGGAGATGCCCGCATGGAGGGGGGTGGACGGCCCCGGCGAGACTATGATCCCCTCGGGGGCCATGGCCTCGATGTCCTCCAGGGTTATCTTGTCGTTGCGCACCGTCACAACCTCGGCGCCCAGCTCCGATAGGTATTGGTACAGGTTGTAGGTGAAACTGTCGTAGTTGTCGATCATCAACAGCATCAGAACAGCTCCACGAACTCCAACCAGTTGCCGTCTGGGTCCTGGGCGTATAGCGCCTTGCGCAGCAGCTTGCCGTACTCGTCCTCGAGGGCCGCCGGAGGGTTGTTGAACCTGAGGCCGCGTTGGGAGGTTTCGGCGTGGAACCGGTCGATGTCCTCCACGAAGAATGCCAGATGGGCCGCGCCCAGGTCGTTTCGGTTGATGCCGCCCGGACCGCTGGAGGGCGAGATATACTGGATCAGCTCCAGTTGGTGACCCGATCCCTTATCCAGAAAGGCGCCCTTGATGTGGGCGTCAGGGAAGGCCAGCAACTGGGCGGCGAACCCGCCTTTGCGCTCCATGCGGCCGGCCACCCGCATCCCCAGGACGTTGACGTAGAAGTCCATCGACTTCTCCAGGTCTTTGACCACAAAGCCGGTATGGAAGAAAGACGTCATCATGGGTTCCACCTCCTCATCGACAAACGATTAACCTGCCGCCGTGGTTCGACGTGCTCACCACGAACGGGAGAGATTGGCTCACCCCAATCGTATCGTGGGACTTGGACCAAAACGCTGTCTGGCCGCTATGGGTCCATGCATTGATAGCTAGACCAGGTCTAAGGCTTGGTTAGAGACCAAATCCCCCTATATCCCCCTTTCTAAAAGGGGGCCCAAAGGGGGATTTGCTCCTCGTAAAGTTTAGCAACTTGTTCATGGCTCTGTAGGTGCTTGTACAAGGGTTAGTAAACGGGCGCCCATCGTTCACTCCCTTCCCTCCGCCAGGTCGATGGCCCGGAGCAGCGCGCCGGCCTTGTGCCTGGTTTCCTGATATTCGTCTTCGGCCACGCTGTCCGCCACGATGCCGCCGCCGGCCTGGACGTACATGGTGCCGTCCTTATAGATGCCAGTGCGGAGAACCAGAGCGGTGTCCATGTTTCCGGAGAAGCTGAAGTAGCCCACGGCTCCTCCATAGGCACCACGTTTCTCCCCTTCGATCTTAGCAATGATTTCCATGGCCCGGATCTTGGGGGCGCCGGAGACCGTTCCCGCAGGGAAGCAAGAGCGCAACGCGTCGTAGGTGGTGAGTTCCGGCTTCAAACGCCCTTCCACATGGGACACCAGATGCATGACGTGTGAGAAGCGCTCCACGTCCATGAGTTGAGTCACCGAAACGGTGCCCGGCACGCTGACCCGGCCGATGTCGTTACGGCCCAGGTCCACCAGCATGATGTGCTCGGCCCGCTGTTTCTCGCTGGTCTTGAGTTCCTGTTCCATGGCATCGTCTTCTTCGGGCGAGCGGCCCCTGGGACGAGTCCCGGCGATGGGATGGGTCGCAGCGATGCCGTCCTGAACCTGAACCACTGTCTCTATTGCCGCGCCGACGATCTGGAAGCCGTCCAGGTCCAGGTAATACATATAGGGTGAAGGGTTCACGCTGCGCAGTGAGCGGTACACCTGGAAGGGGTGAGCGTCGGTCCGGCGGGAGAACCGCTGGGAGTTGACCACCTGGATGACCTCTCCGGCGTAGATGTACTCGACGCACTTCTCCACCGCCGCCCCGTAGGCCTCCCTGGAGAAATTCGAGATCGTCTCCGCGGGGGCTTCGGGCGGGCCCCCGGTCCGCTCCAGACCGGCGGGCATCTCCAGAGGTTGGGCCAGCCGCCGGACCAAGCCATCGATACGGGCCGTGGCCTCCCCATAGGCCCGGTCCACGTCGCCGTCCAGCCGGAGGTGGCTGACCACCTTGATGTCGTGCCGCAGGTGGTCGAACACCAGCAAAGTGTCCACGTAGGTGAACACCGACTCGGGCAGGCCCTGGGGGTCGGCGGGCATGGAGGGCACCCTGGGCTCGAAGTAGCCGATGGCGTCGTAGGCCAGGTAGCCAACGGCGCCGCCATGGAACCGGGGAAGCCCGGCGACCGGTATGAGCTGAAACCTGTCCATCTCGGCCTGGACCAGTGTCAGCGGGTCCACCTCACCCCCGGGCTGGCCCGGGCCGGTTTTGGTGACCTGGTACGGTTCGGTCCCGATGAAGCTGTAGCGACCCAGCCGTTCGCCCCCGGCCACGCTTTCCAACAGGAAGGAGTAGGGCGGGCGGGCCACCTTCAAATACGCGGAGACCGGTGTCTCCAGGTCGGCGTTGATGGACCGGTAGATGGGCACCAGATTGCCCTGCCCGGCCAACGCCTTTACTTCTTCCAACGACGGTGAGTACATCGCCTGCCTGCCTATTGACCCTTGAATAGACCTCTAAACTTGATAGAAAGCTTGGTTGTTGGGCCAAATCCCCCTATATCCCCTTTTACCAAGGGGGGGGCCAAAGAGGGATTTCCTCCTCGCAGGGTATAGCGAGTTATTCATGGATCAGCAACTCAAGTCGGTCGAGGGCTTGATTCCCATTTTCCCGCCTCTCCAGGCTCGGTGGTAAGCATCGAGGTCCATTTTTGGCCACAGGGAGCCCGGTTACAGCTGAGGCAGCCCCGCGATGGCTTTTTCGATGTCAGCCTGGGGATAGGCGTAGTCTTCCAACTGTCCTGTGAGGTGGGCCTCATAGGCGAACAGGTCGAAGTGGCCGTGTCCACAAAGGTTGAACAGGATCACCTTGCTCTCGCCCGATTCCTTGCACTTGAGGGCTTCATCGATGGTGACCCTGATGGCGTGGGTCGGCTCCGGCGCGGGCAGGATGCCCTCGGTGCGGGCGAACAGCATGGCGGCCTCGAAGATGGCCTTCTGGTGAACCGCCCGGGCCTCGACGATCCCGGCGTCGCAGAGGTGGCTGATCAGGGGAGACATGCCGTGATAACGCAGCCCGCCGGAGTGGATGGGCGGCGGCACGAAGGTGTGGCCCAGGGTGAACATCTTGATCAGCGGTGTCATCTGGGCGGTGTCGCCGAAGTCGTAGGTGAAGGCGCCGCGGGTAATGGTGGGGCAGGCCTCGGGCTCCACGGCGATGAACTGGATCTCCCTGCTTTGCGTCAGGTGGTCGTGGATGTAAGGGAA
>CAYOAF010000181.1:0-4150 GCA_964401855.1 uncultured Dehalococcoidia bacterium
GTCACGTCGCGTTCTTGAAGCAAGCCCGTGCCTTGGGAGATCACCTGATGGTCGGCATCCACGCCGACGATGTGGTGGAACTCGAAAAGCGGGTTCCCATACTTTCCATGGAAGAGCGCATCGCCTCCGTGGCTGGGTGCCGCTGGGTAGACGAGGTGCTACCCGATGCCCCGTGGATTATCGACCGGGCCTGGATCGACGAGCACGACATCCACCTGGTGGTACACGGTGATGATTACTCCCGTGAGCAGTTGGACCATAGCCACCGGGTGCCCGGTGAGATGGGGATCCTTCGCACGGTGCCCTACACCGGAGGCATTTCAACCACTGAGATAATCCGCAGGATCAGGGACCGGGTCCGCTAGACCCGGTAGTCCGGCCGCCAGGCGCTCGGTGAATGCGGGGCAGGTGTAACGCCCCGGACCCCCGCCCGGCATATGAAAGCGCTCTCAGGGGATTCCCAGAACTTCACCAAGGGCGGCCGGCCGAGGGAAAGGGTTATGATATTGACAGTTCGGGCCGAAGCGATAACCTCATGGGTAACCAAGGCAAAAACGCGACCTCTGGCGCCTGGGGTTCGTCCCGCACACCGTTAAGGAGTGATTCATGAACAAGATCGAAGCTATCATCAGGCCGGAAACCCTCGCCCCAGTCAAAGACGCTCTGGCTAACATAGGGTTGGTGGGCCTCAATGCGGCTCACGTTACCGGACGGGGGCGCAAAAGGGAGTGGTTGTCGGAGGGCTTCGGGGCGTGGGGACCTACGTGGTGGACATGCTGGCCAAGGTGAAGCTAGAGTTGGTGGTCAAAGACTCAGACACCCAGAAGACTATCGACATCATCATGGAAAACGCTCGAACCGGACACATCGGCGACAGGAAGATCTTTGTGATTCACGTGGATAACGCCATCCGTATTCGTACTGGGGAACAGGGCGACGAGGCCCTGTAAAGGCCCTTCCCGCAGCCTCATAGCAGGTCACACCATTTCATCCACGGCGGCAAGCCCGAATGAGGTTAGGGCGGCTACTTCAAGACCGTAGCGAGCACAAAGGCCGCTGAGGGGATGATCCTGATCTCTTCACTCCGGGCTGTCCCGGCGTGCTCGGCGGGCAGGTTGCGATCGTCCCGCCCGGTTGACGTGCCGGTACAATCCCCATGAGAAATCGTGGATACGGTTTTACCCCCACCCTACCTCTCCTCCTTCGCAAGGAGGAGGACCGGTTCCTTCCCCCTCACGAAGGGGGAAGGCTAGGTTAGGGGTCTCGCCCAACGGCTAGCAGGCCCAACAACGTCAAATTGCATCCACAACAAAGACAAGGCGGACCGGTCCGCTGGATAGCCGGCTGGGCCGCCTGCGGGAGACGCCCATGGACCTTTCAGGCCAGGTTGCACTTATCACGGGAGCCGGGCGGGGGATCGGCCGGTCCATCGCGGTGGAATTCGCCCGAGAGGGGGCCCGGATCGCCGTGACGGGGCGAACCGAGGCGAGGCGGGAGAGGGTCGCCGCGGAGATAGTCGCCTCAGGAGGTGAGGCCAGGGCCTTCGCCCTCGATGTAGCCCGCGACGATCAGGTCGTCGACGCGGTGGGCCAGGTCCTGTCGGCGTGGGGGCAGATTGACATCCTGGTCAACAACGCCGGTGTCTTCACCTTCAACACACCGGTTTGGTCAACCACGGTTGAGCAATGGGATGCCATTATGTCGGTCAACCTGCGAGGTCTGTTCCTCTGCTGCCACGCCGTAGTCCCGCACATGATGACCGCGGGTAGGGGCG
The DNA here is from genome assembly GCA_964401855.1 of uncultured Dehalococcoidia bacterium. Taxonomy (GTDB): domain Bacteria; phylum Chloroflexota; class Dehalococcoidia; order Lucifugimonadales; family UBA3495; genus CAJWBT01. The sequence goes on from CAYOAF010000181.1 coordinate 1,775, forward strand.
TCATCATCAACATAGGCTCGTCCTCTGGCCGCCAGGCGGTCGGAGACAACGGCCCTTACACGGCTTCCAAATGGGGGGTGGTGGGCTACACCGCGTCCCTGGCTCGGTCCCTGCGGCCCCATGGGATTCGGGTCAACGGCATCAATCCGGGTTGGGTGGACACGGATATGGCAAGGGAGGCCGAACCAGCCGGGGGCCCTGAGTGGAGCACTCCGGGAGAGATCGCCCAGGCGGCCCTGTTCCTGGCGGCCAGAGCCCCGCGAGACATGACCGGCCAGTTTATCGACGTGTTCGAGAGCTAGACCCGGCCGGCGGGCACGATAACGGGCGCCAGGCTCATATGCACTTTGGACCTCCTCACAAATCGAGAAAGGCCGGCTACTTGCATGGCAGTTTAGAAATCGTCTGCGCCCGCCGGACCCCGTCGCTGGAACCGCGGCAGTCCGAGGCACAAAGAAGAGTGAAGACCTTGAGGCTGACCCGGGGTTCCCGGGGCCGTTGAGGTTGGGCCGTTGAGGGCTCGGGGGGTGAACACCGGACGATAAAGGGGGCCGTCTTGGACGGCCCCCTGACTAGCTGAAGCTTAGAACCGGTAGGACCGGCCGCCGCCGTCACCGCCCCGGGGGCTCTGCTGCCGGTAGCAGTCGCTGCAATACACCGGCCGCTCGCCGGTGGGCCGGAACGGTACCTCGGTGTCCTTGCCACACTCGGCGCACACCGCGGGATGCATCTCCCGCCTGCCGCCGCCGAACCCGCCACCGAACCCGCCGTCAAAGCCGCGGCTGGCGCGCCGGGCCTGCCGGCAAGAAGGGCAACGCTTGGGTTCGTTGGTGTACCCCTTGTCCGCGTGATACTGCTGGTCGTCAGCCGTAAACACGAAACTCTGATTGCACTCTACGCACGTTAGATCTCTGTCCTGAAATGCCACTGGTGATCTCCTTATAGGATGAATGTCGGGCTACAATCGATCACCGAGGAATTTACCTTACGCGGAAAAGCCAACGGGATACACATGTAGAACCAGTATCTAAATGTAACATACTCTCTGAAGTTTCGCAATACTAGAAAGTCGGATGACAAGGGCCGGCCCATGGGGAAAGACGAAGATATTCCACGGAGCGCGTCGAACTCGCGCTACTGCCCTCCATACAACCTACTTTCCACACCATCGGGGCAACCGGGGGTCAGGCTCCAGAACATCGCCCCGGCCCTGTGGGACACCAGCCTCAAGCCGGCGGGTTGCCAGCGGGCGATGACCATCAGAAGCAGGGTCCGTTTTATGCGGGCTGTGGAGGTTGCCCCGGTTGGGGTTATGCAATCAACGAACCGAAGTCCTTTGAGAAGGGTCTTGGGGAACCCATTCTTGTAAAAAGAGGGTTTTCCAGAGGCCCCTCCTAAAGAACTTGCGTTCAGGAGAACTGTCGAGAGCCACCTTGACACTCCCCGTCGCAGCCCTTAAATTGGCGGTGAACCAGGGGCCGCTCCCGACCCCCACCGCCCAACCGCCCCGTGAGGTAATCCCGTGGCCACCACTCAACAGTCATGGATAGGCCGCCACTTCCCGCCCATCGAGGACCGGCGTTTCGTCCTGGGGAAGGGCCGCTACGTCAACGACATCGTGCTGCCGGGCATGCTCCACCTGGCCACGGTGCCGTCGCCCCACGCCCACGCGGTCATCAAGAGCATCGACACCCGCACGGCGGAGGCGGCTCCCGGCGTGGTCAAGGTCATCGTGGGCGGTGAGCTGCCCCAGTGGATGGAGAGCATCCCTCAGAATATGTACCTGCCCAACGTGGTCTGGTACCCCCTGGCCGTCGGGAAGGCCCGCTTCGCCGGGGAGTGGGTGGCCGCGGTGGCCGCCACCAGCCGCTACCTGGCGGAGGACGCCGCCGAGCTGGTGGAGGTCGAGTACGAGCCCCTGCCTCCCCTGGTGGACCCCGAGGAGGCCATGCTGCCCGGCGCCCCGGTGCTCCACGAGGCCCACGGCTCCAACATCGCCTTTCAGACCTCGATGGACTTCGGCGACGTCGACGGCGCTTTCCGGGAAGCCGCCCACGTGTACGAGGGCCGCTACCGCTGGAACCGCCACTCCGGGGTGCCCCTGGAGACCTTCGGCTGCGTCGCTTCCTGGGACGAGATCAGCGGGATGGTGGACATCTGGGCGTCCCAGCAGAACCCCCAGGTCAACGAGCAGGTGGCGCGCACCATGCGCATTCCCTCCAACAAGGTGCGGGTCCACATGGACGTGGACATCGGTGGCAGCTACGGCAACAAGCGGGGCCGCAAGCAGATTTTTCTCACCGCCGCCGCCAGCAGGATGGTGGGACAACCGGTAAAATTCATCGAGGACCGGCTGGAGAACATGGCCGCCGGCGA
>CAYOAF010000182.1:0-5733 GCA_964401855.1 uncultured Dehalococcoidia bacterium
CGGACGGCATCAATCCAAGCAGCCGGAAAAAGTCCTGGAGTTTCTACGGCACATTGAGGCTGCCTATAGCTCGACATTGGATGCACCGCGTATTTTTATCACCGGCAGCGGCGCCCGAATGATAGCGGGATTCCTCGGGGCCAAGTTCGTCCAGGAGGTCAACGCCGTCTCCCTGGCGGTGGAGCAACTGGAGCCCGACGCCGGATCGGTGATCGAACTGGGCGGGCAAGACGCCAAGATCATCATCTGGTTCACCGACCAGGAGACCGGCACCAAGCGCAAGGTGCCGAGCATGAACGACAAGTGCGCCGGGGGTACCGGCGCCGTGATCGATAAGATCAACGCCAAGCTGCAACTCAGCAATGAAGACCTCCGGGCCTTGCCCTACTACGACGTCAAGCTACACCCCGTCGCCGGCAAGTGCGGTGTCTTCGCTGAGACCGACATTATCGGGCTTCAGAAGCAAGGGGTGCCGCCGGGGCAGTTGATGGCCTCCCTGTTCGAGGCCCTGGTCCAGCAAAACCTGAGCGTTCTCACCCGGGGCAACACCCTCCGCCCCAAGGTGCTCCTCTTGGGGGGCCCCAACACCTTCATTCCGGCCATGCGGGACTGCTGGAAGCACAACATCCCCAGGATATGGGAGGAGCGCAACACTCCTCTGCCTGAGGGGGTGGACCCGAAAGACCTGATCGTGGTCCCGGAAAACGCCGAGTACTACGCCGCCATCGGCTCGGTGCTGTTTGGCGAGAGCGAAGACGCCCAGGTTGGAATGTACAAGGGCACCAAGGAGCTGGAGCGGTTCATCGAAGTGGGCCGGGTCCAGATGCGGGAAGCTTCGGGTGACGTGGGGCTGTGGCGGACCGGGGAGGAGCTGGCGGAGTTCAAACGGGTCTTTGCCAAGGAACCATGGAGCCCGGCTGCCTTTTCTCCCGGTCAGGAGGTCGGGGCTTTCATCGGCATCGACGGCGGCTCCACCTCGACCAAGGGCGTCCTCATGGACCCGGATGGCAACGTGCTGGCCACGGCCTACCAGCTATCCAGGGGCAACCCATTGGAGGATAGCCAGGACATCTTGAAGAACCTTCGGGAGCACGTCGAAGGCCAAGGGGCTGTCCTTTCCGTGCTGGGCGTTGGAACCACCGGCTACGCCAAGGACATGTTGAAGGAGGCCCTGGCGGCCGATGTGGCCATCGTGGAGACGGTGGCCCACACCAAGTCCGCCCTGCACTATTACGACGACGTGGACGTCATCGTCGACGTGGGCGGCCAGGACATCAAGGTCATCATTCTCAGCAACGGCAAGGTCAAGGACTTCAAGCTGAATACCCAGTGTTCCGCCGGCAACGGCTATTTCCTTCAGAGCACCGCCGCCAGGTTTGGATACGCCGTGGAGGAGTATGCCGACGTAGCCTTCGCCGCGGACCGGCTGCCCGTATTCGGCTATGGGTGCGCCGTCTTCATGGAGACGGACATAGTCAACTTCCAGCAGTTGGGGTGGGAAAAGAAGGAGATCATGGCCGGGTTGGCCAAGGTCCTGCCCAAGAACATCTGGCTATACGTGGTGGCGGAGCCCAATCTGAGCAAGTTCGGCGCCAACTTCGTGCTCCAGGGCGGTACTCAACACAATCTGGCCGCCGTCAAAGCCCAGTACGATTTCATCAAGTCGAAAGTGCCTGGAGTCAACATACGCGTCCACCGGTTCACCGGGGAGAGCGGAGCCATCGGCGCTGCCCTGGAGGCTATTCGGGCGGCCGGCGGCCAGGACTCCACCTTCATCGGCCTGGCCGCGACTGAGAACCTGGAATTCACCACCGCCAGGGATGAGTCCACCCGGTGCAATTACTGCAAGAACACCTGCTTGCGCACCTTCGTGGATACCCGGGTGCCCGGAGGGGATGGCCGCCGGTTCATCATCGCCACCTGCGAAAAGGGCGCCGTCGAGAAGGTTGAAGACATGCGGGTGGTGAAAGCGCAGCTGGAGGCGATCAAAAAAACCTATCCTAATTTTGTGGAGCGGGCCGCTGTGGAGCCCTTCCAAAGCCTCAACCCTCCCAGGGTAAGTACGCTGCGGGGGGACAGCCGGAACACCGCCCAGAGGCTCAAAAGCATATTGGACCGCCTCCTTAAACGGGACCGCCGGCAAACCCCGGACTTCGAGGAAATCAGGAAGCTGCGCCGGGACATCAAGATCGGAATACCACGGGCGCTGAACATGTACAGCCTGGCGCCGTTCTTCCGGTCCTATCTCGAGGCCCTGGGGGTCGGCTTCCAGAACATTATTTTCTCCGAGCACACCAGCCCCCTCATGTGGTTCAAAGGGTCCCGAAGGGGGTCCATCGACCAGTGCTTTCCCAGCAAGTCGGTCATTGCCCACGTCCACAACCTTATGTTCGAACAAAGAGAAAGGAACCGGCCGGACATCATCTTCTTCCCCATCCTGCGCAAGTTGCCCGCCGACATACCCGGCGCCGTCGACAACGCCCCCTGCCCTTCCGTCTCCATCACTCCGGATGTGGTCAGAGCGGCCTTTACCAAAGAGGGGGATGTCTTCGCTGAAAACGGCATTCAGTACGTGACACCCGGCCTGGACATGAAGGACCCGGCGCTCTTCCAGATGCAGATGCATGACTGTTTCGCTCAGCTCCTGGGGGTCACGGCAGAAGAGAACAAGGAAGCGATAGACATCGCGTTCCAGGCGTCGCGAGCCTCGGTTGACTCGCTGCGCCGGGAGGCCCGGGCGCTGCTGGAGCGGCTGGAAGAGGAGGGGAGAGCCGGTGTGGTGATGCTCGGCCGGCCCTACCACAGCGACCCCGGCCTGAGCCACGAGATCATGGCTGAGGTCCAGAAAAAAGGCTATACCGTGTTCACCATCGACTCCCTGCCCCGGGATGAGGATATCTTGGACCGGCTCTTCGGAGACGAGGTCCGGGCGGGAATCATCCGCGATGCGATGGACATTGACGACGTGTGGAAGAACTCGTTCAGTCAGAACACCAACCGGAAGGTGTGGGCCGCTAAGTACGTGGCCCGCCACCCCAACCTGGTCGCCATCGACCTCTCTAACTTCAAATGCGGCCACGACGCTCCCGTCTACAGCGTGGTGGAGGGCATCATCGAGGCCTCGGGCACTCCCTACTTCACGTTTCACGACATCGACGAGAACAAGCCAGCGGGGTCTATCAAGATCCGGGTCGAGACCATCGACTACTTCCTGCAACGCCACCAGGAGCAGCTGCAGCGGCAGAAGAGCGCCGAAGGCGAATTGCAACGTTTGGTGACAGCCTACAAAGCAGGCTTGAGGCTGGCCCACGCCAAGGCCGCCACCAACGGCAACGGCCACAACGGACACGACGCGCACGTACCGGGCAATGGGACCGTTTCCCTCCCCGATGGCGCTGCCTTGACCCCGGCGTTCGTTGAACCCGGGGCTCTGGGGGGCAACGGCAATGGAAACGGCCACCATGAGCCGTTCGCGGGAGCCCGCCAGGACACTCAGGGACACAACGGCAACGGCCATCACGGCAACGGGAAACATTCCGGCGCCGTCCAAGACTTGAGCGCCTACAACCGGATCCGAGCCCTGAACACCGCCGGCGACCCGCCGGAGGCTGCAATCGCCAACGCCTCGGCGGGCTGTGGCCAGACCGGCCGGGACTACTCCCCGCAGGTCCCGCTCCAGCCGTGTCAGTGCCAGGTGGAGCCGACCCCGGATGGATGCGATGTCTGCGGCCAACTGGCGAAGCTGGTCAATCTCAAGCTGCCCCGAGACGCGCAGGCCGAACCGGGTCTCGCCGCTACTCCGGTTAACCTCCGAGAAGAAACGTAATGGTCAAACTACTGGACGAGCGGGAGATCGAAGACAGGGCCCTGGAATACGAAGGCCACCTCCGCAAGGAGATGGGCCTAGAACCGAAAAAGATCCGGCACTTCCAACGGCCGGCCGAGCGCCCGTTCACCAAAGACCAGAAAGCGACGACCACCATTCTGTGGGGGAGCCTGACCCTAGTCCACGAGCATCTGCTCTCGGATGCCATGCGGCGGCTGGGCTACAACATACGCCACCTGCCCACGCCCGACAACGAGGCCCTGGCGCTGGGCAAGGAGCTGGGCAGCCGCGGCCAGTGCAATCCCACTTACTACACCGTGGGCAACCTGATCAAGTACCTCAAACAGCTCCGGGACCAGGGCGAGGTGGACATCGAGGACCGCTACGTGTGCGTCACGGCCGGCGGTTGCGGCCCCTGCCGCTTTGGCATGTACGAGGCGGAGTACCGCAAAGCGCTTCGCGACGCCGGGTTTGGGAATTTCCGGGTGTTGCTGTTCCAGCAGACCGGCGGGATGAACCAGAACGGAAAAGACGCCGCCCTGCAGATCAACACCCAGTTCGCCCAGGCCCTGCTCCAGGGTTTCATGTTGGGCGACGTGATCAACGACCTGGGGTATCAGATCCGCCCGTACGAGGTTAACCAGGGGGAAACCGACCGAGTCATCGAAGAAGCAAAGGTTGCTCTGGGTGACGCCCTGAGGGAGGGCCGCGCCGCTTGGCGCGTCCTCCGTCGACTCAAAAAGCGGTTCGCCGCCATTCAGGTCGACTACACCCGGGTCAAGCCCAAGGTAAAGATCATCGGCGAGTTTTGGGCCCAGACCACCGAAGGGGACGGAAACTACAAGCTATTCCGCTGGCTGGAGTCCGAAGGGGCTGAAGTGGCGGTGGAACCCATTGGAACGTGGATAGAGTACTTGATCCACATTGCCAAGCAGAACGCTGAGGAGAAGCTGGTCCTCGACAAATCCAAGAAGAAGCTGGTTCGGAAGATAAAGCTGCTTCAGCTCGCGTTCCGTTGGTGGTACAACCTGTACCGGTGGTCCCTGGGATTCAAGACCGACTCTCTGCCTAGTCAGCGGAAGTTGGCCGAGTATGCCCAGGCCTACTACAACACTCATCTACGGGGAGGGGAAGGCCACCTGGAGGTGGGGAAGAACGTTATGGTCGCCAAGGACCGGCACGCCCACATGGTGATCTCCCTCAAACCCTTTGGCTGCATGCCCAGCACCATGAGTGACGGAGTGCAGAGCAAGGTGGTGGCAGACTACAAGGGCGCCATCTACATCCCCATCGAAACCTCCGGCGACGGGGAAGTGAACGTGAAGAGCCGCGTCCAGATGAAGCTGTTCGAGGCCAAGGTCAGGGCCCGGGAGGAACTGGCCGAGGTGTTGGCGGCCAACAATGTCACTCTCGATCAGGTGCGCGACTACGCCGGTAAGCACCCCGGGTGCACCAACCCCATGCGAAGGCTGCCCGCCCACCATTGGGCCGGTACCGCGGCCCGGTTCGTTGCCGGCGTGTCACGCCGTCGAAGAATGCCGCTCCGCTGGCTTGGCCTGTCCCGGAGCTGTTCCCAGACCCAGAACCCTTATTAAGAATAATCGCAAATGTCCCAGGTGGGTTCCCCACCCAAGTTCTTTCTGGAGCGGTCCTCCAATAACCCTCTATTCCAGCGATCGTCCCTCTGGAACCAATCCACATCTTGCGTCCCGGCCTCTCGTATGCCGCAGGCAGTCTAGGGAAGAAACTCCAGGGACGGGGCTGTAAGGGCATAGTCTTCAACCGAGAAGTTGCCTGCCGACGCTTCGGTGATGATGTCCAGCAAGGTGGTGGCGTCGTGGGCGGTTACGTTCTGCAAGGTCAGCGAACTGGCAGACTCCATGTCCCCGACTATGGTGAAGGTGATC
>CAYOAF010000183.1:0-23725 GCA_964401855.1 uncultured Dehalococcoidia bacterium
TTCCGCCAGGCGGTCCGCTTCCAGGAAATTGTCGACCGATTGGGGCAGGTAGGTATAGGCTGAACGGTCACCGGCCACCACTCGCCCCACGAGGGGGACCACATGATGGAAGTACCAGCGGAACAGGCGAGCCTTTGGTCCGCCGGGCCGCACCACCCGGACCATTTTTGCCAGGGCTCCTCGCAGGTCCGGCATGTTGCGGAGGCTGAAGTCCGCCGCGGCGCAAGCGAAGGCCCCACCGGGAAAGGGCAGCTCCATGGCATCGCCTATTAGCAGGGTGGTCTTACCGGCCAGACCCCTGGCCTGGGTTCTGGCCCGGTCCAGGGCGGCCATGTTGGGCAGCAGGTCCACGCCCACCGCGTGCTGTATCTCCGGGCAGCGGGCCAAGGCCATGGCCAAATCCCCCGTGCCGATGGCGATGTCCAGGGCCTTCCCTTGCAGACCTGTGGCCGTCAGCCGCGCGGTTCTTCGTTTCCAGCGCCGGTGCTGCCCGGTGGTCATCAGGTCATTCATCAAGTCGTAGCGGCCCGCTATCCGAGCGAACAGGGCTGCCACGTAGCGCTGCTTCGCCGCCCCTTCTAGCTGCGCCATCCGGTCAGGCCCATCAGTCTTTCTTTTCCCGGTGCTGAAGGTCTTCAGGAAGGGCTTCCTCCAGGCCCAGGGCAACCAGCACCCGGCTGACCACGAAGCGCACAGTGTCGTCGATGCCTTGAGGATACGGGTAAAACGCCAGCTCGGGCGGTAGAATGACCGCGCCGTTTCTGGCTGCCGTGGAACGATGTTTCCGGCAAGCCGGATACGAGTGGAGAGACGATGGTGCCATTGCAGCGGTTCTCGCCGTCCCCGTTCAATGGACGAGGACGCTGAATACCAGGGGCACGGTACAAAGGGGACGTAAGGAAGCGGAGACGTGAGGCGCCGGCCTCACCGGTGAACGGGGCCACGGGTCATTTCCTTGATGGCCTAGGTGACCCATCAGGGTAGCTCGAAATGGTGCGAGATTTATTGAGGGGCTGGACTCGACGCCAGCCCCTCAAACGGGGTTACTTGGTGATTGGCTAGAAGCCGGTGGACTCGTTTCGGTTTCGGCTAAAGCAGTCGCTGCAATAGACCGGGCGGTCACCCCGGGGCCGAAACGGTACCATGGCGTCCGCGCCGCAATCGGCGCACACGATTGGGTACATCTCGCGAGGGCCATCCTGGTACATCCCGCCACGTTGCTCCGTGCGCCGCACCGCGCGGCAACTTCGACACCGCTTGGGCTCGTTGGAGAAGCCGCGAGCGTTGAAAAACTCTTGCTCACCGACGGTGAATATGAACTCTCCCCCGCACTCCGTACAAACTAGGGTTTTGTCTGACAATGCCACTGGTTGACCTCCTTGCGGTCACGGTACACCAAGGTTTGGCTCAGTAGGTCAACCGGCGCCGGATGTGGGAAACCCCTCAGGTATGACGAGAGATAGCTGCCTAGGATAACCTTACTTATGCCTGGCACCCTATTATACTGACTGCCGCGAGATATGCAACCCATTCTTGGGGATGATCACCAGATTACGTCTCAGCCCCTTTCTCGGGGTGCGGCGCTTGCCGTCGTGGCGAGTTTGCCTTGCCTCGCGGCGGACTCAGATACAAAATAGCCCAATTACCGACCCGTCGGAGGAGGGGATTCAGCGCTTCATCGAGAGAGTATTTCCGCAAGCCGGGCGCGGAGGACCGGCAAGCACACCACCGGCCCGCCAGCACTTCTCAAACCGGGGAAGGTCCGCGGGTCAAGCGGCTTCTCCGTCTCTCCAGCAGGACCCCGGTCAGGCGGCCGCCCCAGGTAGCCAGCAGGCCTGCCCCCGCCCCGGAGGCCAGGTTCCCAAAGGGCGCGGCGGTTACAGCGCCCACGACAGCCACCACCACCAGGTGCCGGGGACCTTTGACTTTAAGCCCCAACAGTAGGTGCTGCACACCCACATAGAGCAGCAGCGCCCCCAACACTGCGTAGGGCACGAGGCTTCGCACCTCCAGGGCCGAGCTGCCGAACAGCAGCGCCACGGTGACGAGCAGCACCCCTGTAATTGCTGTGGAGACCGGCGATCGGGCGCCCATGCGGTAGTGAGCCGTCAGGCCTCCAGACCCATGGCACATGGGCAGACCCCCGGCCAGTCCAGCCCACAGGTTCCCGGCCACCATGCTCAGGCTGGTTCGGATGGGCGTAACTCGCCGGGCCTCCTCCCCAAAGTAAGAACGGGCCGTGTCCACGGTGGCGATGACGGCGTTGGTCAGGGTAAGGGGAAGCTGAGGGATGACTAGGACCACAAACGCCTTGGAGAAATCACCGGCTTCAGGCCACGCAAGCCCCACCGGCGCCGGCCCCACGGCAAGCTGCACCCCCTCCCCTTCCAATGCCAGCCCGATCGCCACGCCGGCCGCCGCCACGACGGCCCCAGCGGGGAGCAAAGGCCGCCACAGAAACAGAAGCAGGAGCACCACGCTCAGCAGCCCTACAAGCACACCCACGGACACATCGAAGCCGGCCAAGTCGAGATAGCGGTGTCCCTCTCCACCCACGAGGAAGGGCTTGGAAAACACCATTCCCGCGGCGCTTCGAATCAGCAGCACCCCCAGGCCGAACTGGACCCCCCGGACGACCTGCTGCGGGATCGCCCGGTTCAGGTACTCGATGGCCCGAGTGGAGGCGAGCAGAAACAAGGACAGGCTCATGAGGAGGGCCCCGGCCGCGATGACCGAGGGACTCAGGGCCTGGGCGATGGCGATCACCGAGAAGGCCTTCAGCGGATGGACCGGCATGGGCACGCGGAAGTACCAGCCGGCCGCGATGTAGGCGATGCCAACCCCAAAGAGCGTGGACGTGGGGTTGATGCCGTTGATGGCAATGAGGGCGGCCTCGAGGGGTATGAGCACGCCAAAATCGGCGAAGGCCCCGCTGAGTTCCCCGGTGGTCACCCGGTAACGACCGGTGCGCGGAAGGATGCCCAGGTCAAACCTCCTGTTCCGTTGCCGTCCATCGGCGTTAGTTGAAGGCGGAGCCCCTTGGCTCGCGGCGTCCCGGCGGCGTGGTGGAAGACGTAATCGGGTGCGGCTCTGGCCCGGAACCCTTTCGCACTGAATCTTTCCACCCAGTGGACCAGAGGTTGAAGCGGCGCGGTTTAGCTCCGTAAGATTGTAAAGTGTACTTGATATATTGACAAGTGTGAAGTACATTGTCAGTGTGTCGTACTTGTCCAACAACCTGAAGGCCTATCGCCGGAGCGTCGGCCTATCTCAGCAGGTGTTGGCCGGCCGGGCCGGCATCAGCCGCCAGGCCTACGCCAATCTGGAATCGGGGAAGGCCGGCCCTTCCACCGAGGCAGCCTTGCGGCTGGCCCGCGCCCTGGGGGCCACGGTTGAAGCCCTGTTTTCCCTGGCGGAGGAGACCCCCGGGGTGGTACAGGCCGAGCTGGTGGGAGCCCCGGAAAGGGACCGGCCTCCCAGACCTGCCGCCGGGTCCCGGCGGGCCCGCCTGGTGCGGGTGGGCAGCCGGCTGCTGGCCCGGCCCCTGGCCGGACCGGCGGCGGCCCGGTACTCTCTGGTGGACGCCGAGGGGGTAATCCTTTCCACCTCCAGAGGCGGAAAGCGGGTGAACGTCCAACCCTTTGACGAGGACGAAGTGGAGGTGCCCGCCCTAGTAATGCTGGGCTGCGACCCGGCGGCGGCATTGCTGGGGCCGGGATTGGGCCGTTACGGCGTCAATCTGGTGTGGGCCGAGGAGGGCAGCAGTCAGGCTCTGGCGGGCTTGGCGCGGGGTGAAGCCCATGTGGCGGGATGCCACTTGAAGGACGAGGAAACCGGCCTCTACAACATCTCCTGGGTCCGGCGATTAGTGCCCTTCGCCTGCACCCTGGTGACTTTTGCCGCGTGGCGGCAGGGATTGATAGTGGCGGCGGGCAACCCCAAAGGTATCCGGAGCGTGGAAGACTTGGCAAGGCTCGATGTCACGATGGTAAACCGGGAGAGCGGGTCCGGGAGCCGGTCGCTGCTGGACCGGCAGCTTCAACGGTTGGGTATCCCTTCTGCCATGCTGACTGGGTATCACCAGGAAGCCGGAGGGCATCTGGCGGTGGCCCGGGCCGTCTCCTCGGGGCTGGTGGATGCTGGGATCGGCGTGCAGGCGGCGGCCGGCGCTTTGGGGCTGGACTTCGTCCTCCTGGAAGAAGAAAGGTACGACCTGGTAATCCCCAACCACCTGATCAACGAGCCCGGCGTACAGGCGCTGCTGGACCTGCTCCGGCGGCCCGGGCTTCGCCGCCGGGTCGAGACCCTCGGGGGATACGACGTTTCGTCCATGGGCGTCCCGGTGCCGAGAGCATGACACCCTCTGCCGGCTTGGCCTTGACTCCCCTGTTAGCACCCACGGCGTCTGCGGGATGTTGCATCGCGCTCAGAAAGAGTCCAGATAACTCCTCCCCTTACGAAGGGGAGGCCGGGAGGGGATATGCGCGACCCCCTCTAGCTCCCCCTTCGTAAGGGGGAGAAATGTTCTTCTTACACACCCGCTCAGCGGAGCCTAAGCCCAGGGGGGTATCTCATTTCCCGCTGTCTCGATTTCCCGGCGCCGCTTCCCGGCATCCGGTTCATACCGCTCGACCAGGTCCCAGAACTTCTTGGAGTGGTCAAGCTGCTTCGTGTGGCAGAGTTCGTGCATCAGGACGTAGTGAACGAGATGCGCCGGAAAGAACAAGAGGTTTCGATTCAAGCTGATGGAGAGTTGCTTCGAGCAACTGCCCCACCTGGTCTTCTGCCTTCGGATGTCGACTCGGGTGAAAGAGGTGGATAACTCTCGGCTGAGTTGTCGAAGCCAGGGGATCAATACTTCCCCGGCTTTCTTTTGTAGCCATTCATTGAGCGCTCCGGCAACCCGGTGGGGGTCATCCACCGCCCCCTCGACGACCAGAGTGCCGCCGTTGTCCTCACGGACCGTCAACCCGCTGCCGGAGGCTGCCTGGTATTCAACGGCCCACCATTCCTGAATGGACCTCAGATTGATATACTTTGGCCGCTGCAACTTCTCGACGGTATGGGTTTTCTGTATGTGTTTGGATATCCAGTTGGCTTTTGATTCAACAATCTGAGGTATCCGCGATTCGTCGAAACCCAGGGGAACGACAATCTCCAACCCTGTTGTCCTTGAGAGTTTCAGTATGACCCTCTTGGCCCTCGAACTCCGGCGAATGCTGTAGGGCCAAGGTGCCTTTCTTCGAGAAATCGTGATCACCTCTATCGAAGGAGTCTGGGTTTGAGGAATTCAACTGGCCAATTGGTTTGGCGCCGAGGGTGCTAGTACCCTATCCAGGTAGAAGTGAATAATGTCATTCTGAGCGAAGCGAAAAATCTCAGCGCAGCAACGAGATTCTTCGTCGTCCTTCCGCGGAAGGACTCCTCAAAATGACATTCTGCCAAAACCAAGTTGGCTGAGTGCTAGTGTGCCCGGCCGGCTTCCTGCCAGGTCGGACGGGGTTCCTCGGGAAAAGAAAGGTGAGCCGCCTCACCGGCGGGGCATCATTTGTACCGGTAAGCTCCCGCCCGGCTTCCGGCACACGTTTCTGGTCTAGCTGACCCGGTACACCCAAACCCGGTAGAAGATGTCGGGCTCACCCTTCGGCAACGGTGCGAAAGGGTCGGTGACCTCCACCAATTGCCACTTGCGTTGGGCCTCCAGCGCGACCAGCTTCTGGTCGAAGCCACCGGTCTTGAAAGCGTCGAGCCGTATGCTAAACACCAGGTGCCCTCCCGGCCTGGTTACGCGCACCAGTTCATCAAAGGAACTGGCCGGGGCGTGGCCCATGGTGAAAACACCCACGCTGACCACGGCGTCGAAGGCGTCGCTGGGAAAGTCCAGAGGCTCTCCCATGACCATCTGGTGTAGCTCCCGGTACAGGTTCTTCTTGCGGGACTCGTCCAGCATCGCTGGCGACAGGTCCATGGCCGTCAGGTCGGTGTACCCAAGACCGGCAAGGCACTGGCCCACCAGGCCGGTCCCGGCGCCGGCGTCCAGAATCCGGGCTCCTTTCGGCACGTGGCGGGTCAGCAGCGCGGTGGCTGTCTGAGGGCCGTTGTAGGCGAAATCATTCTGGAGATCGGCATCGTATTCCGTGGCCCACTGGTTATACCGGTCCTCCATCTCTTGAAGATTCCGGGCGGTGTGCAACCACTGGATCTTGCCCTCTTCCGGCATCTTTGCCTCCTGCGTCCCCGGCCCAAGATTTGCCGCAAGGCGTCTAGCTTCGGGTTTCCCGGATCAAATTGCTCCCCGCGCCATGGTGATCCCATGAACGCCGGTGCCGGTGTGTTGTCTCGAAAACAGCCTCACACTGGTAAGTTGTGCGATATTGACTCCCCACGTCCGTCTTGCCGGCCCTTCCGCGGAAGAGGAATCCAGAGAAGCGTTCGCTGGATCCCGGCCTTCGCCGGGATGACAGGCCCGGCATCGAGCCAATAACGAGACACTGGGCTAGTACTGCGTCGACTCAAATCTGCGAGTTGTCATCTGAGCCCTTCGGCTCGGCCCAGGATAGACTCCGCGAAGAATCTCAGCGTAACAATGAGGTTCTTCGTCGCTCCGCTCCTCAGAATGACATCCTGCCAAAACGAGGTTGACCGCTTCTGGGGGTCGCCCAGGCTCTTTTCGTACTCGCTGATTGTCGATACATAGTCCCTGGCGCCCTGCATCAGGAAGTTCGTGACCACGGAGGCGCAGAAGAGAAAGCCCCGGCCCCGGTACTGCTTATACTGGTCCAGGTTGCTGACGATGGTGCCCGCCACCTTGCCGGCCTTGATGACCTGGTCGCCAAGCTCCTCGATCACGGAGACCACCTCGGGATGAGAAACCTGGCCGGGGTAACCCAGGGCCACCGAGAGGTCCATCGGCCCGAAGAAAACGATGTCGATGCCAGGCACCTGGAGGATGCCGGGGCAATTGGCGATTCCCTCCGGGGTCTCTATCTGGATGCAGACCAGGCTCTCTTCGTTCCATTGCTGGATGAAGTCGGCTGGCGTAATGCGGCCGTAGCCCGCCAGGCGAGGCCCCGCCATACCGCGTTTGCCGACGGGCGGGTACTTCACCGCGTCCACCACCGCCTGGGCGGCCTCCGCCGTATTGATAAGGGGAATCTGGACGCCCTCAGACCCGGCGTCCAGGTATTTCTGGATGGTTTGCTGATTGTTTTCGCCGATGCGGGTCAGGGTGGAAACCGAGTAAAGCTGGGCTGCCCGATATATCTCCCCGGCGGTCTCCGCGGCCATGGGACTGTGCTCGCAGTCCACGATGATGAAGTCCAGCCCAATAATACCCATCATTTCAGCCGCGTTGGGAGACATTTCCTTGAAGAAGGCGCCAAGAACAGGCTTGCCCTGACGCAGCTTCTCTCTGAGGGCATTCTTGTAGGGCATGGTCCCTCCCCCTTGGCTGATGGCTTCGCCAGAATCCACCCGTTCTGGCCGGGCCGAGTCTAGCAGCGAGGCCCTGGCCTGTCAACCAGACTATTTCCCTGTCTCCAAGAAACCATTTTCCCTCATTTCCCCCGAGGGACTTGCCGATTGATGCCCGGCGAATCTCATCCTGATTCTCTTTGGACACAGCCGCCTTTTTCCGGGTTACTCGAAACTATCTCAAGGGCTCTGAGGGGATGGACTTGGAGGGAGGATCCGCTTTCTCTCGCCAAGACTCCCCGGAGGGCAGCCAGCGCCACCAACACCGTCGCGGCTGCAACCACGATGCCGCCGATACTCAGAGCAGCGGGCACGCCTAGCGTCTCCCCGAGCGCCCCCATCAGCGGCCCCCCAAGGCCTGTGGCACCCCAGCTAAACTGGTGGATGCTCATGACCCTGCCCCGGAACTCGTCGGCCGTAAGGGTCTGTACCAGGGTGATGCTTGTGATGCTGAAGACTACACTGAGCGCACCGACCAGGCCGATGCTGAGTGCGGCGCTCGGGAACCAGGTGAGCCGCGAGAGCACCAGGATTCCCAGGCCGTAACCGGCCCCGGCAATGACAAACAACCGGGCCGGATGCACCTGGGCGCCCAGAATCGCGATGATCATCGTGGCGGCAAGCCCGCCTATCCCTGCCGCGAACAGCAGTCGGCTGTAGGTGTCAATGTCCCCGGCAAGAATCTTGTCCGCGAACACGGGTAGGAGTGCCTCGAAGGAGTTGCCGAAAACACCCGCTATCACGCCAAGGGCGATGACACCGGAGATGACTGGGTTCCGGCCCAGATACCGGCAACCGTCTATCAGGCCCTGCAGCATCGTCGGGGGGCGCTTTTCCGGCCGGTGCCCACGTGGGTCCATAAACGCCAGGGTAACGACGGTCAGGGCATAGGCGATCCCTATCAAGAAGAACACACCTTCGAGGCCCCATAGGTCGACCAAGGGCGCCAGGACGGCCGGCCCGACGATAGCGGCTCCGCCAAACACGACTGAGTACAACGCGATGGCGCTGGCCAGGTGGTGTTGAGGGACAATCGTCGGCAGCATGGCTGACCGGGACGGAATGTCGAAGGACAGCAAGATTCCGGTGGCCGCCGAGATCGCAAACACATGCCAGGGCTGGATGACGCCGCTCGCGATGAGGAATCCGGTGAGCAATGACAGAGCGGCAAACATCGCCCTGGTCGCCTTGACCAGCTTCAGGCGATTGACCTGATCCGCCACGACTCCGCCCCACATAGAGAACAGGAGCACCGGCCCCAGGCTTGCGGTGGCTACGAGGCCCACCATCAGCGGAGAGCCGGTGAGTTCGTGCATCAGCCACAGGCGTCCGTAGGTGAGCGCCCACATGCCGATGTTGGACAAAGCGGCGGCCAGCCAGAAAAGCCGGTACTCCCGATACTGGAAAGCGACGACCCCCGATTTCGAAATCATCCGCCAGCCGGAATTTCTCATATCAATTTACCTGGGCCCAAGCCGGCTCCCGTCTCCGATGAGCGCAACGGCAGTCACCCATGACGGCCCGCCGCCACATCGCCCAGTCCTCGCCTTCCGGCCGCAACAGGATCCCGGGTCAAGAACACTCCCCCGGGGGCATCTCATCCGCAAAGACCGGTTACACGATAAGATGTTGCTCCCGCAGCTCCGACAACTCTTCCTCGCCCAAGTTCAACAACTCCCGAAGCACTTCGTCCGTGTGCTGGCCCAGCGACGGTGCAATGCTCGGCCGCGCGGGTGAGTCCGATAGCTTGATCGGGCATCCGGGCATCGTGAAAGCCCCGCGGACCGGGTGTTCCAGGGTCACGATCATCTCCCGTTGAACCAGATGAGGGTCATTGAAGATGTCCACGGCGTTCATCACCGGGCCACAGGGCACCCCCGCTTGCCCAAGGATGTGGAACACCTCGTATTTGGTGTGCTCTTTGGTCCAGGCTTCGATCAGTTCGTTGATGCTGTCGGTATGCTCGGCAACCCAAGCTGGATCGGCATAGTTGGGGTCGCCGGCGAGTTCCTCACCACCGACGGCGCGCATCAGCGCCAGCCACAGGCCAGTGCGCCGTGGCTGGGCCGCCATGTAGACCCAGTCGTCCGGACCTCCGGGTTTGCAAGGGTAGCTGCGGCTACCGGGCACGCCCTGGGGATTGTTGCCCGCACGGGCCCGGGCTTTGTGGGTTTCGTTGAAGTTGCACATGGCGGCGCGGGTCAGGTTGACGACCGCGTCCTGCATCGACACCTCTACCACCTGCCCTTTCCCGGTTACCTGGCGCTGCCACAGGGCCGCCAGGATACCCAATGCCGCGTGAACCCCCGTGCCTGAGTCCCCTATATTAGTCCCGGGCCGGATGGGAGGGTCATCGGGCCAGCCGGTAACGGCCATGGAACCGCCGGAGGCCTGAGCGACCGGGTCGAAACTCTTGTAATCGGAGTACGGCCCATAGGTCCCAAAGCCCTTCACCCTGGCCAGAACGATTCTGGGGTTGACCTCACTGAGGACGTCATAGCCCAGTCCCAATCTCTCCAGCGTGCCGGGCGCCATGTTCTCCGTTACGACATCGCCCTGTTTGACCAACTCGAAGAAGATATCCTTGCCCTGCTGCTGCTTCATGTCCAGGGTGATGCTTCGTTTGTTGGCGTTCAGGTTGATGAAGTAGCCGCTGTCCACACCGGGCATGTTGCTGTTCCCGTAACGGCCCGGGTCCCCGTGGGTCGGCTCCTCCACTTTGATGACATCGGCTCCCAACCAGGCCAGCATCTGGGTGCACGACGTACCGGCCTCGAACTGAGTCAGGTCAATTATTCGGATCCCCTCTAATGCCTTTTCCACCGGTCACACCTCCTGATTGGCCATCGGGCAGAGCGCAACGTCTCACGCGCTGGTCACTGGTTCTTGGGTTCCTCATCATGAGCACAGGTGAACATTATAGCCGTCCCTGTGATTTCGTCGAATACCGGCGGCACACCTCTGCCGCCGCCCGCGCAGCCCTGTTGATGCCCAGATTCTACCGGCCCTGCGGCTATGGCACAAGGAGCCTCCCCTCCGGAGGATGGTTCGAGGCCTGTCCCGGCCCGGCCCCACGGTTGACGCCGCTGCACTCTCCTACTACCATTCCCTTCGTCGACAATCGCTCCCAGATGCCGCCCGGGCGGTTTGCGACAGGGTATTTCAGCCAAGGAGGAGTGACATGCCAACGCCATTGGAGGGAATTCGTATTCTGGAACTGACCCGCCAGGGGCCTGGAGCTTTCTGCAGCAGGCTACTGGCGGATATGGGGGCCGAGGTAATCAAAATTGACGCACCCGCAGACCCCAAACGAGGGACGCCGGGAAGCAGCAAGGAACAGAGAATTCGGCGAACGACTTTGGACCGCAACAAGAAGAGCATCGTCCTGGACCTGAGCCAGCGCGCCAGCCAGGAAGTGATACACAAGATTGCCGCCACCTGCGACGTGATAGTCGAGGGATACCGGCCGGGGGTCGCCAAGCGCCTGGGTGTCGACTATGAGACGATCCAGGCCATCAATCCCCGGTTGATCTACTGCTCGCTCAGCGGATACGGCCAGACCGGGCCGTACGCGAAACTGCCGGGCCACGACATCAACTACATGGCCATGTCCGGCGCCCTGGACGTGTTGGGCATGAGAGGCGGACCGCCCATGGAGCCGCTCAACCTCATAGCCGACCTCTCTTCGGCATCGCTGCACGGAGTCATCGGGATCGTTACGGCCTTGTTGGCCCGGCAGGCCACCGGCGAGGGCCAGCACCTGGACGTGTCCTACGTCTACGGTGTGACCAGCATCATGAGCGGCTCCTCCGCCCTCGCCGGCCACGTTCTGGACGGCGTGGGCCCCAAGAGGGGCGAGTCTTCCTCATCCGGCTCGTATCCCTATTACAGCGCCTACGAGACCAAGGACGGAAAATGGTTCACCCTCGGCTGCATCGAGCACCATTTCTGGGAAAACTTCTGCCGGGTCATCGACCGGGAGGACCTCCTTCCCTGGAAGCGGGAGGCCAAACACCAGACCGAGCCTCCCACAGAGGAGTGGGACGCGGTACACCGGGAGGTGGAGAGGATCATGCGCACGCGCACCAGGGACGAATGGTGGGAGCTTTTGAAGGACCACAACATCTGTATCGGCAAGGTGTACACGATAGATGAGGCCCTGAACGACCCTCAAATACAGCACCGGGGCATGGTGGGCGAGATAGACGACCCCGAGTTGGGTAAGACCAGGCAGATCGGAGTACCAATCGGCTTCTCGAAAACGCCGGGCCTGGCCAAGTTCACCCCAGCTCCGCTGGTCGGCGCGGACACCGACGCCATTCTTGAGGAGATGGGCTACGGCAAGGACGATATAAAAAACATGAGAGAGGAGCGTGCCGTGGCCTAGGAGAACGTCGCTCCGGGTATCCTACTGGTGTTTCGGCGAGCCCTCAGGTCAGGGGTGATGCCCTCGTTTCAATCCCCTCCCACCTTTGGAGAGGATTGAAACGAGCCAAGACCCTGTTTGCCAACCAACATTTAAGGAGCAGTCCATGACAACCGATAACGCCCCGGTGAGGTTCGAGAAGCTGGGACAGATCGCCTACATCACCCTGGACCGGCCTCACGTGCTGAACGCCATAAGCACCGGCCTGAGGACGAGCTTGCGAGATATCCTGCTCGAGTTCAGAGACGACAAAGACCTCCTGGTGGCCATCGTCTCCGGCGAGGGCGGCCGGGCCTTCTCCGCCGGCGCCGACCTCAAAGAGCGGAACGTGGCGGAGAAGGATGGCGTCGCCCATAATATCCCTATTTGGCCCTTCCGCAGCATCAACCTGTGGAAGCCGGTCATTGCCGCCATTGACGGATATTGCCTGGGTGGAGGACTGGAGTTGGCCCTTCAGTGCGACATCCGCATCGCCACCCAGAAGTCGGCCCTTGGGCTGCCGGAGCCTCGAAACGCCGGAGGGCTGGCCAATTTCGGTCTCCTCTACCTGTCGCGGACCATTGCCCTGGGTGAGGCCCTGTACATGCAACTGACCGGCACCCATATCGACGCGGACCGGGCCTACCGCATCGGCTTAATCCAGAGCGTGGTGCCCGACCGGGACGCCCTTTTCGAGGAGGCAGACCGGATCGCCCAGGAGATCCTGCTCTGCTCGCCCCTGGCCATACAGTACATCAAGCAGGCCGTCTCCCAGACCCGTGACCTGCCCCTGGAGTTCGCCGCCAAGCTCGCGGAGCCCCTCCAGGAAGCTATTCTCCGCACCGAAGACCGGAAGGAGGCGGCCGGGGCATTCGTGGAGAAGCGAAGGCCCCAGTGGAAGATGCGCTAGGCGGAATACCGGGACTGGGTGGCACGCTTTGCCGTCTCGCCGTCGGCCGGTGTACTGTCTCGCAAATAGCTGTAAATCGGCGAAATTGCGCGAAGTTCTGTCCCCGCCATCGTCATTCCGGCCAGGTCCCGGCCTTCGCCGGGATGAAGGACCGGGAATCAACCGATATACGCGACAGCAGACTGGCGACTATCGCCGACACCCAACGCTCGTCGTACCAAGAATGGGCGAAGACCAACCCGGATGGAGAGCTATCGTATGCCCCACCAAGCGCCGCACGACCCATTAACGGAATGGTACTCCAACACCATCTGGGGAAAGCAGGTGGAGGACGACAACACCCTTTTTGAGGTCATGTGCCTGCAGGTGTTCCAGGCCGGACTGACCTGGAAGATGATCCTAGACAAGCGGGACGGCTTTCGGGCGGCCTTCGCCAACTGGGACATCAACGCCGTCGCTGCTATGGGGCCGGAGGATATAGAAGCTCTGATGCATGACGCCGGCATCATCCGAAACCGGCTGAAGATTCAGGCCACGATGAAAAACGCCCGAACCGCCCGGGACCTGCAGGCAATGCATGGCGGCTTCTGCACCTGGTTCTACGACAAGCTTCCAGGGAACACCTATCCGGAACTGCGGAAAGAACTCAGAGGCACCTTCAGTTTCATGGGCCCGGAGATAGCCCGCATGTGGCTCATGGCTTCCGGCCGGATCACTCAGGAGGAAGGAGACAAGTATCGCCCGTAAGGGATAGAACTCGAATAAAGGCCCTTTCGGTGCATCCCAGCACGGTTGGCCACGCCGGGGCTGTTCTGGATGTGTGGACTCATGTACGCCCTGACCGCTGCAACAGATGGGTTTCTGAACAAGCAGCCGAGGCAGTACGGCGAGTTCCGGCCTAGTCGGCGGGTTGGGTCTTCATGGACAGGGAGATTCGCTTTCGGTCCAGGTCCACGCTCAACACGGTGACGCTGACCTGCTGCTGTAGATGGACTACCTCCGATGGGTTGCGGACGAAACGGTCGGCCATCTGGCTGATGTGCACCAGTCCGTCCTGGTGTACGCCAACGTCGACAAAGGCCCCGAAGGCGGTAATGTTGCTGACAATCCCGGGCAACCGCATCCCAACCGCAAGGTCCTCGATGCGCTGCACCCCCTGGTGGAAGCTGAAGGGCGCGAATTCCTGGCACGGGTCCTGGCCGGGGCAGGACAGCTCCTCCATAATGTCCGTCAGGGTTGGCAGACCGGTTCTTTCGCTGACGTATTTCTTGGGATCGATTCTTGCCCGCAGAGAGGCGTCGCCCAACAAGTCCGCCACCGAGCAATTGGCGTCGCGGGACATGGCCTCGACGATATGGTAGCTCTCCGGGTGTACCGCGCTGGCGTCGAGCGGGTGCCCTCCCCCGCGGATGCGCAGGAAACCCGCCGCCTGCTCGAAGGCTTTGGGCCCAAGGTGCGGGACCTTCTTGAGGGTTTCTCTCGACTTGAAGGGGCCGTTTACATCCCGGTACCTCACAATGGCCCGGGCCAAACCGGGACCCAGCCCCGACACATAGGCCAGGAGCTGCACGCTGGCGGTGTTCACCGCCACGCCGACGCGGTTGACGCAGTTGACGGCCACGTCGTCCAGACGGCCCTTCAGGGCCTTCTGGTCCACGTCGTGCTGGTATCGGCCCACGCCGATGGACTTGGGGTCGATTTTCACCAGCTCGGCCAGGGGCGCCATCAGGCGGTGGCCGATGGAAACCGCGCCGCGCACTGTCAGGTCTTCGTCAGGAAACCCGGCCCGGGCGGCCTCTGAGGCTGAATAAACCGAAGCGCCGCTCTCGTTCACCATCACGACGGGGGTCGGCGTTGCCAGATCGAGGGTCCGCAGAAACGCTTCCGTCTCTCTACCGCCGGTGCCGTTGCCCACGGCGATGGCCTCGATCTCGAATCTCCGGCACAGGTCCTGGACGGTCCGCCCCGCCTGCTGAGCTCGGCGCTGGTCCAGCAGCGGGTAGACGGTTTCCCGGTGGAGCAGCTTTCCCTGCCGGTCCAAGCAGACCAGCTTACAGCCCGTGCGGAAACCCGGGTCCAGGGCGAGCACGTTTTTCTCGCCCAGCGCCGGCGCCAGCAGCAATTGACGGAGGTTGCTGGCAAACACCTGGATCGCCGTCTCGTCGGCCCGCTGCTTGATGACGTTGCGGGCCTCGGTCTCCATGGAGGGGGAAAGCAGCCGCTTGTAGCCGTCGTGGACCGCCAGCCTCATTTGCTGTGAAGACAGGCCATCGCCTTTGACGAACAGGCTTTCCAGGCCGATGAGGGCTTCCGCCTCTTCCGGTTGGACGTGAACCGTGAGCATCGACTCCCGCTCGCCCCGGAGCATGGCCAGCAGCCGGTGGGACGTTACCGCCGCCACGGGCTCCTGCCAATCGTAGTAGTCCCGGTACTTGATGGCCTGATCCGGCCGTCCGCCGGCTACCTTGGAGGCAATGATCCCCTCGGTGAGGAAACGTCGCCGCATACTGGCCCGCGCGGCGTAGTCCTCGCTGACCCACTCCGCCATGATGTCTCTGGACCCGGACAGCGCGTCTGCTGCTGTCTCGACGCCTGCTTCTGGGTCCACATAGTGCGCCGCCGCCTGCAACGGGTCGGTTTCGTCCTGACGCCAGATGATTTCCGCCAGCGGTTCAAGCCCCTTCTCCCTGGCGATGGTGGCCCGGGTGCGCCGCTTGGGACGGTAGGGCAGGTAGATGTCCTCCAGGATGGCCATGTTTTGGGCCGCGTTGATACTTGCCGCCAGCTTCGGGGTGAGAAGCTCCCTCTCTTCGAGGGAGGTCAGGATGGCCTTCCGGCGCTGGTCCAGATCGCGGAGTTGTGCCAGGCGGTCCCGCACCCGGGTTACCGCCACCTCGTTCATGCTGCCGGTCGCCTCCTTACGGTATCGGGCGATGAAGGGCACGGTGGCGCCGCCATCCAGGAGGCCGGCAGCGGCCGCGACCCGCCGGGCGGCCACCCCCAATTCACCGGAAATCTTTTCGACGTGAGTTTGCAGCATGGTTGCGTTGATGGTCCCCTAAGTGTTGATTCCAGCACGCCCGCTCGGGGCATACCCAATACTCTATCAACTCTCTATGAACTCTACACCAACGGCGAATCAGAATCTTCCGCCTTGAGGTAATCCGTGTTGGAAACCGAGGCATCTCCTCGAACCGGGCACCTTTATTTCTGGCCGCCTTTCCTCCTCTCTTTTCCGCCGGGACCCTGGTGAAACACGCCAACCTGTTTCCGTGGGCCGTGGTGCTGGTTGCAACCAGCATGAAGGATTCTGAGCCCTTCGGCTCGGCTCAGGATAAACTCCGCGAAGGATCTCAGCGTAGCAATGAGGTTCTTCGTCGCTCCGCTCCTCAAAATGGCATCCTGTCAAAACCAAGTTGACTGAGCACTAACCGCCGTCGACGTCAAGCGACGCAGGGTCCGTCACCCGGCCGGGGAGCTTGGCATTGGGGAGGTACCAGAAGAGGACGGCCGTGACCAGAAACAGTCCGGCTATTGGGATGAGGGCGTTGTGATAGCTCCCGGTGGTATCGTACCTCCAGCCCAGGAACACCGGCGTGCCGGCGGACATGAAGCTGCCGGTGGCGTCGGCCACCCCTCTGAGGGTAGCGAAGCTCTTGCGGCCGAAGTAGTCTCCGATCAGAGACCAGGACATGCCGATGACGCCTTCAGGGAAGGCGAACAGTGCCGCGAAGATGAGCAGCCGCCAAAGTCCCTCTCCCGGCAGGAGGAGAATTATCAGGCTTGCCGCTCCCAGGAACATGGTGATGCCGACTATCTTCTGCTTGGCCCACCTGTCGCCCACCCAGCCGAGAAAGATCCGGAGAGGAATTGAAGCAAAAGCGATGAAGGCCACGATAAAGGCTCCCGTGGCTTCTGATTGCCCTTTCCACACCACCAGTGGCACCAGGTGAACAGCCGTCCCGGTGGTGGCGGCAATCCGCACGCCCATGGCCAGGGTCATGAGCCATAAGGCCCGTGTTCCAAGCGCCTCCTTCGCCGTATAATCCACCGCTGTAATGTGGCGGCCGAACCGGGATGGCCTCCTGGCGACCACGGTCCTACGGGCGGCAGGCGGAACCCGGTCGCCATCGGGCAGGAGGCCCATGCTCTCCGGGGACCGGCGTATCACCAGGGACAGGGGGACCACCACGGCCACTATGACCACGCCCGATACGATGGCGGCGGGCCTCCAGCCGGCGGTGAGAACGATGAAAGCGACCCCTGGGGTGATGGCCGCGCCGCCTATCGACTGGCCCATGTAGGTTATGGACATGGCAAGGCCCCTGCGGCGAACGAACCATTGGTTGATCGCAGCGGTGATGCCGTGGTTGAAACCTGCATTCATGCCTAAAGATAGGACACCGACATACACCAGAAGGAACGTGGCGAAGTTGTGAGTGAAGCCCAGCAGAATGAACCCCAGGCCACTTGCAGCGCCGCCGAAGGCCACCATCGTGCGGGGGCCGAGGCGGTCCACCAGATACCCCGCCACGGGCGCGCCGATTCCCCCTTCCAGCCGACCCAGGCTGTGGATCAGAGAGGTCGCCGCCCGGCTCAGGCCCAGATCTCGAGTCACGGGAAGGAAGTAGACGGAGAAGCCGGTCCAGTAGGCGCCGGCCGTCAGGGCATTCATGACTGCGCCCGCCGCCACAATGTTCCAGCCGAAGAACAGCTTGCGACGGGCTCCGTTGTCTGTGGGGCTATCCTCCATTCGAGACCACTGTCCTTCCCGGCATGAAAGCCAACGGCAATTATAACCGGTATTCGCCCTAACCGGGCCGGGAACACGGCCACCTCCGGTCTCCGTGAGTGGAACTCGCTGGGGTTGGAGAGAGACTTCGAGCCGGACGCCCGTCAACGGTTCGACCGGCCCGGCGCGGACGGCCGGTCTCGGGGCGAAGTGTGATACCGGGGGGCCAAGCAGACACCACGGCAGAGCCTTGACTGGGCTCAATGTTTGCGTTCTAATGGTTTTTCGGTGGAAGGGCTGCTAGCGGTGTTCAGCCGTTGGGCGGTGGCTGGCGGCCTGTGGGTTTCCACCGGGGAAAATAGACACCGGGCTGGACGGACTCAGCCAGCAGTCGAATGGACAGGAACCCGGAGAAGCAAGATTCGTAAGATATTTTTCGAGGACCCCCCCATTGTTTGAAGGTTTGAAGTTTTTCATTCGAACGGAGGTGAGCTAACCATGGCACTGGTACGTTGCCTGACCGAATTGGGGATGGGGGTCGATGTGCACGGCCGGGACTACACTTCAGCCGCCACACGGGCGGTGTACGATGCCCTGCATCACGCCAGTCTGGGTTTTCAGCGTCTGCTGGGCCCGGAGGCGGGCGAGCTGCTGATTGACATAACCATCGGAGTGCCCAAGCCCGAGGCGGTGGACTGCGGCGCGGTGGCCGCCACCCTCCCTCATGGCAAGGGGACGGTCAGAGCGGTCCAGGGCGGACTGGAGTTACCCAATGAGGACGGCAGCGACGCCCTGGTTATGGTCAACGCCGCGGTGGTCATCAGCCTTGATGACGGCCGCTGACCAGGAAGCAAGACCCTTGCCCATCATCGACAACAACGCCATACCCATGCCGGAGCCGGAGGGCGGGCTTGTCGAACCACGCTTTGGGATAGTTATTCACTGCTTGCCGGCCTTCGCCCGCGCCTCTTCGGCGTAGACCGGCAGCAGGGCCCGCCGGTCTACGCCGGAGACGGTCACCCGCACCAGGGCCCGGCCCTCAACGAAGAACAGGGACAGCGTTTCATCGCCCCCGTGGTCTTCAGCCAGGACGCCGGAGGCATCTTCGAATTTGCCGGACTCTATCGGAGAAGTTTTCCGGGCAATCTGGCCCTTCTTGATCTCGGCTAGGATGGAGCGGGCAGCACCTTGGGTTTCGAACAGCACCAGGCTTTGGCCGAGAACGAAATCCGGGCCGGAAAGCATCACCTGGACCGCCGGTTCACCCTGCGTCGTTTCACTCGTCTGGACCTGGGTTTCGGTCACCGCTAGACCGGGGAAATCGCCCGCGTCCAATAGCAGGTCCTGGACCTGGGGTTGCCCTCCCGAACAGGCAGCCAGGAAGGCTACAAGCGCCGCTAATGACCAGGCCGTTGTCATGGCTACAACCCGGCCAGCAGGTCCGCCCCTTGGCCGCCATCCCGGTGAGCGGCAAGGGTGAAATACTCGGTGCTCATCATTTCCCGCGTTATCTCCTGGGGCAATTGGGCAAAAGGGCCGTTGGGGTCTATCTGGGTCCGGTGGCAGTACAGGGAGGCGACCTTGGTGTCCACGAAGGCGCCGGCGTTCACCACCGTGGTCACGTCTTCGTCCGGAGACCCAATGGACTCGATGTCCATGCTGGCAAAGGGCGGCGTGATGCCCGCATCCAGCATCTGTTGCCACATTCGCCGGAAGTTGCTGCGGGGGAAGCAGACGTAGTAGAGCAGCCGGGGAGACCAGGGCTGCTGGGCGTGGGCCGAGTGCCCCTCGTGGCCGGAGTCACCGGCCAGGGTGAAGGCCCGCGTCGCGTGGCGGTAGACCGCAGTGTGGTCCGGGTGGCCGTAGCCTCCCGTGGGGTCGTGGGTGATGACCAGCTCCGGACGCACTTCACGGATGATGTCCGCCAGTTCCCCGGCCACCATTTCCGGTTCGGCCCGGGACAGAGAGTCCGGGTGGTTGTTGTCCTCGGTACCAGCCATACCGGAGTCCCGGTAGCCCAGGAAGCGCACGTCTTGCACGCCGGTCACCGCCATGGCCCGGCGCAGCTCCTCCCGGCGCACCTGGGCCAGGTTCTCCGGCGTAGCCAGGGCGGGGTCGCTGATCTCGCCCACGTCGCCGTTGGTGGCGCACACCAAGGTAATCTGGGCGCCCCGGGCCACCAGCATGGCCAGGGTGCCGCCGCAGCCGAAGCCTTCGTCGTCCGAATGGGCGAAGGCGGCCAGCACGGAGAGGCCGTGGAGGTCTTGATCGGGTCCGTTCGACACCGTCACATCGTGCCGCTCATCGGCATCTGGTCAGGTTTTGGCGCCGGGCCAAACCGGCGGCCGTCTTCGAACACGGCGATGTCGGTGAAAGTTCCGCCAACGTCGATACCTACTAGCCCTCCAGCCCAATCCGGAGGCGCTTGTTGATGCGCCCCTTACTCTCGTGGCGCACCACCTTGATGACGCCTATCTCGCGAGTGTTGGCAACGTGGGTGCCGCCGTCGGCCTGAGTGTCGAGCCCTTTTATCTCAATCGTCCGCACCTGGCGGATGTTGGGTGGGAGCAGGTTTATCTTGGTGCGGATCAGGTCCGGGACCTGCTCGGCTTCTTCCCGGCTCAAGTTCCCCACCAGCACGTCCCGGGCCGCCGCGACCTCGGCGTTGATCCTCTCCTCGATTTCCTGGGCGAACTGGGCGCTCATCTGCTCCAGTTCGAAGTCCATTCGCGCTTCACCGGGGCGCATGTCCCCGCCGGTAACCTTGGCCCCATAGTCGTGCCATACCACGCCGCAGAGAACGTGCAGGGCTGTGTGGGTGCGCATCAGGTGATAGCGCCGCTCCCAATCGATGCGGCCGGTGACCTCAGTCCCAGCCGCGGGCGCCACCTCTTCAACCTGGTGCACTATCTTGCCTTCCGACCGGCCCACCCGAGTGACCGGGCACTCCCGGCCCTCGATTATCAAGACGCCGGTATCATACGGCTGACCGCCGCCGCCGGTGTAGAAGGCGGTGCGATCCAGCACCACTCCTCCATCGACCACCTCGGTCACCGTGGCCTGAAACTCTTTCAGGTAGCTGTCGTCATGGAATAGAAGGTCGGTCATCTGGTGCCTCTAACTCCCTCGACACATCGTTTGCCGCCTGGCAACTTAAAAATGGGCCTAGCCGATCTCCGCCGCTTGCACTGACAGCTGAGAGAACCCGGGCCTTCGCCCCACCGGCGCAGTTCTTCAACGGTCACTCGGGTTTGTTGAGCTACGGCCAAGGCCCCAAGCTTTCCGCTTCGGCCTGGGGGCCAAGCGCACCCTGTGCTTCGGCCCTACAGGCCCATGCGGGCGATGGCTAGGCATTGACGCAACGGCAGGGGTTTGGCCGAGGCCGGCTGGAGGCCGTTTCTGGCGTGGGGATTCGCTTATGATAGGCTTCGAAGATCGCCGGCAGGTGACCTATGCCGTGCCGGATGGTATTATATCAGACCCTGAGTATCCATTATTGCTCGGTCCCCGGTTGACCCAGGCGAGGGCCGCCGGTTGCCCGCATCCGCCCTGGGTGGCGCGAACGCACGTTGTTTTTGCCTTGCCGGAGTGACATAATACCGATGCCAACGGGTTCCTGCCTGCCCGCGGCGGGAAAACCCTGGTCCAGAGCGTAAAATATCAGCTTTTCAGCAGGTGGTCCGAGAATGAAGATTTCATGCCTACAGGAAAATCTAAGCCGGGGGTTGGCCATCGTGGGCCGGGCGGTGGCCACTCGGGCCACGCTGCCGGTCACCCAGAACGTGTTGCTCAGCGTCGATCAGTCGATGCTCAGACTCTCCGCCACCAACTTGGAAGTAGCAGTAACCACCTGGATCGGTGCAATGATAGAGGAAGAAGGAGAGTTGACCGTCCCGGCCCGGCTGTTGACCGAGTTTGTAAGCTCGTTGCCCAATGACCAGATCGACCTGGAGGTGCAGCCCGGCACCAACCTCTTGCAGCTTTCCTGCGCCCGCTCCAAGGCCACGATTCATGGGACCGACGCCGGCGAGTTCCCGCCGATCCCCACGGTGGACGAAGCCATCGCGGCGCGAGTAGACGCGCGGGCCTTGAGGTCAGCCATCTCCCGGGTTGCCTTCGCCGCGGCTACCGAGGAATCCAGACCGGTCTTGACCGGGGTGGAGATGAAGCTGGACGGCGACCGGTTCAGTCTCGCGGCGGCCGACGGGTTTCGCCTGGCCGTACAGCACGGCACGCTGTTGCAATCGGTGGAGTCGGAGATCAAGGTTATCGTTCCGGCCAGGACCCTGAACGAGTTGAACCGGCTGCTGGGAGACCAGGAAGAACCAGTGGAGATCATGATGACCCCCGCCAAGGGGCAGGTGATGTTTCGGGTGCGGGGTGGTGAGACCATCGAGGTGGTGTCTCAGCTTCTTCAGGGGACCTTCCCCAACTACGAACAGTTGATTCCCCAGAGCTACCAGACCCGGGCCGTGCTGGACCTGCCGGCGCTGCTGCGGTCAGCCCGCACGGCGGCCATCTTCGCCCGGGACGGCAGCAACATCATCCGGGTCCAGCTTATGCCGGCCGACGGGGGAGAAGGCAAAGGAAAGCTCATCATCTCGGCGAAGTCTGAAGAGGTCGGCGACAACGAGGATGAGGTTGATGCCGACGCGATCGAAGGCGAGGAGGGCAAGATCGCCTTCAATAGCCGGTACCTGTTGGACGTGCTGACGGTGCTGGAGCGGGGCAAGATAACGCTGGAGACCACCACCTCATCCAGCCCCGGCGTGTTCAAGCCCATCGACTCGGAGGATTACATCCACGTGGTCATGCCGATGTTTGTACAATGGTGACTAAATCCGCATCTTGAGAAACCAAGGCAGGAACACTCCCTTCTATCCGAACTTCCTCCCTTGATGCTGCAACCTGGATATCTAGCGCTCGAAGGATCAGCGCCATATCCTCCTCTGAAGCTTGTACCACCCACTCCCTGATCCTCGTCGCGGCCTCAGGTAGGGTCTCGGCTAAAAGGTCGAGGTCCAAGCCCTGGGGCCGAGGCACATCTAAAACCCTGTTCTCTGACTCGAGACGAAGGCGGTGCCGGCTTAACTCTTCGCTCTTCGACTCAAGAATATTCTGTGGCAGTGACCCATTGATGTACAGGTCAGCGAGTCTGCGCTGCTGCTCTTCAATCTTCTCGATCTCTTTACCGATACATATTGCCTTTGACAGGTCTACCCCTTGCTCACTCAGATATTTCGCCTCAGCTAGGATTCTTCCGGGGTCAGCCAGAATCTTGATAACCTGCTCCAAGACCGTCCGCTCTAATTGCGCCACAGGTACGTATTTGGAGTCGCAAGTTGCCTCGAAGTTGCCTGCATAGGAATGCCTACAACGGTAGTAAGCGTATCGTCCTCTTGCCATAGCTTGGCCTACCATAGGGGTACCGCATGCTAGGCATCGGAGGCGCCCCCGTAGTCTGTAATCCCGTGAAGGACGGCCTCTCAAACGCCTTTGTGGGTCACCAAGGACCTGCTGTGCAACAGCGAATATCTCAATTGAAACGATGGCCGGAGTTGCACCCGGAATGTCGATCCACGCGCTCTCAGGTTGAGTCACAATACGACGCTGCTTCTTACCGTCCCGGCCGTTTCGAACTCTTTCTGCCCGAGTCCGCCGATACACTGTTCGGCCGGTGTAAGTCTCATTCATGAGCATGCGCCGGATGGTCAGTGGGTGCCATCTCCCTCCACCGAACGCAGTTAAACCCTCACGGTTGAGTTCGCCCGCTATCCGGCTGCATCCGTCTCCGTTACAGAATTGCTGAAAAATGCGGTTAACTATGACAGCTTGGTCTTCATTTATTTTCCGCTGACCGGTCTCCTGGATGTAGCGGTAACCATAGATACCTTTGCCAGTGCCCTGAGGGATCTTCCCGGTTCTGGCCCGTTCAGCCTTTCCCCTCATGGTTCGTTCTGAGATCTTCTCTCTTTCTACCTCACCGATGAAAGCACGTGCCCCAAGGATGAATCTCCCAATGGCCGTGTCCTCGAACTTCTCCGTCACAAATTGGAGCCGTGCACCAGCCTGTTCGACCTCGTCGAACAGAACGCCAATGTGGTTCTGGTTCCTGGAGAGCCGGTCTACGGCGTAGGCCACCACCACATCCACAGAACCTTGGCGGAGTAACAACCGCAACTTTTCGACACCAGGTCGGTCCAGG
>CAYOAF010000184.1:0-11104 GCA_964401855.1 uncultured Dehalococcoidia bacterium
CTGCCCCGTCATGTTGATGGGAAAAGTAAATGGCAGGTAGCCCCAGAAGGGCTCAACCTCCCTGCCGCCGATGACCGACGGGCGCTGCTCAATGGGAAAGGCCGGCACCGGCATGGCGGGCGTCAGCAGCAGGTCATACCCCCGGCCATGTCCATCAAAGAAATCCTCCATCTGCCTCCGCAGTTGGTCCACCCGCAGCAATGCCCGGTTCAGGTCCGCCCCGCTCAGATAGGCGCCGTGCTCCAGGGCCCGCAGCCCGTAGCCGGTGAGGTCATCTCGGTGGTCCTCCAGCAGGTAACCGTAGGAGGTGTAGGCAGCGGTGGCGAAGACGTCCCAGAAGGCGGGAAAGGGGTCTTCAATGGCTAGATTCGGATCTTCCACCGTCGCGCCCAGCCTCTCGAAGAGCCGCGCCGCTTCCGTGGTGATCCGGGCCACCTCCGGATCCACCGGTGCGTAGCCCAAGTCGGCGCTCCAGGCGATGCGCCAGCCCCGGACGCCGGCATCCAGGCCCGCCATGAAGTCCGGGGGCTGCTCCCGCATGGAGGTTGGGTCCCTCAGGTCTGGGCCCGCCAGCACCTGCAGCAGCAGGGCCGCGTCCCGGACCGTCCGAGACAGGGGTCCCGATTGAGAGAACTGATTGGCCGCGGGGCGGCCGTAGCCCCCATACCGGGGCACCCGGCCCTGAGAGGGCTTGATGCCGAATACCCCGCTGAAGCTGGCCGGAATACGAATCGAGCCGCCGCCGTCGCTGCCCGTGGCCAGCGTGCTCATTCCCGCCGCCAGGGCCGCTGCCGCGCCGCCGCTGGAGCCGCCGGGCGTCCGTTCGGTGTTCCAGGGGTTGCGGCAGGCGTCGCCCAGCTTGTTCTCGGTTGTGCCCGACTGTCCGAACTCCGGGGTATTGGTCTTGCCCAGGATTATGGCGCCCGCCCGTCGCACTCTTTCTACCACCACAGAGTCGACGTCGGGAACGCAGCCGCGAAACACCAACGAGCCCAGCGTGGTGGGTATATCCCTGGTCATCTCCAGGTCTTTCACGGAAATAGGGATGCCGTGGAGTGGCCCCAAGGAGTCACCCCGCTGGACCGCATCCTGGGCGGCACTGGCC
This sequence comes from uncultured Dehalococcoidia bacterium, assembly GCA_964401855.1. Lineage (GTDB taxonomy): Bacteria > Chloroflexota > Dehalococcoidia > Lucifugimonadales > UBA3495 > CAJWBT01. The sequence goes on from CAYOAF010000184.1 coordinate 1,106, forward strand.
CCGGCTAAGGCCTGGTCCGGGCACAGGGCCAGGTAAGCGTTCAGCCGGAGGTCCAGCTCCTCGATGCGGCGGTAGAAAAGCTCCGTAAGCTCCACCACCGACACTTCCCTGGAACGGATCAGCCGGCTCAGGCCGGTCGCCGAGGCGAAACAGAGGTCCGCATCCATGGCAGCTCACCAAACCGAAGATTGACGATGCCACGGGAGGTGGCTACAATCACGCTCATTATAGCAGCCGTCGCCGCCACCCTGGTTTCCTTAAGCTCCAATTGAGGAGAAGCCCCTTGTCCTTGGTCGGTATCATCGCCAACCCGGCGGCCAGCAAAGACATTCGCCGGCTGGTCGCCGAGGGCCGGGTGGTCCCTGACTGGGAGAAGGTCAACACTGTGCGCCGGGTCCTCCTCGGCCTCCAGGCGGTGGGCATCCAGCGAGTGGTGGCCATGCCCGACAGCTCCCACCTGGTGGAGCGGGCCCGGGACGACTCCCGGCTCTCCCTGGAGTTGGCCATGTTGGAGATGCCCGCCCGCTACGAGGAAGGGGACACGGTCCGGGCCGCCGGGCTGATGCACGATTTGAAGGCCGGTTGCCTGGTGACCCTCGGCGGCGACGGCACCAACCGGGCGGTGGTCAAAGGTTGTGCCTCCCTGCCCCTGGTGGCCATCTCCACCGGCACCAACAACGTCTTTCCAGCCATGGTCGAGGGCACCCTCGCCGGCCTGGCCGCCGGGATGCTGGCCCGGGGTGACCTTGACCTGGGGCGAGTCTCGATAACCAGCAAGACCCTGACGGTTTACGTGGACGGAGAGCACCGGGATATGGCGCTGGTGGACGTGGCCCTGTCCCGGGAGCGGTTCGTGGCTGCCCGGGCCATCTGGGACACCGGCACGCTCCATGAGGTGTTTCTGACCCGCGCCGAACCCGCGTCCATCGGCCTTTCGGCAGTCGGGGCCCGGCTGCAACCGATGTCGCTGGCCGAAGAAGGTGGACTGCACTACCGCCTGGCCGGGACCGATGGCAAGGACTCCAGTACCCCGGCGAGCAATCCCGGCAGCAACTCCAGCAACGAAGACCAACTGGTCCTGGCGCCCATCGCCCCCGGAATAGTCCATCAAGTGCCGATTAGCTCCTGGCGTCGGCTGGCCGACGGCGAGCGGGTGGCCGTGGAGCGGCGGCACTGCACCGTGGCCCTGGACGGCGAGCGGGCCTTTGCAGTAACCCCCAGCCAACTGCTAGAGGTATCGGTCGAGCGCAACGGCCCTCCGCTGGTGCAGGTGGACGCGGCATTGCATGAGGCGGCCTCCCGCGGCCTGTTCAGAGTGTAGCTTGCTATCCGGCTTGGAGCTGTTGGTCGCTCTGGTTATCGTCACCGCCGGCGCTCTGGTGATGGGCACGGTGAGCTTTGGGCTGGGGCTGGTGGTGGCGCCGGTGCTGTTGCTGTTCATTGACCCCCAATCGGTGGTGGTCATCGTCAACACCCTTATCGCCATCCTGCTTTTGGCCGTGCTGCTCCAAACCCGCCGCCACCTCGACTTGAAGCTGGTACGGGGGATGACCCTGGGCGGCATGGTGGCCGTGCCCATCGGGGTGCTGGCGTTGGACTCGGCCAGTCCCGCTACCCTGCGGATAACCATCGGTCTGGTGATCCTGGGACTGGCCCCCCTCACTCTCTGGAAGGTCAAGCTGCCGTTATTTCATAGCCGGTTCTCCGCCCTGTTCGTCGGTTTCCTGACGTCGCTGTCGATAGCCGCCTTGAGCATTGGCGGGCCCTTGGCGGCCATATACGTCATCACCCAGAGATGGCCTCCCCAGGTCATACGGGCTACCCTGGCCTTCTACTTCCTCCTGATCGATATCCTCGCCTTCGCCCTGTACGCCCAGACCGGGCTGGTGGATCGAGATACGGTGGGCAACATCGCCATCCTGCTCCCGGGTCTCCTGGCCGGCTTCGGCCTGGCCACCTTGATAGTGCGCCGGATGGACGCGCAGGTCTTCCGCTACGTGGCCCTGGCGGTCATCGTGGTTGGCGGAGTACTGCTGCTGGGGCGTGAGATAACCGGGGTGTGACCACGGGACGGTCCACCTCGATTCGCCCCTGGTAGAGGGTATCAGCTGCTCATATCGTGGAAGGCCGCCAGGGCGGCGGTGATGCCGTCGCCAACCGCGGCGCCCAACTGGCGGGTCGACTCTGCCCGGACGTCGCCGCAGGCGTAAACTCCCGGAAACTTGGTCCGCATGTGATCATCGGTGGTGAGGTGGCCCAGAGGGTCCGTGTCCAATTGGCCCTTCAGGAACTCGGTGTTGGGATGGAAGCCGACGTAGATAAACGCGGCGGCCGTGGGATAGTCGTACACCTCGTCCGTCTTGAGGTTCTTGACCCGGGCTGCTTCCAGTGTCTCAGCGCCCACGAACTCCTTGACCACGTGGCTCCAGAGGAACTTGAAATTGGGCTTGCTGAAGGCACGTTCTTGCAACACCTTGGTGGCCCGAAGCTCGTCCCGGCGGTGGATGATGGTGACCGATTTAACGATACCGCTGAGATAATACCCTTCGTCGAGAGCGGCGTCGCCCCCGCCCACAACCACAACGTCCTGGCCCCGGAAGAAGTTGCCGTCGCAGACGGCGCAGTAGGAGACGCCCCGGCCGGCCATTTCGTCCTCGCCCGGCGCACCCAGCTTGTTGTGGGCCCCTCCCGTGGCGATGATAATCGCTTTGGCGGTGTAGTCTTTGTCATCCGTGTGGACCAACTTGACCGGCTTGTCCAGGTCTTCCAGACCTTCCACCTCGGTGTACTCCACCTGTGCGCCGAAGCGGGTGGCCTGCTCTTCCATGCTTTGGGCCAGCTCGGGTCCCTTCACCCCCTTGGGAAATCCCGGGTAATTCTCGATCTCGTCGGTGATCAAGAGTTGCCCGCCGGCGCCCAGGGACTCCAGGGCCAAGGTCTTCAACATTGCTCGGGAGGTGTAAAGGCTCGCGGCGAGCCCAGCGGCTCCTGCCCCGAGGATGATGACATCGTATTCTGCTTCCATTTTCTCTGCTGGCCTCCAGTCGAATCGGGTCGGCTTACCGGGCGGTGTGAGCCGTCCGGCGGAAATATTCTACAGTGCGGCGCAGGCCTTCCTCCAGGTCAACCTGCGCGGTCCAGCCCAGTTCTTTGGCCGCTCGGGCGTTCTCCAGGCTAATCTGAGAGACATCGCCGAGGCGAGCCGGGCGATGCAGCGGTCCCCACTTGTAACCTATGATGCCTTTCAACAGCTCGAAGATTCGGTTGATGCTGATCCTCTGCCCGGTGCCGATGTTCATCGCCAGGCCGTTGCCCTTGTCTACGGCTCGGATGTTGGCTTCGACCACGTCCTCGACGTCGACGAAGTCGCGCTCCTGTTCTCCGTCCCCGAAAATCTCGGGCTGTCTGCCTTCCAGCATGGCCAGGCTAAAAATGGCAACCACCCCGGCCTCGCCAAGGGGGTCTTGCCGGGGACCGTAAACGTTGCCGTACCTCAGGCAAGTGTAGTTGAGGCGGTGGAGCCGGTGGTAAAACTCCAAGTACTGTTCCCCAAGGTATTTGGACATGCCGTAGGGTGCCAGGGGTTTGACAGGATGGTCGTCCGGACAGGGGTCCACCTCCGGGTCGCCGTATAGCGCGCCCCCGGTGGAAGAATAGATGAATTTCTCGATGCCGTGACGCCGGGCCGCTTCCAGCACGCGCAGGGTGCCGTTGACGTTTATCTCACCGTCGTTGATGGGGTCCTTGGTGGACCGGTTGACGCTGGTTTGAGCGGCCAGGTGGAACACCAGGTCTGGCTGCTCTCTCTGAAATACGTCGTTGACGGTAGGGTGGGTAATGTCGGTGTGGTGGAAGGTGGCTGCAGGGTTCAGGTTCTTCAGCTTGCCAGTGCTCAGGTTATCCACGATAACTACGCGATATTCCAGGGCCAGTAGCCGGTCCACCAGGTGGGAGCCGATAAACCCCGCCCCCCCGGTTACCAACGCCGTCTTTCCTTCCGCCATCGCTACCTCTATCGATCGATTCTAGGAACATCATAAACCCGCCCGCTCGTAAGCACAACGACGGCCGCGGCCCGGCGCAGCACTTCACGCCGAGGCCGTGGGGTTGCCCTTAGCTGTATGATAGAGTGGCAGTTGCTTTACAGGGTCAATTTTCGAACGGCCATAGGAGATTGGAGCATGGCGGAGCAGATTGGTTTTGTCGGACTCGGTATTATGGGGAAGCACATGGCGCGCAACCTGATGAAGGCGGGCCATTCCCTTACTGTCTACGACATCGTGGGCGGGCCTGTGGAAGAACTGGTCACTGAGGGGGCCAGGGACGGTTCTTCCTGCAAAGGGGTGGCCTCCGCCGCCGGCAAGATCATCACGATGCTTCCGGATTCCGCCGATTCGGACAGGGCGATTCTGGGGCCCGACGGGGTGCTGGAAGGGGCCAAACCCGGCTCTATCATCATCGACATGAGTTCGATAGCCCCGCTGATTTCCCAGAGGATCGCCGCCGAGTGCGCCAAGAAGGGCGTCGAGATGCTGGATGCGCCGGTGAGCGGCGGTGAGCCCGGCGCCATCAACGCTACCCTGGCCATCATGGTCGGAGGCAAGCAGAAAGTATTCGACGAATGCTTCGATCTGCTGAAGATCATGGGCAGCAACGTGGTGCTGGCGGGCGACATCGGCGCCGGCGGCGTCACCAAGCTGGCCAACCAGATTATCGTGGCAGCCAACATCCAGGCTCTGAGCGAGGCCTTGGTGCTGGCTCAACGGGGCGGGGTGGACCCGGAAAAGGTGTTTAACGCAATCCGGGGAGGCCTGGCCGGCAGCGCGGTGATGGAGGCCAAGGCGCCGATGATGCTGGACCGAAACTTCCAGGCCGGCTTCCGCATCCGTCTCCACCAGAAAGACCTGCGTAACGTGATGCAGACCGCCCAGGAGCTGAGCATTCCTCTTCCCGTCACCGCCCTGATGCAGCAGATTCTGGCGGCGTTGGTCAACGAGGGGGAGTCCGAGGCAGACCATTCCGCCATCCTTCATTTCCTTGAGCGCCTGGCCAAGGTGGAGGTCAAGAAGGGCGGATAGGTGCCCCAGACCCGGACTCCGGGCCGGTTAGCCGCTGGTCTGGACTATATCGATGGTCTCGATAACCACGGGCTCCACGGGCCGGTCCGAAGCGCCGGTGCGGACATTGCCGATGGTGTCCACCACGTCATCCCCCCCAACGACGCGGCCAAAGATGGTGTGGGCGCCGTTCAGGTGAGGCGTGGGCGCCAATGTGATGAAGAACTGGCTCCCGTTGGTGCCGGGTCCAGCGTTGGCCATCGCCAGGATTCCGGGCTGGGTGAACGTCAACGAGGGGTCGAATTCGTCCCGGAACCTGTAGCCGGGCCCCCCGGTCCCCGTGCCCGTAGGGTCGCCTCCCTGCAACATGAACCCCGCAATGATCCGGTGGAAGATTACCCCATCGTAGAACCCTTCCCGAGCTAGAAACACGAAATTGTTGACTGTGATCGGGGCTTGGGCTGCCAGCAACTCCACGCTGATCGCACCGCAGTTGGTCTTGAAGGTTGCGGTGTAACCGGCGCTGGGGTCAATGGTCATCGCGGGCGGGCTGTCATATTGGGTCAAAGCTCCTCCAGTTGCGGCCGAACCAGGCGCGCATTTTGAATCAGGGGCTCCGGCGGCGGCTGCATCGGGCGCCGCTGTGGGCGCCGGCGCGGACGTGGCTGTGGGAGTTGGGGCCGGCGTGGAAGTTGACGTGGCCAACGCGCACGCCGCCAGGGAAAGCGCGAGCGCGAGTGTGCCGAGCAGGACCAACGTTCTCATTGCATTTACCTATCTTGCCTCAAGTATTTTCGGGACATTCTACCCCCTATGGCCTACGGCAGCCAAACCCCAAGCCCCGGGATGCACCGCAAAGAGTATACCCGATTCCCGCCGAAAGAAACCTGCTCAAACAACGAGGAGTTCCATGAAATCGGCCGACGCCTGGGCCGGGCGGAATCGGAGGCCTTTTCGAAACCGCGTTCGTGGTACATCATCGGCGGCAACCGGTCGTAGCGCGCGGGGCGAAGGGACGCTAGAAGCCGTCGATGGTCTCGCGGCGTTTTGAAGAACCGCTCCCGGTCACCCCGAGGGTATGCCGGTGGTTGATGAGCGCCTCACGCCTGATTTGGCGAGCCAGTTGCGGTTCTTCGATCTTGTCCAGCACCGGGGCTTCTCCCCTACTGTCTCTCTCGCACCATCCGGCGGGTCTCGATGATCTGGCCGGCGTGTTCTCGAAGGTGGGACGCCACAGACTGAATGAGTTCGCCGGCGGTCACGGATTTCCCTTCGCCGCGGTGTCCCACTCGGCCCAGGTCCTTGGGGTCGATACCTCCGACGGAAGCCACCGCGGCGTCGTTGGCGGCGATCAATCTCTGCCTAAGGTCGGCCAGGTTGCCCTGGGCGTCGCCGGCAACGGAGGCCGCCCGCAACTCACCCTCAGCGGCAGTGCGGGCAACGTTGGGGTCGTCCTCTCTGGTAATCAGGATTGCCTTGGACACCCAGAAGGGCTGAACCTCTGTGACATGGCCCAGCAGTTGGGCCACCGTCCATTCACCGGGGGCCGGCACTTCGCGCGCCTCCGCCTCCGAAATCCCTTCAATTGCCGAGAGCACGGCCTCACCTGCTGAACGCAGGCCCTCTTGCAGCTTCTGAATCTCGTTACTGCTCATTCAGAAAACTCCCCCTTATTCAGGAAAGCTATCAGTGTTCAGTTATCAGCTATCAGCAATTTGCTGTCGGGCGCTGAACGGCCGTTTCGCATGACCCAGAGCATACCAAAAAGTCGCGGACAAGGGAAGGTCAGGGACGGTAATCGTCCTCGTCGTTGGGGTCCCAGAGGTCCGGGTCCTCCCAGGGCTGGAGCCCTTCACCAGTGTCTAGGCTCGGGCGCAGCCTCCTGACGGCAAGGCGCAGCACCGCCACCAACGCCACGGCCGCCGCCAGGCCGCCGATGACCAGTGAGCTGAAGTTCAACCAGGGGGAACCCCGCGTCCGAGACCCCGGGGCCGGCGCCGGCGGCCGCTTGGCGTCGGCGGCCCACCGGTTCTCAAGCCCGTTAACGCCGAACCCGTAGGCCGTGAGCAGGGATTCCTCCATCATGCGGCCCCGGCCCAACTCCCCGACGAACCGCTGGAACGGCTCGACGCCATACTCCTCGATCAGGTAGGCCACCACGCTTTCCGCCTTCTGGTAGAAGGTGCCGATGGCCTCTGGGGTCCCCGAGACCCGGGTCATAGCCCGCAAAGGCAGGCCCCGAGAACTCAAACTTTTCCCGCTATAGGGAGTGGCGCCTGGCTCCATGTAGCTGGCGAACCCCTCGTCCAGCCAGGAGGGCAGGGGGAAGGCATTGGGTCCCACCGCCTGGTCCAGCAGCAGGTGCGCCGCCTCGTGGACGATGATGCCGGTCTGGAATCCGATGCCGATGAACCCTTCTGCAGCGGGGAAAGCGAACCCACTGAAGACTTGCAACTCGTCGGTGGTCCGGCTCTGCCGGGGGAAGGCGTCGTCCGCCTCGGCGTGCCGGTTGTAGATGACCCCTTTGATTGGCCGGCTGGTCTCTATCTGAAGCAAGCTGAAGATGTAGGCCAGCCGGTCCTCCGCCTCGCGGGCGACCGCCTCGACCCTGGACCGGCGCAGGTCATGGTACAACAGGAGCAGGGGACCGGCCTGGACCCACTCCCATTGGAAGCGATCGTCGGTGTACTCGATGACAGTGGGGGAGGTTTGGTGGACGTTGCCTTGGGCATCGCGAATGACGTAGTAGTACTCCAGCACGGCGCCGGGGGGCAGGTAGCTGGACCCGCCTATATTGAGGCTGAGGTTTGCGGTAACGTGACGTCCGGCACTGAAGCCGGAGTAGGCGTAGGACCAGACGCCCTCGTCGAGGGTGCGGTAAAACAGCCGGACCTCGACGATCTCCGCCTCTGCCTCGGCGGTCAGCGTGAAGCTGATGCCGCTGGGGAAGTCGACCTCCGCGCGGGAGTCGAGGACCTGGACGCCGCCCCCGGACGCCCGTACCGGCGTGGCCAGCAGCCAAAGCGCCAGGACAAACCCCAGCCCGGCCAGGGCCAGGCGCGAGAGGCGCTTTAAGTTCTCCGGTGAAGAGCCGCTGAACGTGCTTCTCACGATTCTGCTATTGTGACTTGCCTTATGTACCCGACAGGCGGAGCATCACCCACGGCGAAACTCGTCAGGTGCATACCGCCGTTGGACTGCACCTCTGTCGTTCTGATCATTCACCGAAGCAGCCGCTTCTTGGCTGCTTCATGCGACATCGTTTGGCCAGCCGCCGCCTGCTGTAGACCCTTCCGGATCTTCGCCAGTAAATAGAGTCGCTCCATCGCGTCCTCTACTGTGGCGTCAGACGGAAGTTCCTCGATTGCCTCCAGCGCTTTTTTCTTGGCTTCTCCCGCTTCCATGCTCTCCTCTTTTTTGAAGGTGCCTTTCCGTCTCCAAGCCTATTATGCGACCCATATTACTTGGGCTTCAATTTTGCGATGTCAGTCTAACGGCTCCGGCCTCCGCGCCGGGGCAAGCTTTGAGCTGTTTCGATGCTTTCTGCGAAGGTAGCAACACAGGCCAGGGTTTCAAGCTGCGGCCCCCAGGGGGAGAGAGCACAGTATCTGCCGTCCTGGATGCCGCAGTGTCTATTGTCTATTATACGGCCATACGGCCCTCAAGGCTCCCTCGACGATTTAGCTCCCTCCGCCCGCGGTGTGGGCGCCTCAGCCGCCGGCCGCTCCCGGCCCAATAGGGCGGCCTTGCGCTCTTGGCCCCAGCGGTACCCGCCAAGACCTCCGTCTCGTTTGACCACCCGGTGGCACGGCACCACCAGCGGGACAGGGTTGGCTCCGCAGGCGCGGCCCACCGCCCGCACGGCGGCCGGCCGGCCCACCGCATCGGCAACCTGCTGATAGGACCGGGTCTCGCCATAGGGAATAGTCCGCAGGTACTCCCACACCTGCCGCTGAAAGGCGGTGGCACGGATGTCCAGCGGCAAGTCCAGGCAGGCCGGGTCCCCATTCAGGTGACGCACCAGGGCCCCAGCGGACTCGCCAAGGGCTCCATCATCCGGGTGGAGATGGGCTCCCAGGAACTCCTGTCGTAATTCGGCATCCAGTTCCGTGTTGGAGCCACCCAGTTTTACGGCGCACAGTCCTCGCTCGGTGGCGGCCACCAGCAGCCGGCCCAGCGGACAGGCCACGATGGTATAGATGATGCTGGCCCCCTGGCCGCCCCGTCGATAGGAGGCCGGGCTCATACCCAAATGCCCCGTTGACCCCTCGTACAGATGGCTGGTGGAGCCATACCCGGCGTCATACATCGCGCCGGTGACGTCCCATCCTTCTTTCAGCCGGGCCTTGAAGCGGTCCCGCCGGCAGGCGTCGGCGTACTGGCGAGGCGTGATGCCCATCAGCCGCTTGAAGACCCGGTGGACATACCCCGGGCTGGCGCCCGCTTGGCTGCTGAGCTGAACCAGGGTAGGCGGGCCGTCCTGATTATTCTGAATATACCGGCAGACAAGATTCACTATCTCCAGTGGCCGGGCGGTCGGTTGGTGTTGGCCGGGGCGGCAACGGCGGCAGTGGCGGAAGCCTGCCCTCTCAGCCGCGTCGGGCCCTGGAAAGAAGACCACCTGCTCCCGCTTCGGCCGCCGGCTGGGGCAGGAAGGCTGGCAGTAGACCCCGGTGGAGCGAACGGCGTACACAAAGGCGCCGTCGGACCGTTGGGCACGGGCCAGCACAGCCTGCCAGCGGTGGTCCAGATCACCATGCTCCGTGGAAGAGGGTTTCTCTTTGAGCGTTGCCACCTTATCAGCCTGCCTCGAAACCATTGTAAGTGTTCTTGAGGGTTGCCTTCATTTTCCTGGGGGAACCTCTTTTGCGAAAGAAGTTTCCCCAGGCCCCTTCGAGAAAACCCTCCTTTTGGTTTTTTCTGGAGCGGCTTCAAGAACACA
>CAYOAF010000185.1:0-19546 GCA_964401855.1 uncultured Dehalococcoidia bacterium
CCTGCTGATCAACGCCATCGTCTCTCGAGACTTGCCGGTGATTACCGCTTCGGTCTTCGTCATAGCACTGATGGTGATGGCGATAAACCTCATCGTGGACCTTATCTACACCTGGCTGGATCCTCGGATTTCCTACAAATAGCGGGATGAGGAACAGGATAAAGGCGGTAGCTGGTTCCCCGCGGGGAATCGGGGGATGTGAACCAACGTGACGAACAAGACTGCGGCCCTTGAGCACAGACCCAGCCGGATTGCGGCCGTCTGGCGCCATCCTCTAATACAAGCATTCCTCAGCGACAAGGTCACGCTGATTTCAGGGACCTTCATTACGCTGGTCGTTCTGGCGTCCATCTTCGCCCCGATAGTGGCCCCCCACGACCCAGACGACGGGCAACTCCCGTTGCGCCATCTCGAGCCGTTTTCCTCCGGCATCGCTACAGACCGCTCGGTGAGCCCGCCGGTCAGAGAAGAACGCTTCTTCTTGTTGGGAACCGACCACCTGGGGCGGGACATGGTGAGCCGGCTGATCTACGGGGGCCGCATCTCCCTGTTGGTGGGAGTCCTCGGGGTACTGGTCTCCGGTATCCTCGGGCTAGCCCTGGGGATGCTGGCCGGATACTACCGGGGCCTGGTCGATGACATCATCATGCGGACCGTGGACATTTTCATGTCCGTACCCCTGCTGCTGTTAGCCTTGCTGGTGATATTCATCCTGGGAGCGAGCTTTTGGAACATAATCCTCGTGTTCGCGCTTGGGCGCTGGATGCTCTACTGCCGGGTCTGCCGTGGCGTAGTGATGTCTCTTAGGGAACAGGCTTTCGTCGAAGCGGCCCGGTCCATCGGCTGCACCGACCTCCGGATAGTTCTTCGGCATGTTCTGCCCAACCTGATAACGCCCCTGATGACCATCGCCGCGCTGGACGTGCCTCGGATCATCTTGACCGAGTCCACCCTTAGCTTCCTCGGCTTCGGCATCCAGCCACCCGAGTCATCCTGGGGCACTATGCTGTCCAGAGGACGCGAATACCTCACGACCGCCTGGTGGGTGGTGGTCATGCCCGGAATGGCCATCTTCGTAACCGCCCTGTCCTTCAACCTCTTCGGCGTTTGGCTGCGCGCGGTGAGCGACCCGTTGCAGCGCTGGCGTTGGCTGAAGCGGACCGAAGAATCGAAACAAGCTGGCATCGGTTCCTAGAGTCCTGGCCAGCATCTGATGTGGGTCCACTCCTCAGCCTGGGGCCACCTTGCAGCCACACCGTTCATCTAGCTGGCGTCATCCCCGTCACCCTTGTTAGAGTCGGTTGGCTGCAGCCGGTCCCGCCTGACCAGCACTATGAACAAAATGTGGATCCTCTTTATTCGCGAAAATCTGTCCATCAGGACTCTCCTGATGATTGGGGTGGGGGGTGGCCATAGCGGTCGGAGCCCGTCCTCTGGGTATCTGCCAATATCGTAAGTAAGTTACCTCCCAGCACACTGAAAGTGATTCAACTGCTCGTTTCTTGATGGGCTCCCCTTCCCTCGGTAGTGAGGCACCCTATCCTTGAAAATTGAGCTATACTGGTTAAAGACTCGCGTTTCAATTATCCAGGAGGCCATTAGATGCTGGACGTCGCCAGGTTGTTGTGCGGTGATTTGAGCCGAGGGGACGTGCTGCGCCACGGCAGGAATACCGCCACCACACCCCGGGAGTATCTTCGGTTTAGCCAGGACAAGAAGCCCGTGGTGGTCTGGAACACCAGCCGAAGGTGCAACCTTCACTGCATCCACTGCTACACCGAGTCCCAGGACAAGTTCTACCCCGATGAACTCTCTCATGAAGAGGGGAGGGCGCTCATCGACCAGTTGTCTGAGTTCGGCGTCCCGGTGCTGTTGCTCTCCGGCGGTGAGCCTTTGTACCGGCCGGATATCTTGGAGCTGGCCAGCTACGCCTCAGACAAAGGGTTGAGGACCGTCCTCTCGACCAACGGCAGCCTGATCACCCGGGAGAAGGCTGAAGAGATCAAGAAAGCCAATGTGGCCTACGTGGGAGTGAGCCTGGACGGCGTGGGCATGGTGCACGACACTTTCCGGGGCGTCAAAGGGACCTTCCAGAAGAGCTTGGAGGGCATCGACCACTGCCATGAGGCGGGCGTAAAGGCTGGCCTGCGCTTCACCCTGACCCGCCACAACTGCCATCAGCTTGACGACATATTCAAGCTGGTGGAGGAGAAGGGCATCCAGCGGGTCTGTTTCTACCACCTGGTTTACGTGGGACGGGGCAAGAACCGGTCCCGCATCGCCCTGGCGCCCGAGGAAACCCGGAAGCTGATAGACCTGGTCTTTCAGAAGACCCAGGAACTCTACGATAAGGGCTTGAAGACCGAGGTACTGACGGTGGACAATCACACCGATGCCCCATACCTCTACCTCAAGCTCATGGAACAGGACCCCAGCCGGGCCGAAGAGATATACAAGCTGCTGCAATGGAACGGCGGCAACAACTCGGGGATAGCCATCGGGTGCGTGGACGAACAGGGCGACGTCCATCCAGACCAGTTCTGGCGCCACTACTCCCTGGGGAACGTGCGACAGCGCCCCTTCGGAGAGATCTGGATGGATACCGATGACCCGCTGATGGCCGGGTTGAAGGAACGAAAGGCCCTGCTGGAAGGCCGCTGCGGGGGATGCCGTTTCCTGGAGGTCTGCAACGGAAACTTCCGGGTGAGGGCAGAGGCGACCTGGGGACGGACCTGGGCCTCAGACCCGGCGTGCTACCTCACCGACCAGGAGATAGGCTCCTCGGTGCCCGTAGAGGCGATGGCATGATCCCGAGGTTCTGAACGGCGACAAAACACGCCGGTATCACCAGGACATATTTGATTCGCATACTTTTCACTTATTCCTTGTCAGACTTGCATCACGTGGCAAAAATGGTAACAAATGTTAGGTGTCAGCATCAAGTGGATACTTTGGGACCGAAGACTGAGGGGAATGAGGCCCCTCCGTTGAGGTCAACTCGAACCTGTTGATTGTACTGCCTGCGTCGTTGGAAAGTTTCTCACTGCACCTCCGTTCTCCGTGTGAGAATGACCCCCCTCTTCCCCTCCAGCACTTGCGCCGATGTCAGGTCTCCCAGAGCCTTGTGGTATCTTCGGTGCTTTTAGCTCGTAACGTCCCCTTGGGCGGGTGGCCGGGTACGTGAAAGTTAGCTAAGGAGCGAAGCACTCAACAAAGCGTGGAGTATTTATTGAACGTCGAGTTCAGCAGGCGACAAGCGAAAAGTGTTTCACGGCCCTTTTGCGTTTGCCTAATGTTGCTATCGACTAAATCTGATGTAGTAAGGGAGGATAGAGCCGTCCTTTTTACGCGTTACCCCAGCACCTACCCATTTCGAAGACTCTGACCCTGACCTGCGAGCAGTGTGGTAATGTCCGTAATTGGTGCGACTCGTTGTAGCGCTAAGCCCCGGATAATATATAACGTTGTCTCCCAACACACCCACACCACTACTAGCCTCGAATTTCCCTCCACCGAATGCAACGATCATTCCAAGCTCGCCCTTGGCGTTCGTCTCGAAATAAGGGAAGCCAAATGCGAAATCAGGGTTCCAGACCTGAGTTTGATTTTTTAAAGTAAACGAAGAGGTACTGATCTCTACGATTTGTATATGGGGTTCCGGAAATCCGCCACCACTCGATGCCATCCAGGCGAAATAAGCGCTATCGCCACTAATAGCCCCAGCACGAATGAACGTTTTCCATGAAGCATCTTGCAACCAATCGTTGCCATCTGCCGCGGTTGATGTGATGGTTGCATTCGGCCATGAGTTGATGGGAACTTCCCGCCAACTATAATAATTATCAGCATCCATCATGCTATAAACCATCATCGTGCTATTGTCTTCGTGGTTTGCCCAATACACACCGTTCCTCCCATTCTGCGTCAAATGTGACCAGCGGGCATCCGTACTCTCAGTAAATTGGAAATTCACCGTACCCATAGCCTGAAGCTCTTCCAGCGGGATTCGAACTACATACCGGTTAGCTCCTCCACCAATGCTACTAGTCCAGTAAAGGAAGGAATTACTGAAACTCATATCGTTGTAATCCAACTCTCCGATCGGGGCGAAGGTCACATTAGTGAAATCCCAATAAGTCCAGGCTGTCCCATTGCTGTTGCGCACTCCCTGGGTTGTTTGGACTGCGATCCTGATGGCATTCGTGCCGCCAACATCTTTGTACTGCAGTAACCACACGAACATGTCATTCTGCGGCACATATTGCAGTACCTGATCACAGCAGAACCCGCCGTAGTCTTCGGGGAAAATCGTGGTCGGATTTACACTAGTGAAGTTCTGCCCCCCGTCTTCTGAAAGCGACACCCAGGAATTTCCCGTAGTCATTACAGTTGGACCATTTTCCGCCACACTAGGTTCGGGATTAAGCAAGTGCGCCACAGGATTGGCATCGTCGATCTCGTCGTATTCTTCGAAAGACAACGGCGCTTGAGTATCACCGCTACCAATAGGGGGCTCAAGATTGAGTAATTTTGTTACATATTTCGGACCCTCAGGAGCAGTTTTCCCTCTTATAGGACCATCAGGCACATAATAAGGTTTGCTTTTCTCATTATCATTGAGTCGACTTAGCAGGTCTTGTTTGATTGAAGGGAATGTTCCCCCTCTGACTTGTTTAGGGGATACTTGCCCGCTTTGAAGCACCTGGGCATTCCTGCCACCACTTCGGTCCGCGCTCTCACGACTCTGGGTCGCACTAGGTTTGGATTCGGGCGTGCGGTCTCTTATCGCTTCTTGCGCCTTCTCGAATGCATCGGTGTCCTTAACCTTTTCCAGTGATTCGGATGCGGTATCGCAAGCTATCATCGTTATTAGGAGTAAAAATACCAGGCCCGCAAATACGATAGACCTTGAAAGTTTCTTAGGGGTCTTAGCAATATTTTGAATCATCGAATTCGCACTCCCTCTGGTTGTAATGTCAAGTTGATGCTCGTCCAAAGATACCTCCAGGGTTAATCACTGAAACTGTCCATGTCCAGAATCACTCGCTGGCGCGAAGTATGGGCCATAGCGTTCTTCACCCACTGAGAATTCATCCGGGCCAGCCACGATGATAGCTAGGGACGCGGTATTCGACAGGCCGCCCACATGCACCTCTCCTGTGTGGGCCAGAGCGAGGCCCACGTTCATCCAACTCGCCGCGGCACCCGGAAGCAGTGCCTGGCCCAGCTTCCGCGTCAAGAGCAGACCCCCTCGGTAATGCTCCGTCTCCGCAACTTCATGGACGCGGCCCAAACCCCGTCAGTCATCGTGGGTCATATCATGGTGGCGGGCAGCCTGAGTTTCAAGCGGCCAGGTAAACCCCATCATGGTTCTTTCTGGAGAGGCTAGGACCTCGTTCTTGCAAGAACGAGGTCTTCCAAAAGGCCCGAGAACGCAAAGAAAGGATATTGTCGCAGTCCCTCGAAAAGGGCTCTCGCACCGCTAACTACAGCCGCCCGAGAGGTCCGTCGAAAGCGTGGCGGTCACGCCGGCGGCCTCCAGGCGCCGCAGCTCTTCAGGTTGCAACCCCAGGAGCTCTCCCAGGAGGTACCCGTTGTGTTCCCCCAGCAGCGGCCCTGGGGCCCGCACCTCGGCCGGCGTGCGTGAGAACCTGGCGGGAGTGTCGATGTACGGGTGATGGACGCCGTCCGGGTGGGCCAATACAGGAAGAAAGCCGCGGCTCCGGGCCTGAGGGTTGGTCAGGGCTTCATCCTGGTCCAGTACGGCCCCGGCGCGCACCCCGGCGCCCTGGAGCAACGCCATGGCCCGGTACTGCTCGTGCCGGCGGGTCCACTCCTCGATGATGGGGTCGAGGGAGTCCTGGTCCCTCCTGCGGCTGAAGTTACCGGCGAAGCGAGGATCCCTGGCTAGATCAAGGCGGCCAATCACTCCACAAAGGGCTCGCCACTCGTTGTCGCTGGCCACGGTCACGCTTATCCACTTGTCGTCGCCCAGGCAGCGGTACACCCCCTGGGGAGCGTAAACCGGGTGGCGGTTACCCATGCGCTCCCACACCCGACCGTTGATGGTGTAGTCCAGAACGGCATCACCCACCAGGCAGATGAGCGATTCCAGGTGGGAAAGGTCGATGAGCTGCCCCTTGCCGGTCCGTGCCCGGTACATCAGGCAGCCCAGGACCGCCACCGCGGCGTGGACGCCGTTCAGCGGGTCTGCCACGATGGTCCCAGTCTTCAGCGGGGGTCCGCCGACGTAACCCGTCATGGCGGTTATACCGGCCATGTGCTCCTGGGCCCACCCAAAAGCCACGTGGTCCCGAAAGGGGCCGCTGGCGCCAAAGCCCGGCATGGAGATCATGATGATGTCGGGCCGCACCCGGCACAGTTCCCGGTAGCCCAGGCCCAGCCGGTCCATCACGCCGTAGCTGAAATTGTCCATCACCACGTCGCTAACGGCGACCAACCGCTGGAGCAGAGAGATGCCCTCGGGTTTGGAGAGGTCGATGGACAGGCCCAGCTTGTTGCGGTTGAGCTGCTCGAAGCCCCGGCGGTTCCGCGCCCGCTGCTCGGCCTCTGGCACCGCCGCCAGGGGCACGGCCTGCCTGCGGTCGCCTCCCCGGCGCCCAAACCCCCTGCCATCGGAGCGCTGGCGGGACTCTACCTTGATGACCTCGGCCCCGCCATCGGCCAGCCATTTGGCAGCCTTGGGCCCGGCACGGATTTGAGTCATGTCCAAGACCCGGACTCCATGCAGCAGTGCGCGGTTCATCCTGGCCTCAGATCACTCCTCGCCGCTTGAGCCGGACCAGGTCCCCATCGGACAGGCTCAGGCGCCGACCGTAGACCTCTTGATTGTGCTCGCCGAGAAGGGGGGCCCGACTCCGATCCCACCCGGCCTCGGAGAACCGAAAGGGAGGGCCCGGATACCTGGACGGTCCAGTAGCCGGGTGGTCGATTTCTTGAAAATACTCCCGTTCCCGCAGTTGGGGCGACTCCAGCATGTCCTCCGGGGTCATTAGATACCCGGAGGCCACCCGCCTGTTTTGGGCGGCGTGGTGGACGTCCAATTTGTTCCTGTCTCGCAACCACGAGACCAGGACGGGGTCGATCTCCTCCTGGAATTTTTTGCGTCCGGGGTCGGCATATTTGGGGTCGCGCAGGACTTCGTCACCCACCAAGTCGACGAGGGTATGCCAGCCTGCCGGTTCTGTCCCCAGGACCGCGTATCCGTCCCGGCACGGGTAGGCCTGAGCCGGGTACAATCCGTGATGGCGCGTCCCGGTCCGCTGTTGTTTCATCCCCAGCACAGCGTTCACGCCCCAGCTATCCAGCAGGTCGGCGTTGGCCTCCACGATAGAGCAGTCGACGTGCTGGCCTTGCCCGGTGATCATGGCGTGGTACATCGCCATCAGGGTAGCGACACACGCTGCCTGGCCTCCCACGTACTGGGCGAAATGGCCTCCTATCATCACCGGTTCACGGTCCGGTTCGCCGGTTATCTGGAGATTCCCGCTCATCGCCTGAGCGATTATCTCCTCACCTTTGTACTCGCCATAGGGGCCGTCCTGGCCGAAGAAAGTGAGTGAGGTCATAACTAGCCCGGGGTTGTCCCCCGAGAGCCGGCTGTAGTGGAGCCCCAGGCCGGGCATGAGACGGGGTTCAAAGCCCTCAACTAGGATATCCACCCCTCTCGCGAGTTCGCGGAGGATATCCCGGCCAGCCCCACTCTGTATATCCAGGGTCAGGCCCTTTTTTCCGGTGTTGAGGTAGAGAAATAGGAGACTCTTCTCGGGATGGGGGTCATCGTTCACGAAGGGGCCGAGGCCCCGCGACGGGTCGCCGGTGGCCGGAGTCTCCACCTTGATGACCTCGGCCCCCATCCCAGCCAGGAGCTTGGTGCAATAAGGACCGGCGACACCCTGGGTCAGGTCCAGGGCAGTTATTCCCTCCAAGACCGCGGCCATGGCCCGCCAGCCCTGCCGGGCCTAACGTCCCTTGAAGACAGGCTTGCGCTTCTCCGCGAAGGCGTCCAGCCCCTCCTTTGAGTCCTCCGTTTCGCCCATGGCCTCCCAGGCTCGGCGCGAGTTCGCAACCCTCTCAGTGAAATCGCCGATGCCCAGGCCTGTGATGGCAGCCTCCTTGATGGTGCGCACTGCCAAGGGTGCCGAGTTCTCGGCGATCCCGCGGACGATCCCTTCGCAGCGGTCCATCAGCTTGTCTGTGGGCACCACCTCCTGGACCAGTCCGATGCGGTAGGCCTCCTGGGCATCGCAGAGCTCTCCGGTGAACAGGAACTTGAGGGCGGAGCCCAGGGGCACGTAGTGGGAGAGGATGGTCGGCCCGCTGATCGAGGCGATGCCCCGCCTGACCTGAGGCCAGCCGAACTGGGCCGTCTCCGACGCGATGCGGATGTCGCTCAGCAGCGCCAAGCCCCCGCCCTGGGCCAGGCAGTAGCCGTTGATGGCGGCGATGACCGGTTTCCAGATGCGGCTGAGGTAAACGTACAGGTCGTCGGTGTCGCCCCGCGGGGGTTTCTCGTCGTCGGCCCTCTCCAGCCGGCCCATCACCAGGTCGTGGCCGGTACAGAAGGCCCGGCCCGCACCAGTGAGGAGGACCACCCAGATGTCCGGGTTCCGGTTGACCTCGTCGAAGGCGTCAAAGAGGTCCGCGATCATCTCATTGTTGACGGCGTTCAGCTTCTCCGGCCGGTTGAGAGTGATATAGGCCACCCGATCCCGGACCTCCATCAACACGGTGTTTCCCATGGTGCACCTCCTTAACCTGTTTTGTAACGCCTGGTTGTGACCGTCCGTTTTCGTCTTTCGTGTTCGGCCTTTGGTAGAGCGGATCAGAGATTGCCCGAACGAGGCCCCGATTCTCCAAGGAGACCCCTCTCTAATGAGGGCCAGCATAACAGTGCCTTGCGGTGCCGGTCAACGGCCCGATGCGTCCCTCAATACGTTCGAGGTACCCGAATCATCCGCAGCCGCATCTCGCAGCACCCGGCGCAGCACCTTGCCCGCCCCGCTGATGGGAAGACTGTCCCGCAACTCCACGAGGCGCGGCACCTTGTAGGCGGCAAGTTCCCGGCGGCAGAAGTTTACGATCTCCTCCCTGGCCACTTTGTCCGAAGGGAAGCCGTGTTCTTTCTTTAGAACCACCACCGCCTTGACCGTCTCCCCTCGGTAGCTGTCGGGCACTCCGACGACCGCTGCCGCCCGAATATGAGGGTGCTGGTAGAGAACCTCCTCCACCTCCCGCGGCCAGACCTTGAAGCCCGCGGCATTGATCACGTCCTTCTTGCGGTCGACGATACAGAAATAACCCTCTTCATCCATGCTGGCCAGGTCGCCGGTGAAGAGCCACCCATCGCGGAGGGCCGCGCCGGTCTCTTCTGGGTTCCTCCAGTAGCCCCGCATCACCTGGGGGCCTCGCAGCACCAGCTCCCCGGCCTGGCCCACGGGCAGCACCTCCGTCCCCTTTTCGGCGTCCACGATCCGGGCGTCGGTGTCGGGCAGCGGGACACCGATGGAGCCGGCCCGGGCCCGGTGGGTGGGGTTGACGTGGGTCAGGGGCGAGGTCTCGGTCAGCCCGTATCCTTCGATGAGCACTTCATGACCCACCAGACCGTCGAAGGCACCTTTCACCGCCGCTGGCAGAGATGCGGCGCTGGTCCGGCTGGCCCGGAGGGAGGTAAGGTCGAAGGAGGGGGACTCCGGCTGATTAAGCAGGGCGATGTACATGGTGGGGACGCCCAGGAAACGGGTGGCCCGGTAGTCCTGAATGGCCTGGAGCACGCCCAAGGGATGGAACCGGCGGAACAGCACAATGGTGGCCCCGGCGGCCAGTGGCACATTCATCACCCCCGCAATCCCCCCGATGTGAAAAAGAGGCAGGGCGGCGACGAAGACCTCTTCCCCTGCCCGGTACTGGAACCAGGTCTTGAACTGGAGAGTGTTGACCACCAGGTTCTGGTGGGTGAGCATGCTCCCCTTGGGCGCGCCCGTGGTGCCCCCGGTGTAGGGAAGAAATGCCAGGTCCCGGACGGGGTCTATGGCCGGGTACCGGAAGGGGCGCACGGCCGTGCGCCCCGTCTGCGATTCCACCAGGGCCTCCATTAAATGGACTTGTTGATCCGGCGATTGAGCCTCCCCTTCTCGTGGCCCGCCGGTGACAATGATGTGCTCCAAGCCGGTACTCGCTGCCACCTGCTCCACCAGGGGATAGAGACCAGACTCGCAAAGGATGGCCTTGGCCTCCGAGTCCCGGAGCTGGTGGCCTAGCTCTTCGCCCCGGTACATGGGGTTGCAGGGCACCACCACGGCCCCGGCCTTGAGGATGCCGTAGAACCCCACTACCAGAGCTGGCGAGTTCTGCAGGAAGTAGGCCACCCGGTCTCCCCGGCCAATGCCCAGTGCCGACAGCCCGGCGGCGAACCAGTCCGACTCGCCGTCCAGGGCGGCGTAGCTCGTGGCGCTCAGTTCCCGCCCCTCGGCTCCGTCGTAGAATATGATGGCGGCACGGTCAGGGAAGCGGGCGGCGGATTCCCGGAGGAGATGGTAGAAGGGGACCTTCGGGTAGCTGATGCTTTTCGGCACCCCGGGCGGGTAATGCTGCAACCATGGCCGGTCCATTGACTCCATCAGGCGAGGGGCCTCAGACGCCGAAGCCGGTTTCCAGCTTGGACAACATCCCGTCCAGCTCCGTCACGTACCCCTCCATCGACTGAATGTCGGCTTCGGTGAGGTGGGCGTAGCGGCGCTGGGACGCAACATATTCCCGCACGGTCGCCTTGCTCGGGATATTCTGGCGATCGAAAACGCCGTCCTTCCATTCGAACAGGGGCCATATTCCGCTGTTCACGGCCAGGCGGGACACCTCAATCCCTTTGTCGTCGTCGTAGCCCCAGGAAGGGTTGCAGGGAGTGAGGATCTGGATAAAGGCGGGCAGCCGGGTCACCGCGCTCCTGATCTTCCGCTCCAGGTCCTGTGGATGTGAGGTGGCGGCGGTGGCCACGTACTCGGCGCCGCTGAACATGAGCATCAGGGTGAAGTGTTTCGGGTGGCGCAGCTTGCCGGAGGGACGCACGCCGGTGCGGGCCATGGGATGGGTGCTGCCGGTGGCGTGGCTACCGCTGGCGGCATGGGCCTGGTTGTCGCAGACCACGTGGAGGTACTTGTAGCCCTGCTGGAAGCCGGTGGCCAGGTCCTCCAGACCCAGGTCCACCTGGCCGTCGCCGTCGATGACCACGATGGGACGGTCGATTCCCCGCACTTGCATGGCGGTGAGCATCCCGGCCACTCCGCTGTCATGGGTGCCCAGGCCGCTGCGTTGCAGGAAATCCCGGCCGATGCCGCACCCCTGGCCGAAAACTACGGGTTCCTGGTCCGCCAGCACGTCGAAGACCACATGCATCACCAGCCGGGCCGCCAGGTTTTCCGGGCACCCGGGGCATTGATTGGCCGTAACATTCATGTAGACCCGCTGCTCCGGGGTCTCCATGACCATCTTTATGGGCATAAGTTGCTCCCTCTAAACTCAGTTCGGCGACACTCCGGCTACTTCCCCAGTGCCCGGGCCAGCATCTCCTCGTCCTCGATAACCTGGAAGTGCCACCCCAGGGCCTCATTTGGATGGCCCTGCCGCGCCGCCGCCAGGGCTTCTTCAGCCATGTACATCACGCTGCAGTGGGTAACGTCCCGGCCGCCCAGGCCCACAATACGGCCCAGCACCAGGGGAGGCTGCGGCTGGCCGAACAGGGCACTGCGCAGGTCCTGGTAGACGGCGGCCACCGGGTTGCGGTCCAGCACCACCACCGCCTTGACTCCTTTCAGGGCTTCCACCAGGTCCTCGCCGGGAAATGGCCGGAGGGTGTGGACCTTCACCATCCCCACGGCCTTCCCCTGTTCCCGGAGCACGTCGACAGAGTAGCGGGAGGTGGCGGCCAGGGAGCCCATGGCGACGACGGCTACCTCGGCCCCTTCCAGCTTGTAGGTCTCGATCAGGCCGCCGTAGCCCCGGCCCACCAGGTCCACGTACTCCCGGTGCACCTGCTTCACCAAGCCCTTGGCGGAGACGTTGAGGGCCCGGTCCATCTGGTAGCGGCGCTCCATGTACTCCCGGTCCACATCTATGTACCCGTAGCCGCTCATCCGAGGGCCTCCATAGTAAGCGGCAAAGTCCAGGTCCTTGATGAAATCAAGCTCCGGCGGTAACCGGAACGGGGGAAGCAGCCGGTCGACGGCCTCCTGGTCCGGGACCTCCACCGGGTAGCTGTTGTGGGAGACCTCCCAGCCGTCATAGGTGACGAAGGCGGGCAGGAGGACCGACGGGTCCTCGCTGACCCGGTAGGCCTGAATGACCGTGTCGAGGACATCCTGAGCGTTCTCGCAGTGGTAGTGCATCCAGTGGATGTCGCGGAACATGATGGTGTCCTGGTCGTCGGAACGGACCACCCCGGGCGGCTCCAGCGCCCGGTGGGCGACGATCACCACGATGGGGATGCGGGCGTAGGAGGCGAATACAAGCTGCTGGGCGGCGATGAGGAGGCCCTCGGAGTTGGTGGCGAAAGAGCACCTCACCCCGGACTGGGTGGCGGTGATCTGGGCGTTCATCACGCTGCGCTCGTGCTCCAGTTCGATGAGCTTGGCGTCATGCTCTCCCCGTTGAATCAAACGAGCGAGTTCTTCCCCCACTTCGTCCGATGGGCCGATGGGAAAGTAGCACAGGACCTGGGTCCGGGCGAGCTTCAGCGCGTGGGCCGCCGCCTTGTTGCCCGTCATGGCCTGGCGTTGGGGGCGTACCGAAGCGGTCATCAAAAGCTCCTCAATTCAGCCTGAGACGACCCCCTCTCTAACTCTCCCCCTTCGTAAGGAGGAGAGGACCAGTTCCTTCCCTCTTACGAAGGGGGAAGGCTAGGGATGGGGGTAAAACCCGGGCCCATCAACTCTTGCTTGACGGCGTACTAACCCGGCGAAGGCTGGGAGGCCGGCGCCTTCCGGTGGGGCTCCATGGTGATGTCCTTATAGCCGGGGTTTTCCTTGCGGACCTGGTCCTCGTCCACCATAGTCAAGGCGTGCCCAACGCACACCTCCACACAGATGCCGCAGCCCCGGCAAAAATCCACGTCGATGCGGTAACCCTGCTGAGGCAGGCCCTCCCGGACGATGAAGCCGGTGCCGTCGGGGCACAGCACTTCGCTGATGCAAAACCCCGGGCAGGTGCACTTGGAGTCCTCGCATACTGGGATTTTGTTGCGCCAGATGAAGGGACTCCCCTTGCGGAATCCGGGCAACAGGTCGTAGCGGTCGAACTGGTAGTATTCAGGCAGATCGTCGACCGCTACGTGCTCCATTCGGGCTGGCTGCCGGTCAACCTGAAACTTGACATCGTTGGAGACCTGCACGCTCTGGTAGGCCTCCAGCGCGGCCTCGGCGTTGCGCTCGCCGATGAGGCCCGGGAAGGTCTCCCGGATCACCTGGAGGAGGGCCTCCAGGTCGATGCCCTCCGTAACCCGGGCGTAGGCCCCCAGGAGGGCCAGGCCCACCGGAGGAGGGTTGCGCCGCAGCAGCCGCTCCGCGATGCCGGTTGCGTCCACCGTCGCCACCGTCCCCTCCAGGTCGAAGGGGAGGTCCAACTCCTCTGGGGCCTTGGTGGTGTTCACCAGCAGCACCCCTCGCTTCATGCGCCCCACGGCGTCGGCGATCAGTTCGTGGGTGTTCTCCCTCGCCGTGAACAGCAGTTCCTCTTGGAAAACCACGACCTGCCCCGGATGGTAGTTGGCGCAGCTGGCCAGGACGGAGGTGTCGGAGAACTTGACGTAGTTGATGACCGGGGCGCTGCGGGCTCGAGTGCCGGGGTAGACGTTCACCGAGACGAACCAGCCCTGTTGGGCGTAAATCTTGGCCAGGGCTTCCCCCGCCTGGACCGAACCCTGGCCGGACATTGAAATGAGGTTGAGTTCCTTGATTTGGGGCATCACCAACTCACCCGCGGTTCGATGCAGCCACCACGGCTGCCCAAACCATCTTACGCCACCAGGATACGGGAGGCAACAAGCACGCAAGCGCCAAGCTTCGGAAGTATCCTGCCCAAGGGTTGGTCCTTTGGGAAGGGTTCCCCGGAAGCCCCTCCTAAGGAACTTCAGCCTGCGCCGGGAGGCGCGACGCCGGCAGGCGGCCCGTTTGCCGAGCATGGGTCAGCGCCAGGGTGCGGTAGATGATGTGGGCGAACTTGGTGAAAGGCAGGTAGGTGAACAGCATGAAGTAGAAGACCAGATGCACCATGTAGAGAGAGTAGGCCACGTCTCCGAAGCCAGCGTACCTGACAATCTCCAACGCAAACCCGGTGATGACCAACACGTAGAGGAGCCCGATGAAGTACCAGTCGAAGTACATTGACCTGCCGGCTGCTTCCCGCTGGAACAGTCTCCTCAACGAGACCACGGTTAGCCCGAGCAAAAGGGCGACCCCCCCGATGTTGCCGATGATCTTGGCCGGGTCCCACATTGGGAGAGACAGTTCCCGGTTCAAGATCACGGTGTAGATAAAGGCCAACGCAGAAGCGGTGAAAAGGAAAAGGAAGCCAAACAAGATGCCCAAGTGGGCGTGGCCTCGGGCCTTGTTCAACTTGCACAACCTGAAGTAGCGGTGAGAGGCGATGTCCACCAACGTGAGCAGCATGCTCTTGATGAAACCTTCGCGCCCCACGGGGGAGCCGGCCTCGGACTCGGAGATAGCTTTCCAGAACCGCCGTCCCCCAAACCACGCCACCAGCGCCGCGAACCCCACGGCGATTAGGGAGAATAGGTCTATCCAAAAGGAGCCGATAAACTTTTCGAAAAAGATGTCTCCATCGGGGTAAACCAGGCCGCCCTCGGGGATGATTACGGCGAAGAGGACCAGGAAGAAGGTCAGCAGGACGGGCGGTATGAAAGCCAGGGGCATAAGGCTGGGGCGGCTGGCCGCCCTACCCAGGAGCTTGGGCGCGGCATAGCTTTCAATCTGGTAGGCCCGCACCGCGGCCATCAGGTCGCCGGGCATGGCGTCGCGGGGACAGTAAGTGGAGCACTCGTTGCACTGGTGGCATAGCCAGACGTCGGGGTCCCGGAGCAGCCGGTCCTTGAGCCCCCACTGGGCCCACACCATCTCCTTGCGAGGGAAAGCGCCGCCGTCGGGCGTCAGGGGGCAGACCACGGAGCAGGTGCCGCACTGGTAGCACCGGACCAGGTGCTCGGCGCCCAGCTTGAGGAAGCGCCGGGTGGCGCTGGAATCGGGGGTGGTTAAATTGGTTGCCGTTACGGCTTGTGTCATAGGTTCCAGCCGGGTCAGAACCCCTTGTAAGGGTTGGGGCCGATTGCCCGCATCTCGTCGGCGAACTCATTGATGAAACCGGGGACCTTATCGTAGTCCGAAATCTCCAACTCCACCATCTTGACCCGCTCGGGCTCCAGCATCAGCCGGGTCAGGGTCTCCTGGATGTTCTCCATCCGCTTGGTAGCCAACTCGCTGCCATGGATGAAGTGGCACTGGTAGTCGTCTCCCGTTTTGCATCCCAACATCATCACACCGTCGGTTCCACTGGATAGGGCGTCGGTCACCAGGACCATGCTCAGCGACCCCAAGCACCGCAACGGAATGATTCTGACGCTGGCGTCGTACTCCAGACGGTTGAGCCCGGCGATGTCCAAGGCAGGATAGGCGTCGTTCTCGCAGGCGAAGGCGATGATCCTGGGCAGGGTGTCGTCCTCGGGAAACTGAACGGCCCGGACCATGGATGATAGCTGCTCCACGTTATAATCATCGAAAGAGATCACCCGCGCCGGACAGGCGCCCATGCAGATGCCGCACCTTCGGCAGCGGCTGGCGTTGAGCTGAGGGTATTCTTGCTCGTTCAGCTCGATGGCGCCGAAAGGGCATTCCTCGCTGCACCTGCCGCACTTGGTGCACCCCTGCATCCGCGTGACGGGGAGGGACAGGTCGCGGACCCGGGGGTGAACGGCGGCCCCCTGGGATACCAGTTCCAGGCTCTGGATGGCTTTCAACGCCGCGCCGGTTGCGTCCTCGGCGCTGGCCACGGCGTCCATGGGCTCCCGGACGCACCCGGCGGCGTAGATGCCGGTCCGGCGCGTCTCGTAGGGGAAACAGATGTAGTTGGAGCCGGCGAATCCGTGCTTGGTAACCGGCAGGTCCGGCCCCTGTTTGTACTCCAGATGCAGGATTTCCTGCCCCGCCGTGGCCGGGGCCATCCCCGTGGCCAGGACCACCAGGTCCACCTGAAGGCGGATGTTGCCGCCGAGGAGGGTGTTCTCCAGATCGACCAGCAGGTTCCCGTCCGCGTCCTCTGACACCCGCGCCACGTCGCCCTTGGTGAAGAGGATGCGGTCTCCCTCTTGGACCTTCCGGTAGAACAGTTCGCCCTGGCCGGGAGTGATCATATGGTCGTAGATGATGTAGGAGACGGCGTCCTGGCTTAGCTCCCGGACGTACTCGGCCTGTTTCAGCGCCACCAGGTCGCTGACGCTGGAGCGGTAGGAGAACGGGTCCCCGGATCTGGAGCCCACTCGCTGGATGAAGGCGACGGTCTGGGCCTTCTTGCCGTCCGATGGCCGAGTGATGGCGCCGCTGCCGGCCATCTCCTCCACTGCGATGCTGCTGACCACGTTGGGGTGCTTTCCGAAGCCCAGGTATTCCACGCCGGAGGGATCATGTGGCTCCCAACCGGTCGCCAGCACGATGGAACCCACGGGCACGGGAACGGAAGCGCCATTTTGAAGGATAACGGCCTCAAAGGCTCCGGGCCGGCCGGAAACCTTCTCCACCTGGGCCGAGGTCAGCACCTTTATCCGGGGATGGTCCTGGACCAGGCTTGCTTTCCCTTGAACGTCCACCGTTTCCAGGTCTCGATAGGGCGGACGGGTGGGAAACATCCGGTGAAACCGCCCCAGCCAGCCCCCCAAGGCCTCCGCCTTTTCCACCAGCACTACGTCCGACCCGGCATCTGCCGCTTCCAGGGCCGCGGTGAGGCCGCTTACGCCGCCGCCCACCACCAGCAGGGACCTCTCCGTTGGCTCGGCCTTGGCTGGAGGCGGCTCGCTCTTCTGGGCCCGCACCACGCCCATGCGTAGATAGTCTTCCGCCAGGAGCTGAGTCTCCGGGTTGTTGGGCGGCTTGCTCCACGCCACCTGCTCCCGGATGTTGACCCTTTCCACCATATCCACGCCGAGGGATTCGGGGGGGAATACGTCCCAGTTGACCCGGCTCGAACAGGCGGCGATGACGGCGCGGCCGGCGCCAGTCGCGTCAATGTCCTTTCGCAGAAACTCCACACCCTCGGGGACGCAGAGAGATGGGTGGACCTCGGCAGCCACCCCCAACTCGTTGGACGAGACATCGGCCAGCTTCCGGACATCGGCACACTCACCGATTCCACAGCCCGAACATATGTAGGTCCGAATGCTGCCGGCCATAATGCTATCGCCCCGCCGCCACCCTGGTCCGGTCCGAGGCGGAGCTTTGCGCCGCCTTCAAGGCCGCCCCGGTACCGTCCCGCACGGTGGTGGCCACGTCCATGGGCCTCCGGGCGACACCGGCGATGTGAACGCCGGTCTTCCGGGACTCCAGGGCGAACCCGAACTCATCGTGCTCCAAGTCCAGGCCCGATATTCTCTCGCTGGCCGTGTTGGGCACCATGCCGGTGGCCAGGACCACCAGGTCGACGTTCACGCGCACCTTGCTTCCCGCCAGCATCTCGTCCGCCTCCACCGCCAGGTCTCCGGACTCCGCCCCGTCTTCAATCTTGGCCACCTTGCCCTTGATGAAATGGATACCCTCGTCCTCTTCCATGCGTTGGAAGAAGTCCTCGTAGGCGCCGGTGGCGCGGATGTCGATGTAGAAAATGTACACCTGGGAGTCGGGGTACTGCTCCCGGATGTAGGCCGCCTCTTTCAAGGACGAAAGGCAGCAGATAGCGGAGCAGTAAGGCAGGTGGTTGACGTCGCGGGAGCCGGCACACTGGACGAAAGCGACCCGCTTGGCCGGCGCTCCGTCGGAGGGCCGGACAATCTTCCCCTTGGTAGGCCCGTTGGGGGCGGCCAGACGCTCCATCATGACGTTGTTGATGACGTTGCCGTAGCTGCCGAAGCCAAGGATGTCGATCTTCGAGGCGTCGTACGGATGCCACCCTGTCGCCACGATAATTGACCCCACTTGAAGGTTGATGGTGTCGGGCTTCATGTGCAGGTCGATGGCACCGGTGGGGCAGACCTCGACGCACTTGTTGCAGGTGTCCCCCAGGCAGGACCCCGCGTCCATGACGTACTTCATGGGCAATGCCATCTCGTGGGGGAGATAGATGGCTTTGGTTTTGTCCATATTGTAGTTATAGGCATTGGGCCGTTCCTCGGGGCAGACCGGAACGCATTGGGCGCAGGCGGTGCACCGGTCGGCCAGCACGAAACGGGGATTCAGCTTGATAGTGACGTTGAAGCTCCCGGCCTGGCCCGACACGTTTTCCACCTCGGCCAGGGTGAAGAACTTCAGGTGACGGTGTCCGTTCTTAACCCGCCTGAAGTTGATTTCCAGCCCGCAGGCAGAGGGGCACAGCTTGGGGAAATACTTGTGGAACCCGGCGACCCTGCCTCCGAGGCAGGCTTCCTTCTCCACGATGAACACGTCATGGCCGACCTCCAGGGCCTCGACCGCGGCGGTCAGTCCCGCCATACCGCTGCCGATTACCAGGACGCTCGCTTCCCTGGCTTCAGTCCCCGTCAACCGGTCTTCCCTCCGAACCCAGCATGATGGCCGCGGCCCTCACCCCGGCCTCCGGCCGCCCCTCACCCAGTGGGAGATGGGCCGGGGGTGAGGGACCGATATTCCGGGCGATGTCTTTATTGGCGCTGGCAACGCGACACTATGAATTGCTTCAGCCGCCGCCTCTCAAGCAGCTATCTCCAAAGTTGGTTCGACAAGCTCTCCACGAACGGGGCAGGAGCGCCCTATCCGTTCGTCCTGAGCCTGTCGAAGGACCGCTGGAATCGGCACTCACGGTTTTGGGATAGTTACTTACTCAATGACGGGAATGTAGGGCTTCTTCGAGAACTCCCACTGCCCGGTGGCCGAATTGTAGCGCGAGTTGGCAAACAGTTTCCAGTTCTCGTCGTCCAGTCCAGGGAAGTCCCCCCGGTAGTAGTAGCCAGGCCAGCGGGTCTCTTCCCGGTACAGCAGGTGACGCAGGTGGGTCTCACCGCACCAGAGCCGGTGGACCACCTCCCAGCAGCGCAGCAGGTCGTGAAGGTCGGTGGCGGCCATGTTGGGCAGGTCCTCCCGGAGCATGGCCAGGTGCTCCAGGCCCCGCTCCAGCATCGGCCGGTTGGTCATGTAGGCGGAGCCCCAACCGCCGCCGTACTCGTCCATGATCTTTTGAATCCGGTGCAAGGCCTGTTTTGGCAGCAGGTAGTTAGGGTTGATCTCTTCCCGCGTCGTCTCGTGCCGGTGCTCCTCGAAGTGGAGCAAAGGCTTCCACAGGTCTCGGGCTATCTCGTCGACCCGAC
>CAYOAF010000186.1:0-5705 GCA_964401855.1 uncultured Dehalococcoidia bacterium
TGGCGTCGGCGATATCGTGGTTCAGGTAGGCCACCGAATCGGCCAGCCGGAGTATCTGCGCTTCCAGGCTTAGAGATTCCGCCACTCCGGCCGCCAGGAAGTCACCACGGGGTTTGGAGTGGGAAACGATGCCCTGACGCACCTCCCAGGTCAGGTTCAAGCCCCGGCCGTCCTTCTCCAACCGCTCCACGATGCGCAGGCTCTGGGCGCTGTGGGAAAACCCCGACTCGCATAGCTGGTCCAGGGATGCTTCGCCCACATGGCCGAAGGGAGTGTGCCCCAGGTCGTGGCCCTGGGCCATGGCCTCCACTAGGTCCTCGTTAAGGTTGAGGGCGCGGGCTATGGTCCGGGCAATCTGGGCCACTTCGAGGGTGTGGGTGAGCCGCGTCACGTAGTGGTCGCCGGTGGGCGCGATGAACACCTGGGTCTTGTGCTTGAGACGCCGAAAAGCCTTGGTGTGGATGATACGATCCCGGTCCCGCTGGAACTCTGTACGCAACGGGCACGCCGGCTCCGGCCGTTCCCGGCCCAGAGACCTGGTAGAGCGGCAGGCGTAGGGGGAAAGCCAATCTTCCAACCGCTCCAACCGCTTCCGTACCGCGGAGCTATCCATCGGGCCGGCTTCCAACGGAGTCGTCAAGTCGTTCCCTCAATAAGACCGCCGAGGCGCGAGAACACGGGGAGAGGCCGCGTGAGGCCGGGCCCCCAGGTATCGATGTCACCGCGGTCAGGCGGGTCAGTCGCGAAGGGGGATGGTGCCCCATTTGATGGCTTCGGAGTCGGAGGAAAGTCCCTGTTCCTTGGCCAATTCCCGGATGTTCAGCAGTGTCGAGTTGACCTCGGGGGTCAGGAAGACCCAATCAGGCTCCTCCGGCAGCCAATAAGGGGAGTTTATGCGGACCACCTGGTTTTCCTTGGAGTTCAAATAGATGCCGAATTTGGACGCTTGCTGCATTGTGCTTCTCCCAATTAATCTCGCCTTCGCCGCCGCCCTCCGGACGCTGAAGGGCCTCTCATGCAAAGGAGGGCGGCCCCGCTCCCTTGCCATCGCCCCGGCTCGCCGGGCCTCCCACGCCTCAATGGACCGTGGTTCAGGGTGCAATTGCGCCGCGGCCGGCTTCGCTCGCCTGGCTTGCGACGGCGGCGGCCGCCCCGGCATCCCTAGCCGCGGTGGCAGCATATACGCCCCGGTACTGCTCGGGGAGCAGCGCGGCGATGCGGTTCATTATCATGTCTAGCACGTTTTGGGTCGCTTCCCGGCCGGGCGCTCCCTCCATCACCGTGGGAGTGAAGGGCTGGCCGATGTTGGCGCGCATGCGGCACAGAGGCACCGTCATTCGCCAGGCAGAGATCTTCTCGGTGCCGGAAAGGCCTACGGGCAGTATCGTCGCCCGGGATTTCATCGCCAGATAAGCCACTCCCAGCATGCCCTCCTTCATAGTGTGGTCGGGGCTGCGATGGCCTTCGGGAAAAACAACCACGGCCCGGTCCTGCTCCAGCAGGCGGAGCACCAGCCGCAACGCTTCGACCCGAGACCCGGAACGGTCGAAGGGATGGACCTGGAACCCTCTCATCAAAAACCCGGTAATGGGGTTGGAGAACAGCTCCCGCTTCGCGATGAAGTACAGAGGCCGGTCAATGCCGCACACCAGCAAGGGAGGGTCGCTGAAGGACAGGTGATTGGCCACCACGATCAAAGGCCCGTGAGGCGGAACCAATTCGCGCCCGATCAATTCCAACCGGCCCAGCTTGCCGAAGCAGAACCGGGCCGTCTTCTGGCCCAGCCGGGCTAGTAGGGTCATCGTTCCCCTGCCACAGTCAGCTCCTGCATCCGGCACAGAATCCGCCCTACCACCTGGTCAACACTCAACTCATCGGTGTCGAGCAAGAAAGCGTCCAGCGCCGGCGTCAGTGGGGAGTCGGCCCGGTGAGAGTCGATCTCGTCCCTCGCCTTGGTTTCCGCCAGCACCTGCTGGTACTCGGGGGCCTGGCCCTGGCCCCGCGTTTCCTGCCACCGGCGCCGGGCCCGGCGCTCGGGGGAAGCCGACAGGAAGACCTTGAGACCGGCGTCGGGCAGGACCACGGTGCCGATGTCTCGTCCGACCACGATAATGTCTCCTTCCTCGGCCAACACGCGTTGCTGGCGCACTAGGGCCCGCCGCACCGCCGGCATCCGGGCCACCAGGGATACTCTCTGGGTGACCTGGGAGTCCCGCAGCTCTTCGCCCACCTGGTGCTCGCCGACCAGCACCTGATCGCTCTGTTGGCCTTTCAGGCGGACCGGGTGGGTGTCCGCGAGATCGCCCAGGGCCGCTTCATCTTCGAGGGGTATTTCGTTCCGGAGGGCCAGCCAGGTAATCGCCCGGTACATCACCCCGGTGTCCAGGTACTTGAACCCCAACCGCTGAGCCAAGGCCCGTCCCACCACCGTCTTCCCGGCGGCCACCGGCCCGTCTATGGCGATTACGCTAATCAACCTGGACAGTCTCTGCTCCCTGTGCCAAGACTCCGACAACGCATTATAGCATCGACCGAGGGCCTGGCGAAGCTTGAATTTATTTGGAGGTGATTATAAAGTTGAATCTGGAGTTGTGGGGATGACCTATACTAGAATATATGCTGCGATGAGATTACGGCTATCCTGGAAATCATGCTGCCTGTGGGCCGCACTTCTGGTCACCCTCGCGTTATTCCCCTTGGCCTGGGCGTTCCCCACCTTCCCCGGCGACGAACGGGCACTGATGGAGGTCCAAGGCCTTCAGTCCGGATGGCTGGACCGGGTGGCCCTGGCGGTATCGAGCCTGGGCCTGGTTTCCGTTTCCATCACTCTGGTACTGGCGGTGAGCGGGTCCCTGTTCTTCTTGCGACACCGGGCAGACGCCCTGATAGTCCTGCTCAGCCTGGTGCCCATGGTCGCCGGCAAAGGGTTGAAGATGATTGTAGAGCGTCCCCGGCCCGATTACCTTCTGGTCGGCCCGGCGCCCCATGGGCTGAGCTTCCCCAGCGGCCATTCCATCTATGCGGTCCTGGTCGGCGGAATCTTGATCTTCCTGGTGGGGCAGCTGGTCAAGCCGCCGCTATTGCGCCTCTGGCTACAAATTGGAATCGGCGTGGTCATCCTGGCCATCGGGGCTTCCCGGGTTTATATAGGGGTCCACTGGCCCAGCGATGTGCTCGGCGGCTACCTCTTCGGTTGCATGGCGCTGGTGGGTCTGCTAGCCCTGCGTAAACAACTGGTCAGCAACACCTAGCCGGCCTGCGCCTCAGGCATCTTCTGTGTTAAACTCCCTGGGGGGGACTCAATCCCGCCACCTTAAATCCATCGCTGGCTGCACGCGCGGTCTCGCTTGGAGCACCGCGCCCCGGTTGCAGCAAGGGGGTAAGCGGTGCATTGGCTAGACCTGGTGGTTCTGGTTGTTTGGGGAGGGACCGCCATTTGGGGCTTTTCAGTCGGCTTGGTCCAGATCGTTATTCCACTGATGATGGTGATCGTTGGGCTGGCCATTTCCAGCCGCATTGCTGAGACCGTGGGCAACGTCTTCTCTGTCGTCACCGACAATGAGGGCGCTCAAGCGATCGGCGGCTTCGTCCTCGTCTTCTTGGGCCTTTTCATCATAGGCGCCATAGTAGGCGTCTGGGTCAAAATGGTGTTGCGGTTCATCCCGCTCTTCGGGATGGCCAACCGCATGGCGGGGATGGGGGCGGCCGTCATCATCGGGTTCCTGTTGGTCTCCGGCGTGCTGACGGGGGTCCAGAAGTTCACCAACGACATCGACGAGGATATCGGCGAATCCACGTTGGCTTCTTTCATGGCGGATAACTTCGACGTTGTGATCCGGGGTGTCAGGTTGATCCCCGGTGACTGGGACGATAAGCTCAAGGACCTCAAGAAGATAACCGACTGATTGCCGCACCGGCGGCGCCCGGCCCGGCCCCAAATACGGCCAAGCGAACGTTTGGGACCACGCGGACCATGGCAGGCAGGGGGCGAGTGCCTGAGCATCATCCCGGCAGGCAGTCCTGGCTGCTGCGTGGGTGATTCCTGGTGCAACCCCTGACCCCGGCGTTCAGCGGTGGTGCGTGGATGGACAAGGTATTTCCCGTCAGCCGAATTGAGGTATCGGTGCCAGTGGTTGATAACCAACAGGCCAGCCAGCCCAAGGCGGAAACGCTGGCGCCGGTCACCGGAAACGGCGAGCCGCCGGCGGGGCGGGGCGGGCTGATTCGAGCCCCGGTCCTGGTCCTCAACCTCAACTACGTGCCCATCAACATCTGCACCGCCCGGCGGGCCATTATCATGCTTGGCAAAGGCAAGGCGGAGCAGTTGGAGAACCACCGGGGGCAGATCTTCACCGTCACCGCCGTATTCGATGTGCCTTCAATCATTCGCCTGGTGTACCTGATAAAAAGGCCCTTTCTGCCCCGCAAGCTGTCCAAAAAAGAGGTGTTCCTCCGGGACCGGTTTACCTGCCAATACTGTGGCAACAAGACTCATGACCTGACCCTGGATCACGTTATACCCCGGCGGCAGCATGGGGCGAACACCTGGGAGAACGTGGTGGCCGCCTGTCCTAGGTGCAACCTGCGTAAAGCGGGCCGAACGCCGGTGGAGGCCGGCATGAAGCTGGTGAAGGCGCCTCGGGTGCCGGCCCCGAACCCCTACCTCATTCTGCAGAATCGCGTGATCCTGGAGGAGTGGCGGCCCTACATTCCCTGGACCGTCCCAGTGTGACCGGTCCGAATCCGTGGGGAACACCGCAACAGCTCAACCGTAAGCCCTGAAACGGACGGTCCTTCGACATGCTCAGGATCAACGGAGAGAGAACTCCTCCACCGCTCGTGGTAAGCTTGTCGAACCACCGTGGTTGGTTACTGAAAAGGCCGGTTGGCGGGCAGCCCGGGCGGCTAGTTTTTAGAAGTTGAGTGCCGCTCAAGTTGGGCCAGGGGCCACTCCAGCACCCGGTCATCGGAGTAGCGCACGGAGACCGTTTCCTGAAGCTGGTGGCCCACAATGACCTTGGCCAGTCCCTTGGGTGTGCCCACCTCCTCGCCGACGCGGGGGAAGGCCCGGTTGATCTGCCGGTACTGCTCGTACTCGAATCGCAGACAGCAGCGGAGCCGGCCACAGCCGCCGGCCAGACCCTCGGCGCTGATGGGCAGCGCTTGCTCCTTGGCCATGCGCACGGAGATGGCGTCGAACCTGGTCAGCCAGGCGCTACAGCACAGCTCACGGCCGCAGCGTCCCAGTCCGCCCGCCGCTTTGGCCACATCTCGTTCACCCACTTGCCGCAGCTCCACCCGGCAGTGCAGCGCCGAGCCTAGCTCGTGGAGTAGGGGGCGGAAATCCACTCGCCCTTCCGCGCCGAAGGCTATCTTGAGGCGGCTGCGGTCGAAGGTGTAGTGGGTGTCGATGATCTTCATTGCCAGTTGCAGGGCGCGGATCTTGCTGCGGGCCAGAGTGAAGGCTTCGCTCTCCATTTCCCTGATATGCTGCAGGCGGCCAAAATCCGACGCGGTAGCCTTGCGCACCACCGTTGCCGCGGGTTCACTCTCGGGCTGGCTGTAGACCAGGTCGTGGGGCTCGCGGACGACCCAGCCCAGCTCCTGGCCGTTGCCCGCCTGGACCACCACGTAGCTGTTCCGGTGCACGTCCATCTCACCCGCATCGACATAGACGATGGGGTCCGCCCGGCGCCAACGTATCC
>CAYOAF010000187.1:0-9335 GCA_964401855.1 uncultured Dehalococcoidia bacterium
GGGGATCGTCGTGCTGGATGCCGTCGCGGGCGTCCAGTCCCAGTCGGAGACCGTCTGGCGTCAAGCCGACAACTACAAGGTGCCCCGCATCTGCTTCGTCAACAAGATGGACCGGGTGGGAGCCAGCTACGAGCGGACCATCGAGTCCATTCGCCGCCGCCTCAATGGCAACCCGGTTCCCATCCAGTTGCCCATCGGCGCCGAAGCGGAGTTTCAGGGCGTAGCCGACCTCTTCGGCGGTATGGCCACCGTTTACCCCAACATGGGCCTCAATGGGTCCAACGGGCATGACCCGGCCGAGGTCCAGCTGCCTCCTGAATACAAAGAAACCTTCCAACAATACCGCCAGGCCATGATCGAGAAGATCGTGGAAACCGATGAACAGTTGCTGATCCAGTACCTGGAAGGCGAGGAGATCGAAAAGGACACCTTGCGCCAGGCATTGAGGCAGGCCACCATCGCCGGCCTCCTGGTGCCCGTTCTCTGCGGCACCGCCACCTCCGGCAAAGGGGTCCATCCTCTGCTGGACGCGGTCATCCAATACCTGCCGTCCCCCGCGGACATACCCCCAGTGGAGGGGACCGACCCCCGTACCGAGAAGACGGCCGTCCGATCCGCAAATGTGGACGCGCCTCTGGCAGCCCTGGCCTTCAAAGTGGCGACCGACCCTTATGTCGGCCGGCTGGTCTTCCTGCGGGTTTATTCTGGAACGGTCAAGTCCGGCGCTTCGGTAGTCAACGTTACCAAGGGCCATCGGGAGCGGATGGGGCGGCTCCTCCTTATGCATGCGAACCGCCGCGAGGAGTTGGAAGAGGTTACCGCGGGCAACATCTGCGCTGCGGTGGGACTGAAGAACACCTTCACGGGCGATACCATTTGCGGTGCTTCAGACCAAGTGATTCTCGAGCCGCCCAAGTTCCCCACTCCGGTGGTGGCCGTGGCCATCGAGCCGAAAAGCCGGGCCGACCAGGACCGCCTCACCGATGCCTTGCGTAAACTCTCGGATGAAGACCCGACCTTCGTGGTCACTTTCAACGACGAGACCGGGCAGACGCTCATCGCCGGCATGGGAGAGCTGCACCTGGAAGTCCTGGTAGACCGGATGCGCCGGGAGTTCAACGTTGAGGCCAACGTGGGCAAGCCCCGGGTCTCATACCGGGAGACGCTAACCAAGCCGGTCCGAAGCGAAGGCCGGTTCGTCCGGCAGACCGGCGGCCACGGGCAGTTCGGCCATGTGTGGCTGGAGCTGGAGCCGCTGGAGCGGGGCGGCGGGATAGTCTTCGTGAACGCCATCCACGGAGGGGTTATCCCAAGGGAGTACAT
This sequence comes from uncultured Dehalococcoidia bacterium, assembly GCA_964401855.1. Classification (GTDB taxonomy): domain Bacteria; phylum Chloroflexota; class Dehalococcoidia; order Lucifugimonadales; family UBA3495; genus CAJWBT01. Next base: position 1,324 of record CAYOAF010000187.1, read on the forward strand.
CTCCGCGGTGGAAAAGGGCGTGCTCCAAGCCGTGACCAACGGTCCTCTGGGCAGCTTTCCGCTGGTGGATTTGAAAATCACCCTGGTGGATGGCAGCTACCATACCGTGGACTCCTCGGAGATGTCTTTCCGAAACGCCGGCATCCTGGCCATCCGCGAAGGAGCCAAGAGAGGGGCCCCGGTACTGCTGGAGCCTATCGCCGACCTGGAGGTTGTCACCCCCGGCGAGTTTTTGAGCGACGTGCTGGGAGATCTGGGCACCCGCCGGGCGCAGATAAAAACCATCGAGGGTCAAGAGGACGTGCAGGTGGTGCGGGCATTGCTGCCTCTGGGGGAGACTTTCTCCTATACCACGGCGCTGCGCTCGATAACCCAGGGACGGGCCTCTTATACCATGGAGTTCCGGTACTACGAACCGGTTTCGGAGAATGTGCTGAAATCAATCGTCAACGTTGTGTAGCCGCGGCAGGGCGGCGATAGGGTAGAGATGGTTACCAGGCAAAAAGTACGAATAATCCTAAAGGCCTTCGATCACAAGATGCTGGACCTGTCCGCGGGGCAGATAGTGGAAACCGCCGAGCGGACCGGGGCACGGATAGCCGGACCGGTACCCCTGCCCACCCGGATTAGGCGGTTCTGTGTTATTCGAGGCCCCCATGTCGACAAGGACTCCCGTGAACATTTCGAGATCCGGACTCACAAGAGGCTCATCGACATACTGGAGCCCACGTCCAAGACCATTGATTCCCTGACGCGGCTCAACCTGCCCGCAGGGGTGGACATTTCGATTAAACTCTAAGGCAAGCTCTAACGCACGGGTGTTTACCATGATCCGAGGCTTTCTCGGAAAAAAAATAGGAATGAGCCAGGTCTTTCGCGAAGACGGCAGGGTGGTCCCGGTCACTGTCATCGAGGCCGGTCCTTGCGTAGTGACCCAGGTCAAGACCCAGGAAAAAGACGGCTACCAAGCGGTCCAACTGGGGTTTGGCGATGTCAAGCGGCTCAACAAGCCTCGGGCCGGCCACCTGAAAAGCAGCCGGCCCTGCCGCCACCTGCGGGAGGTCACGGCCGACGACGTCTCCGAGTTTGAGGTGGGGCAAACCATCGGCGTCGATATCTTCGAGCCTGGGGAGCGGATCGACGTGATCGGGCGTTCCAAGGGCCGGGGATTTGCCGGCGTGATGAAACGGCACGGCTTCCACGGCGGACCTCGAACTCACGGCCAGTCGGACCGGGCGCGGGCGCCAGGCTCTATCGGAGGCGGTACCACCCCCGGCAAGGTGTTCAAAGGGCTGAAAATGGCCGGACACATGGGCAATGCAAGGATTACCGTCAAAGGCTTGGAAGTGGTCAGCGTGGACACCGACCGCAACCTGCTTTTCATAAAGGGGGGGGTCCCGGGAGCGCCCAACGGCCTCCTTCAAATCCGCCGTCCCGAAAAACGGGCGGCGGCCGGCGGGTAGGGGGTTAGCCGAGGACATGGAAGTCCCAGTCAAAAACCAGAGCGGCGAGACAGTCCAGACTATTGAACTGGACGACGCCGTCTTCAACGTGCCCATGAACCACCCCCTGGTGCACCAGGCGCTGGTGATCTACCAGCTCAACAAGCGCCAGGGCACCCACGACACCAAGACCCGGGCGCAAGTGTCCGGAGGAGGACGCAAGCCCTGGGTTCAGAAGCACACCGGCCGCGCCCGGCAGGGCAGCATCCGCTCCCCGCAGTGGCGCCACGGCGGCGTCGTATTCGGACCCCATCCTCGCGACTATCGCAGGGCCCTGCCGCGCCGGATGCGCCACCTGGCGCTCAAGTGCGTCCTTTCCGACAAGGCCCGGCAGCACCGGTTGGTCTGCCTGGACAGCATGGACGGGGTGGACGGTAAAACCAAATCGATGGTGGACCTCCTCAGCAACCTGGGTGTCTCCAGCTCGGCGCTGCTGATAACCCTGGAGTCCAATCAGAAGGTGGTGCGGGCCGCCCACAACCTGCAAAAGATCTGGACCCTTCCGGTCACCCAGCTCAACGCTCAGGAACTCCTGCGCCGGGAAACCGTCATTATCACGGTGGATGCGGCCCGATGGGCCGAGCAGTTCCTGGCCGCGGCCGCCATGGGGCGCGGGGCCATAAAGGCCAGGCTTGCCCTGGCAAACGCCGCGGTGGAGTCTCCGGAACCGGATGGAGCCGTTGCGGTGGCCGATGCGGTGGAAGCCGCTCCCGCCCCGGAATCGGACCAGGTTTCCGAAGAGGAGGCAGGGGCGTAGATGAACATCCATAAGGTGTTGATCAAACCAACCGTCACGGAGAAGAGCACCCTTCTCCAGGAATCGGGCAAGTACACCTTCCAGGTGGCGCTCAAGGCCAACAAAGTGGAAGTAAAACAGGCGGTGGAGACCAATTTTGACGTGACCGTGATGGACGTCAACATTACCAAGCTCCACGGTAAGCGCAAGCGCTACGGCCCGCGTCCCGCCAAACAGCCGGATGTCAAGAAAGCCGTGGTCACGCTGAAGCCAGGCGACCGGATCAACTTTATTGAGGGGCTCTGAGCCCGGTAATATAGCAGGGATGCAACCATGCCGCTGAAAAACCTAAGGCCGGTGACTCCGGGGACCCGCAATGCGGTCCGGCCCTCCTTTGAAGAGATTACCCGGCGCAAGCCGGAGAAATCTCTTCTTTCCCCTCTGGCCAAGCACGCGGGGCGCAACAACCGGGGCCGGATCACCACCCGGAGCCGGGGCGGCGGACCGAAACAAATGTACCGGCGCATCGATTTCAAGCGGCTCAAGGATGGGATTCCCGGCCACGTGATGTCGATCGAGTATGACCCCAACCGCACCACCCGCATCGCCCTGATCTACTATGCCGACGGAGAGAAGAGCTACATCCTGGCTCCCGTGGGCCTGGCAGTGGGTAGCTGGGTACAATCCGGCCCCGGCGCCGAGATCCATCCCGGCAACTGCATGACTTTGCGGTCAATCCCCACGGGCACCGTCGTTCACAACGTAGAGTTGAATCCTGGAAGGGGCGGCCAGCTGGTGCGCAGCGCCGGCGCCGGCGCCCAGGTGCTATCGAGGGAAGGGGAATACGTACTGGTGCGTCTGCCATCTGGGGAGATGCGTCGCATACTTTTGAATTGCCGGGCCAGTATTGGACAGCTATCCAATCCGGACCACAAGAACGAGAGTTTGGGCAAGGCCGGCGCCAGCCGGCACTTGGGCCGCCGTCCCCATGTCCGGGGCGTGGCGATGAATCCGGTAGACCATCCCCACGGGGGCGGTGAAGGCCGCTCTCCCATTGGCATGCCCGGTCCCAAGTCGCCTTGGGGGCAGCCGACCCTGGGCCATAAGACCAGACGAAAGAAGAAGGCCAGCAGCCGGTTCATAATGCGCCGGGGCAGGAGGCGGTAGCGTGTCCCGTTCGGTAAAAAAGGGCCCGTTCGTTCATCCCAAGCTGATGAAGAAAGTGGAAGCCGTCCAGCGGTCGGGGGCCAAGACGGTTATCCGAACCTGGTCCCGGGCTTCGATGGTCATGCCTGAGATGGTGGGGCTGACAATGGGCGTCCACGACGGCCGCCGCCATGTGCCGGTGTTCGTCACCGAAAACATGGTAGGCCACCGGCTGGGCGAATTCGCCCCAACCCGCACCTATAGGGGCCACGTGCGCACCGAGCGGTCCAGCAGGATGAGGTGAGGTAGTGCCTCCAGTACGGGCCATGGCCAAACAAATAGGCGCATCCCAAAAGCGTCTGAAGCCCATTTTGGACCTGGTAAGGGGCCAGCCGGTGGATGTCGCGCTTAATACCCTGGGCCTTCTGACGTCACCTTGGGCCCGGACTGTGGCCAAGGTAGTGAAGTCGGCCGCAGCCAACGCCGAGAACAATATGTTCATGGACCGTGATACCCTGCGCATCGTCCACATCACAGCGGATAACGCCCGCTCTTTGAAACGGTTTCGGCCCCGGGCCCGGGGCCGCATCGGCCGGATTACCAAGCGCTCCAGCCACATCACCGTCATGGTCGACGAGGCACGGGAGGAGTCCTAAGGCATGGGCCATAAGACACATCCATACGGCTTTAGACTGGGCATAATCAAAGACTGGAAGGCCCATTGGTTTGCCCCCAACATGTCCGGCTATCGAACCCTGGTGCTGGAGGACTTGCGCCTTCGAGACTGCATCAAGAACGAATACAAGACCTTTTCCGACGCCGGGATCGCCCGGGTGGAGATCGACCGCGGGGCCCAGGACAGCGTCATCAACATCCATTCGGCCCGGCCCGGCATTCTCATCGGACGGGATGGAGAACGGGTCAAGCGTTTGCGCAGCCGGCTGGAGGTAATAACCAAACGCCGGGTCCAGTTGAACATCATCGAAATCAACCAGCCGGAGATTGACGCCTACCTGGTGTCGCGGAACATTGCCGACCAGTTGGAGCGACGGGTCGCCTACCGGCGTGCCATGCGCCAGGCCGCCCAACGGGCGATGCAAGGGGGTGCCAAGGGGATCAAGATCATCGTGAAGGGCCGGATTTCCGGGTCCGAGATCGCCCGGGTGGAGAAGCTGATGCTGGGCCAGGTACCCCTCCACACCCTGCGGGCGGACATCGACTACGGCCTGGCAGAAGCTCACACCGGGATGGGGCGCGTTGGCGTCAAGACCTGGGTCTATCATGGAGAAATCCTGCCACCGCCACCCGAAGAAGAAGAGGAACTGGAAGCCATCGAAGTGACCGTGCAGGCGGACGCTCCGGGAGAAGTACTGGAAGAAATCGACGAGGCCTAGGGGCCTAGGGGCCTAGGGTTTAGAGGAACTGCTCATGTTGCAGCCAAAGCGCACCAAATACCGAAAGTCCTTCCGGGGCCGCCGTAAGGGCGCCGCCACCACGGGAAGCACGATCAACTTCGGTGAATATGGGTTGAAAGCTATGGGGACCGACTGGATCACGGCCCGCCAGATCGAGGCGGCCCGGGTCGCCGTCACCCGCCACCTCCGGCGAGGCGGACAGGTTTGGGTCCGGGTCTTTCCGGATAAGTCGGTTTCCAAAAAGCCGGCCGAAGTTCGGATGGGGGGCGGCAAGGCCGCCGTCGACCATTGGGTTTCAGTGGTCAAGCCCGGCCGGATCCTCTTCGAGGTGGCCGGCGTGCCGGCGCAAGACGCCATCGACGCTCTGAAGCTGGCCTCTCACAAGCTGCCCATTCCCACCAAAACCGTCCACCGCAACCGGCTGGCGGCACTATCCGGTGGGGCCGGTTAGGGAAGGGGCGCCATGCAGATACACGAGATTCGAGCCTTGACCGACGAGCAACTCGCCGAGGAGTTGGACAAATCCTACCGGGAGTTTATGCACCTGCGCTTCCGGGCCACCACCGGCCAGTTGCCTAATACCAACCTTCCCCGCGAGGTGCGGAAGTCCATAGCCAGGTTGCGCACCATCATCAGAGAGCGCGAGTTGGCACAGAGGTAACAGTGGCGAAATCTATGCGAAAAGTCCGCACCGGCTCGGTGGTGCGGACACCCAGGGGCCAAACGGCGGTTGTGGAGATGGTGTGGAAGCAACGCAATCGCCTCTACCGCAAACAGGTGCGGCGGGTGGTCCGCTTTCACGTTCACGACCCCCTCGACCGGTGCCGTCTAGGAGACATCGTGCGAATTCAGGAAACCAGGCCCATCTCCAAGACCAAGCGCTGGCGACTGCTGGAGATACTGGAGCGCCGGCAGGTGGCGGAGGTGCGCCCCATCGATCTGGAGTCCGATGCGGAGGTAATCGCCGACGAGCAGGCCGCCGGCGAAGAGGTGGCCGAGACTGAAACATCCGAGCCCGCCGAAGATGAGCCGGAGGACCAAGAGCCCGTAGCGGACAACCAGGACACCGAGGATTCTGAAGAATGATCCAGACCTACACACGACTCACTGTGGCAGACAACAGCGGGGCCAAAGTGATCCGGCTGATCAACATCCCCGGCAGCAGCCGGCGCCGGTACGCCCACGTGGGTGACGTCATTGTCTGCAACGTCCGTGAGGCAGGCCCCAACTCACCGGTCAGGAAGGGCGATGTGGTCAGGGCCGTGGTCATCCGGCAGGCCCAGGGCCGCCGCAGGCCCGACGGGACCTACATCAAATTCGACGACAACGCCGCGGTACTCATCTTGGAAAACCGGCTGCCCCGGGGCACCCGCATATTTGGGCCGGTGGCCCGCGAACTGCGGGACAAAGGCTTTATGCGGATCGTTTCCCTCGCCTCCGAGGTGGTATAATGCGCATCCGAAACGGCGACACCGTGCTGGTCACGGCCGGCAAGGACAAGGGCAAGACCGGGCGAGTAGACCGGCAGTTGATCAAGCAAAACCGGGTGGTGGTGGAGGGTGTAAACATGGTGACCCGCCACATGCGCCCACGCCCCGGCATCCGACAATCGGGCAGGGTACAGCAAGAGGCTCCCATCCACATCTCCAACGTTGTTTTGGTCTGCAACAAATGCAACCGGCCCATGAAACCCACTTCTGTCCTTCTAGACACCGGGGTCAGGGTAAGGGGTTGTCCCAAGTGTAAGGAAGTGATCGACGATGCCAGGTGAGTCCAAGCCGGAACCCCAAAACGAGGAGCAACCCGAGGCTTTGGCCGAGAAACAGCCTGAAGCGCAGTCCGACGTGCAACCCGAGGCTTCAGCCGAGCAGCAGCCCAAAGCGGCTTCCACCCGCCGGCGGTCCGCTCAAAGTGGACGGACGACTCGCGGGCGGCGCCCACCAGCTGAGGCCGCAGTTGAGCCCCCCGCCGAAACGGAAAGCCCACCCCCACCCCGGCTTCGGGAGGTTTACCGGACTGAGATCGTTCCGACCATGATGCAGGAGTTCGGGTTCAGCAACCCAATGCGCGTACCCCGGATCCGTAAGATTGTTTTGAACATAGGGGTCGGCGAGGCCCTGACCAACAGCCGTGCCATGGATGGCGCCACCACCGACTTGACCACAATCAGCGGGCAGAAGCCGGTCATTACCAAGGCCCGCAAGTCCATCGCTGGGTTCAAGATCCGCGAGGGCAACTCCATCGGCACCGCGGTGACCCTCCGGGGTGCTCGGATGTACCATTTCCTCGATCGGCTGGTCAATATGGCTCTGCCCCGCATCCGCGACTTCCGGGGTGTTCCTCGCCGGGGCTTCGATGGGCGGGGAAACTTTACCATCGGTATCCGGGAACAGATCATCTTTCCAGAGATCGACTACAATCAGATCGACAAATTCAGGGGCCTTCAGGTTACCATTACCACGAGTGCTGGTAACGATACCGAGGCCATTCGCCTCCTGGAATTGTACGGATTCCCCTTCGTCCGCCAGGCGTAAAGGAGACTTTTTGGCCAAGACGTCAAAGATCCAGAAATGGTTAAGGACACCCAGATTCCCGGTCCGGGTTCACAGCCGGTGCAACCGGTGTGGGCGTCCCCGGGCCTACATCCGCTACTTTGGGGTTTGCCGGATATGTTTCCGGCAGCTTGCGCTCTCCGGCGACCTGCCCGGCGTGCGCAAGGCCAGCCTGTAGTAGGCCTCTCCTGAAACGGAGCATTTGCATGGATCAGATTAGAGTTCAGATGATCGTGAACAGCAGGGAGACAGATTAGAATGCCAGTCACCGATCCTGTGGCGGATATGCTGACCCGAATTCGCAATGCGATTCACGTGCGGCACGACTCCGTCCTAGTGCCCCACTCAAAACTGAAGCTGGCCCTGGCCAAGATTCTCCAAGATGAAGGCTATATCCGGGGCTACGACGTTCCCCGGGGACATGCCCACCCAACCCTTCGGATTCATCTGGCTTACCGCGAGGGCCGGGTGCCGGCCATCAACGGCCTGAAACGGGTGAGCCGGCCGGGCTTGCGGAGCCACGTGGGCAAAGGGGAAATCCCCCGGGTGTACGGCGGCCTGGGTTTGGCCATCCTTTCCACCTCCCAGGGGGTCATGGATGGGCGGCAGGCTTGGCGGCGGGGAATCGGCGGGGAGTTGTTGTGTTATGTCTGGTAACACC
>CAYOAF010000188.1:0-2930 GCA_964401855.1 uncultured Dehalococcoidia bacterium
TGCGTGGAAATAGAGATGATCGTCGAGGTTACCGACTAGGCGACGTGCCGGGGGGCGGCACGCGCAGGTTAGCGGTCAGCCATCAGCCATCAGCCGACCGCCGACCGCTGACTGCTGACCGCCGACCTACGGCTGCCGGTAGCGGTTGACGATGGGCAGGCGGCGGTCTTTTCCGAAGGCACGGGGCGTTATCTTGACGCCCGGCGGTGCCTGACGGCGCTTGTACTCGTTGCGGTCGACGAAGGCGATCACCTGGCTCACCACCTGAGGGTCGGCGCCCATGGCAACTATTTCCTGGCGGCTGCGGTCTTCCTCCACGTACGCCTTGATCACCGGGTCCAGCACCTCGTAGGGGGGCAGTATGTCCTGGTCCAGTTGATTTTCCTTCAGCTCCGCGGATGGCGGTTTGTTGATGATGGCTTCGGGAATCACCGGATGGGGAGAACCGTGCTGATTGCGCCAGCGGGAGAGGCTGTAGACCATGGTTTTGGGCACGTCTTTGATGACGGCGAAGCCGCCGGCCATGTCTCCGTAGAGGGTGGCGTAGCCCATGGCCATCTCGCTCTTGTTGCCGGTGGCCAGCACAATCCAGCCGAACTTGTTGGAGATGGCCATGAGGATGTTGCCCCGAATCCTGGACTGGATGTTTTCTTCGGCCACGTTGGGTTCCGTGCCCTGGAAATAGGGCTCGAGCATGCCCTCGAAGGCGAGGTGAGCTTGTTCGATGGGCACCGTCCAGAGGTTGATGCCTAGGTTGCCGGCCAGCTCCTTGGAATCGCTGATGCTGCTCTCGGAAGAGAACCGGGAGGGCATGGTGATACCGACCACGTTGTCCGGTCCCAGGGCGTCTACCGCGACGGTGGCGGTAAGGGCTGAGTCTATCCCCCCTGACAGCCCGACCAGCGCCTTGGCGAAGCCGGACTTGCGCAGATAGTCTTTCGTTCCCATCACTAGGGCGTGGTAGACCCCCTCCATCTTGCCCATCGCCGAGGCCAGCGATGTCTCGGCCAGCGGCGGGCGCTCCCTGGGCTGGAAATCGGAGACGTGGATCACCTTGGAGTCGCCGATCTCCCGAAGTATCGTCAGGTTTTCCTTGCGGGGGCGCGGGTCGCGCAGCCGGGAGCTGAAGACCGCATCGATATCCAGGTCGACGGTTATCAGCGACTCCCGGAAAGCAGGACCCCGGGCCACCGGCTCTCCGGCCATGTCGCAGACCAAGCTGGCTCCATCGAAGACCAACTCATCCTGGCCGCCCACGATATTCAAGTGGGCCACGAACACCTCGTTGTCCGCGGCCCGGGTGGCGATCATCTTCTCCCGGTAGAAGCGCTTTCCGGCGTAGAAAGGCGAGGCGTTGATATTTACGATGAGTTCAGCGCCGGCCTCCCGCTGCACCGCGATGGGGCCCACCGGGTACCAGGCGTCCTCGCAGATATTCACGCCGATGCCGACGCCGTTGATGATGTAAACTGGGCAGGTATCACCCCGGCGGAAGTAACGGTCCTCGTCGAACACGCCGTAGTTGGGCAGGTACATCTTTTGGTAGCTGTCGATCAGCTTGCCGTCGTAACCCAGGGCCGCGGCGTTGGAGATGTCGGCTCCCACCTGGACGTATCCCACCACCACGGCGAGGCCCCAGGAGGCGGCCACCACCTTCTCCATGGCTACCACGTTGTCCCGCAGGAAGGAAGTCTTGAAAAGCAGGTCCTCCGGGGGATACCCGGTGGTGGCCAGCTCCGGAAAGGCGAGCAGGTCGGCCTGGACTTCCCGGGCCCCTTCCAGGGCTTCCAGCATCAGCGCGGTGTTGCCGGGGATGTCTCCCACGGTGGGGTTGATCTGGGCCATGGCCAGCCGGAAAATACGTGGCATAATCACCCCATGAAACGTTGTACGCGAGTATACATACTACAGCCGCAGATTGCCAATGACCGCCCCGGCCCCGCCTTCAAGCCGGCCCCGATTGGCCTGCTCTTGAAACCTGGACCCTGGTGATGGCCACGCCGCTACGCAATTGGCTGGCGCGGGCTCTGCCCTTCTACTACGGGTGGGTCGTCCTGGCCGCCACCGCATTGACCAGCCTCTCCACCAGGCCGCTGATGGCCGTGAGCACCTTGTCCGTGTTCGTGGTGCCCATGACCCACCATTTCGGCTGGTCCCGGGGGCTGTTCTCCGGGGCGGTAAGCCTGGGCGGCCTGGGCGCCGTGGCGATATCCCCTTTCGTGGGACGGTGGATTGACCGGTACGGAGCCGGTCCGGTCCTGTCGCTGACCTCGGCGGTGGCGGGCTTCTGCGCCATCGGTCTGGCTTCGATCAGCCACGTCTGGGCCTTCTACTTTTTGTACGTGCCGGGGCGGGCGGTTTTCGCCGGTCCGTTGGAGCTGGGCACCACGACGGCCGTCAGTAACTGGTTCCTGCGCCGGCGGCCCATTGCGCTCGCCCTTTTCGGTGTCTCCCAGGGCACCGGGTTGGCGGCTATGCCGCTGGTGGTTCAGGCCATTATCGGCGCCTGGGATTGGCGGGTGGCCTGGGCTTCCCTGGGCCTATACACCATGTTCGTCGGCGTGCTGCCGCCGCTCCTGCTCATCGGAAGGCGGCCTGAGGATATGGGGTTGGAGGCCGACCCAGCCCCGGAAAGCGCCTCTCAACCGGAGAAAAGCACCTCCGGTACCGGGGAGGCGCCGGGCGATGCACCGGTAGAGACCCACTTCACCGTGGGTGAGGCCCTGCGCACCCGGGCATTCTGGGTATTGGCCGCCTACTCCGCCGCCGGGTTCATGGCCCAGGCCGGTGTTGCTCTGCACCAGGTGCCCCACTACATCAGCCAGGGCGTACCTGCCTCCTCGGCGGCTTTCCTGGCCAGCACCTTTGCCCTGTTCATCGTCCCGGCCGGGCTGATCTGGTCTCCGTTGGCGAGACGGGTCCCGGCCCGC
>CAYOAF010000189.1:0-4002 GCA_964401855.1 uncultured Dehalococcoidia bacterium
GGCGCTGGCTACCTGGAGGGCGATGTCCGAAACCAGACCCGAGGTGTCCGTGGTGGAAGATGTAAGGGTTACCGAGCCTTTGAGTTCCATGCTGCCCCGGTTTCAGCCAAGCCGACCAGGATGGTCTCCTTGGCTTTGTCGCTGGAGAACAGGCCGGTGGACAGGGCGGCGAAGGCGAACACCGAAGAGACCACCACGAAGGCGATCAGCACGATGGCCGTCTCCAGATCGGTGATCCCACGCTGGTCCCGCAGCAGCGGATTGACCCCGCTGAGATACCTACTATTATCTATCCAGAGGGCAATCCAGCAAAGGTCTGACCAATAGTGGGGCGGAGGCGTTGCCTCGCTTGTGATCTGTCGATTTGGTGTGGGGAAGCCTCCTCAGGCATCGCCCGCCTCCAGCCCCCCCGGTCAAGCCTGGGCGCCGGCCGGTCTAACCGGCGGGCTGGTGACGAGGAACAGCGTTGAGCTGATCACCGCGATGATGCCGAACAAGACAAAGGCGTCTCGGTAGCTTCCCGTGGTGTCGTAGATTACGCCCGATACCAGCGCCCCCACGGCGAAACCAAACACCTGGGAGGCCCTGCTGATTCCGTAGATGGAGCCCAATGACGATCTCCCGTAGAAGCTGGCCCACACCAGCGGGGAGAGGGTATTGACCCCGGTGGTTCCTATCCCCTGTATCATGGCGAACAGGTAGGCCTGGGCCGGGCTGTCGGCCGTGATCAACACAGCCATGCTGAAGGCGGGCAGCAGGGTCACCAAGACCATGAGCCGTCGGGGTGATACCAGCTCCGCGATGAACCCCAGAGCCATGGTGCTCACCGCGCCGGAGGCGGACATGACGCTGATTACGGCCACCGCCCGTCCCCCAGTGATCCCTCGCTGGTTAAGGTGGGGCACCAGGTGCAGGACAACCCCGGAGCTGGCGGTGCTGATGGCGAACAAGGCAACCAGCAGCATCCAGAAGGCGGGCGTCCGGGCCACCAGGCCCAATTGCCACAGGGCCTCTTCTTCCAGGGAACTTTGGTTATTATTGGAGGGGGATGGGGTCTGTTTTGGTAGTGGCCCTGCAGCCGGAGCGCCGTCCACAGTGAGGCCGATGTCTTCGGGTTGGCGCCGGACCACCAGGGCGCTGGGTATCACGCCCCCAAGGACCATCAGCCCCCCCAGCACCCTCCAGGCAGTGCGCCAGCCCCACGCGCTGATCACCAGTTGTGTGACCGGGGCCATGACCAGGATACCCGCTGATCCGGCGAAAAAGACCAGGGCGACGGCCCTCCCCCGGTAGCGGCGGAACCATTTGCCCACTGCCGGTGAGGCGCCGGCCTTGATCAGACCCTGGTCGGCGGTCCGGGCAAGGGTGAAGGCTATGTAGAATCCCAGGAGAGTCTCGGCCTCCGCCAGGTAAAAGCAGGCCAGGGCAACTACTGTGCCGCCCCCCGCGAGCAGCAGCCTGGAGCCGACGCGGTCGACCAACTGGCCCGTGATCGGCGCCAAAGACGCGCCAAGTATGGCCCCCAGGCTGGTGGCCCCCGAGAACTGAGTCCGGCTCCAGCCGAACTCCTCGGTCATAGGGCTGACGAAAATGGTCAGGATGCCTATGGCGGAGGCCGCGTTGGCGAATTCCGTGCCGGCGACCGCCGCGGCCACGAACCAGCCATAGTAGACACGGAGGATACGCCTACTCAAGTTGGCCATTGGGGATGACTAACCGGCCCCCGGCGGCGCAGATTTACCCGCCGCACTCTCGTACCCAGGGCGGAAGGCATTGCCGTGGGATTAGGAAAGCCCCGGCCCCGGCCCCGCCGTATTCCCGGTGGGACCGGGGGGGGGATTGGGACTGGATTGACTAGTTCCGGGTGTGGGGAGGGGGTTGTTTCTGGGTGAAGGACTTCGCACCCTCCTTGGAGGAGAGGACCTCGCGGCCGATGTAGGAGAAGCGTAGCGCCTGCCCCAGTTGCATGTCCATGGCGGCGGCCATAGCGGCCTTGGCCATGGCAAGGGCCGCGGGACGCATAGCGGAGAATCGTTGCGCCAGTTCGACGGCGCCTTCTACCAGCTTGTCAGGCGCGAAGACATGGTTGGCCAGGCCGATGTTCACGGCGGCCTGGCCGTCCATGGGCTGGCCGGTGAACATAATCTCTTTCGCCCACGCCGGTCCCACCGTGCGTGCCAGCCGGACGGTGACACCGCCGCCGCCGATCGCGCCCAGGTTCTTGATGTGCAGGTCGCTTATCTGGGCGGTTTCCGAGGCCACCCGGATGTCGCAGGCGAGGGCAAGCTCCAGGCCCCCGGCGGTGCATATGCCGTCGATGGCGGCGATGGAGGGCTTTCCCAGGGTCTCCAACTGGTCGCAGAACCCTGCCAGCCAAGGGCCAAAGCTCCGGTCCACCAGCGCCCGGATGGAGTCCAGCAGCTGTTCCTCGCTTTCTACCCGGTCTGCCTGCTCGTAGAGGTCGGCCCCGGCGGAAAAGCAGGGGCGGCCATCGGCGCGTGGGGCCCCGGTGAACACCAGCACCCGCACGTCGTCGTTCCCAGTTACATGGTCCAACACCTGTTGCAGTTCGCTGACGAGTTGACGGTTCAAGGCGTTGAGGCGATTGGGGCGATTGAGGGTGACCAGCGCCACGTTACCCCCCACCGCTTCATATTTTATGCATTCATACGCCATGGTATGCACCTCCTTTGCTGTTCCAAGGTCGCTACCGTCGGGCGCAATCCCTCAGGCCATGAGAGGCCTTCGAGAAGCACCAGAAGTGTACTGGATCACCGGGGGCAGGCCTCTAATCTGGCCCGGCTAGACCATGGTGTATCCGCCGCTGACGCTGATGGTCTGGCCGGTGACATGCCCGGCGCCGGAGGGCGACGAGAGAAAAACCACCATGTTGGCAACGTCCTGCATCGTCCCGAACTTTCGCAGCGCGTACACTCGAAGCGCCCGCTTTTCGCGCTCCAGGTATGCCTCCGCCTCTTTCTCGCCAACGGCCATCGCGGCCTCTCGGTCCGCGATGCCACGGGGGGTCTGGGTCCGGCCCGGCGCCACACAGTTCACCCTGATCTTGTGGTAGCCCAGCTCCAGCGCCAGACCCCTGGTAAGACCGATTATGCCGGCCTTGCTGGCCCCGTAGGTTACCTGCCGGCTCTCACCGCCCCGGCCGGCGTCGGACGCGATATTCACAATGGCGCCGCTCTTCGCCTTCATCATGGGCTCCGCTATGGCCTTGCAGCAGTTCATGGAGCCAAGCATGATGACGTTCATTTCCTTGACCCAACTGGCTGGGTTCGACTCCCAGAAGTAGCCGTTCTCCCACCAGGCGGCGCCGTTGACCAGCACGTCGATCTGCCCGTAAGTGGACATCACCTCGTCCCGCATCTTCATCACGTTGTCAAGCTGGGTCACGTCGGTGTGGATGTAGCTGGCGCGGACGCCGTGGTTCATGCACTCCTGCTCGGTGGTCGTGCCATCGGCTCCCACCCGGGCGTCGTCCGGCAGAATGTCCGCGGCCACCACGTTGGCCCCCTCTCTGGCGAAGGTGGCGCACATGACACGGCAGATGCCGCGGCCACCGCCGGTCACTATGACTGTGCGGCCTTTAAGATCCAAATCCATGGCTTCCTCCTTTTGGCGCCGAAACACATCGCGCCAGGTACTTCTGCTGGCTTCACGAAGTTGGCAAAGCCCGCCGATTGGCGAGGTATGAGGAAGAGCAGTGCGCCGGCCCCGAGGGGCCGGCCCTGGCCTTCGGCCCGGCGGCTAATCTTGCCGGCTAGCTGTCCTGGATAATATCCTCGTCACGCAGTCCTTTACCGATGATGTTCTTCCGGAACTTGACGAAGTTGGGCTCTCGCCTCTCCAAGAAAGCGTATTTTCCTTCTACTGCCTCGCCGCCCTCTCCGTAAAAATCGGGGTTGACGTCTCCGACCACGGCCCCCATGTCAGTGTGGTCCCGGAGCCACAGATAGGTGTCCCGGAAGGTGTACTTGAAGACGGCCAAGC
>CAYOAF010000190.1:0-4070 GCA_964401855.1 uncultured Dehalococcoidia bacterium
AATGGTGCGCAGGTCGTTGAGCCGTTCCCGGACGATGCGGATCTGCCGCGGTCCGCGGCTCAACAGCGCCGCAATCTCCCGAATGGTCCGCCCTTCGTCAAGAAGGCGAATGGCCTCCCGGTTTCTGCGCCACCACAGACCTTCGCTGCGGACCTTGGCTGATATCACGGAGTTGATGTCCCGGGAAGCCCGTCTGGTCCGGCGGAACCCAACCTTTACGGCTTTACCCACCGGGACCAAGACGCGGATGGGCTTGTAGACGTCCGGGCGTTGGTCCGTGGGCGGCGGCATGGGATAGAGATACCAGCCACATTGGCAACAACGCCATTCGTCTTCATCCAAGACCAGGTCACCGCCGCACTTACGACAGGCTTTGAGCTTGCACAACATTTGATGCACCCCCGGACCGGCCATCGGCTTCTCCTGATTGGTTCACTCTTTCTGGTTCTAGTTAAACCAAACCCTGGCACATCGAACCATGTCCGAGGGCCCACGAATCCTGTGCCCTTGGTCACATTGCGGGCTTGACGGCGGGGGATAGGCGCGACCGGATACCCCGCTGGAGTGAATGGGTTTGCAGGCGGCGGGCCGGCAGCCGGAAGGTTTGCTTTGGGGGCCGTATGTGTTTATTATTAGCTCCGGCCAAAGGAAGAAACCCGCCCTTCGGCACAAGGAAGTTACTCTTGAGAAACAAACCGCGCGCAGGAGTTGAGCCGTCATGAGCTACGAGGTCATCAAAACCGACCGGGTGGACCGGGTCGCAATCATCACTTTGAACCGTCCCGAGGTGCTCAACGCCCTGAGCCTCCAATTGGTCCGGGAAGTGAACGATGCTGTGACGGAGATGGAGCTAGACGACGATGTGGGGGCCATCATCCTCACGGGCGCCGGAGAACGGGCCTTCTCCGCAGGGGCGGATATTCACGAGAACCGGGAACTCTCCCCCGAGGAGCGCGACAGCATGACGGCGGACCGGGCAAGGTACACCTGGCACCTTGCTACCTGCTCCAAGCCGGTCATCGGCGCCATCAACGGGCTGTGCTACGGGGGCGGTACGGTGATGGCCACCTCGGTGGATCTCCTGCTGGGCTGCGAGAAATCCAGTTTCCGGTTCCTGGCGGTGAACTACGGCCAGATGAACGCCACCTGGAGCCTACCCGTGCTGGTTGGCATGCCCAGGGCCAAGGAGCTGCTCTACAGTGGCCGGGAGGTCTTCGCTGAAGAGGCGTACCGGATCGGGTTGCTGAACCACCTGGTGCCCTCGGACCAGCTGCTGGACAAAGCGGTGGAGGTTGCCAGCGGCTTTGCGAAGAACCGCCCCCAGTCGTTGGCCAACATCAAGCAGATGCTCCTGGAACACACCGGCCTGCCGCTGGAGCAGCAGTTCCAGAACGAGATCAACGCGAGAAAAGGCCGGTTCAAGGGTCTCTCGGTGGAAGAGGGCTTCAGCGCATTCCTGGACCGTAAAGGCCGCAAGCCACGGGCGTCTTGAGCCCTGGGGCCCCATGACCTGGGTAGTCGGGGCCGCGGGCCGGGGCAGCCACTGAACCTTCCTTTCCGGACCCAAGCTCCAACGCCCTCCGAGGCCTGACTTCCAGCCGCTTGGGAGAACAGGCTGCGGCCAGCCTCCGGCCCTGGTGACGCCGGTCAATCGCGCATAGGTGGTTTAGCAGCTTTGACACAAAACTCATCTGCCACAACCAACCGGCCCGGCCCGATGGTGCTCAAGCTGGGCTTACCGTTGCTGGTCTTCGGGGCCATCATGCTGGCGCCCAGGCCGGAAGGGCTAACCGGCGAGGGACAGCGCGCCCTGGCGGTGATGGGCCTGGCGGTGGTGCTGTGGGCCACGGAGACCCTGCCCGTCGCCGTAACCGGGCTGGTGGGCATCGTCCTGCTGGTGCTGCTCAAAGCTGTGCCCGACGTGGAAACCGGGCTCTATGGCTTCTCCCAACCGGTCCCTTACTTCCTCATCGGGATATTGACCCTGGGCCTGGCGGTACGGCAGTCCGGGCTGGCGGAGCGGCTGGCCGTTTACTTGATGCGGCTTGCAGGCGGCAGCCCCCGGACGCTGTACATCCAGATGCTGATCTCCTTCGCCGCTTTGACCTTTGCCCTCCCCTCCGCCAGCACTCGTGGGGCCATCATGATCCACGTGTACGAACAGGTGCTGGAACGCTGGCACGTCCCTAAAGAGGCCCCTTTGCACAAGGCGGTAATGATGGGGATGGGCGCGCTGAACCGGCTGGCCTCCACGGCCCTCCTGGCCGGCGGTATCACGCCGATCGTGGCTTCGTCGCTGATAGGCGAGTTGACGGGAGAGGCCTTCTCCTGGGGCCGGTGGTTTGTGCTGATGGCCCCTCCCTTCTACGTGATCCTGGTGGTCGGCGGCGCCCTCGTGTACCTCAAGTACCGGTCTGGGTTCAATCAGGCCAGCCCGATCGACCTTGGAGGCATGGTCACCGCCCCGGTGAGGCTGGCAGAGGTGAAGGCTGGTTGCGTCGCCTTGGGCACCGCTCTTCTATGGTTCACCGACTTCGCCCATCACCTGCCGCCCACGGTGCCCGCCCTGGTCGCCATGACCGTTATCCTGTTGCCCGGCGTCGGACTGCTGTCCTGGCGGCAGTTCGAGAGCGACCTGGGCTGGAGCAACTTTTTCGTCATCGCCACCTCGCTGTCTCTGGCCAACGGCCTGATCTCCAGTGGTGCCGCCGCTTGGTTCGCCGATACACTGGTGGGCTGGGTGGGGAGGCTGGAGGGTTCGCCCCTGCTATTGCTGCTGGCCCTGGCCGCTGCTGCGGCTGGAATCCGCGTGTTCATGTCCAACATTTCCGGATACCTGGCCTTCGTTCTGCCGGTGGCCATGTCTACCGGGGTGGCCTTGGGACTCAACCCCCTGGTCTGCGGCCTGGCGGTGGTGATCATGGGTGACGCGGTAGTCTACTATCCGGCGGGCAGCGCCACCAGTGTCTTCGTATTCCAACGGGCCAATATCCGGGCCCCCGAGGTGTTCCGGTTTGGACTCGCGATGACCGCGGTGGCCGTCATGGTGCTGTTTTCCGTGGTGCTCCCCTATTGGAACCTGTTGGGGGAGAGCCTGACCCAGTAGGCCTGATGCAAGCCCGCTGCCCTCCTGGATCAAGCACTTTGAGAGGAGTTTCTGGGGGACCCTTCCTTAAAGAACCACCGCTCAGGCCGTCATTGGCGTTGCTGCGGCTATTACCACACACTTCTTGACACGTCTGTGACCCCCGCCTATACTTCTTGTATACAATCGAAACCCAAAGGCTGTGAAGGGGAGTAGTAGGCTTCGAGCGAGGATCAGCGAGCCGGGTCAGGTGGGAGCCGGCGCCAGGCGCGGAAGCACGAATGGACCCCGGAGCCGCAGGCCGATCAGGGGACGGCCCGGCCGGGTGGATGGACAAAAGCCATTCCCCCTGTCGAGGCAGCGCTGCTAGGCCGCGACGGGTGGATCCCGTTAACGGTCCGCGGCAGGGGAGTCACGTAGACCAGGACTCCTCTGCCGGTTGAGATGTCGGTGCCGTTCCATCTACGCTCTGGGAACCGGGCCGGCCAAGAGGGTGGCAACGCGGCAGAGGCCCGTCCCTTGTGGGGCGGGTTTTTCGTTTCCGGCGACCCGGCGCTATTCTTGGCTGATAAGGATTGGAGGATAGGCAGATGCAAACCAAGTATATGCTACCCGACAGCAATATTCCGACCCACTGGTATAACATGCAGGCCGACCTTCCGACGCCCCTGGCGCCGGTGCTCCACCCAGGAACCAAACAGCCCGTCGGCCCCGATGACCTGAGCCCCATTTTCCCCATGGCCCTGATCGGGCAGGAAGTGAGCCAGGAGCGCTGGATTGAGATACCGGAGCCGGTCCGCGACATCTACCAGCTCTGGCGTCCGACCCCCTTGTACCGGGCCCACCGGCTGGAGAAGGCGTTGGGGACCCCGGCCAAGATTTACTACAAGTACGAGGGCGTCAGCCCCGCCGGCAGCCACAAGCCCAATACGGCGGTGCCCCAGGCCTACTACAACCAGCTGGAAGGCGTGAAACGGCTGTCCAC
>CAYOAF010000191.1:0-5294 GCA_964401855.1 uncultured Dehalococcoidia bacterium
AAGTGCTCATCCGGCTGTTCCAACTTGCCTCTGCCCAACAGGCCCTTATCGCATCGGGCATTTTGGAGATCATGGACGACGGCTACGGCTTCCTCCGCCAGATCGCCACGCCGGGCACCGCCGGTGACGTGTACATCTCCCAGTCTCAGATCCGCCGTTTTGGATTGAGGACCGGCGACACTGTCACGGGGCAAGTGCGGCCTCCCAAGGAGGGAGAGCGGTATTTCGGACTGGTCCGGGTGGAAAAAATCAACAACGTGGACCCCGAGCAGGTCAATAGCCGGTACCGCGCCCAGTTCGAGCTGATGACTCCGATCTTCCCTGAACAGCAGGTGGTCCTGGAGACCGATAGCGGCAACCTGTCCACGCGGATGATTGACCTGTTCGCTCCCGTCGGCATGGGGCAGCGCGGCTTGATCGTATCTCCCCCCAAAGCCGGCAAGACCACCATATTGAAGCAGATTGCCCATGGCGTCACGGTCAACTCCCCGGAAGTGCTGCTCATGGTCGCCTTGATCGGCGAGCGGCCGGAAGAGGTTACCGACATGCGCCGGGCGGTGAGGGGCGAGGTTTTCGCTTCCACTTTCGACGACTCGGTAGAGGAGCAGTGCCGTGTGGCGGAGTTGGCCCTGGAACGGGCCAAGCGTCAGGTGGAATTCGGACGCGATGTGATGATCTTGTTGGACAGCATCACCCGGCTCACCCGGGCCTACAACCTTGCCGTTCCCTCAAGCGGCCGCACCCTCTCCGGGGGGATCGATCCGGTGGCCCTCTACCCGCCCAAGAAGTTCTTCGGCGCTGCCCGAAACATTGAAGAGGGCGGAAGTCTGACCATCGTTGCCACCTGCCTGGTGGACACCGGCAGCCGGATGGACGAGGTCATTTACGAGGAATTCAAAGGCACCGGCAACATGGAACTCCATCTGGACCGCCGGTTGGCGGAGCGGCGCTACTTCCCCGCCATCGACATCGTCCGCAGCGGCACCCGCCGGGAGGAGCTGCTGTTCAGCGAAGAGACCTTGAAGCAGATTTGGCTGCTGCGGAGGATGATCAGCCTCATCTCCAACGATGGCTCTGCCACCGCCACCGAGCGGGTTTTGGAACGCCTGTCCAAGTCGTCCAACAACCGGGACTTCCTCGCGAACCTGAACAAGGAAGCCTGAGGACGCCTTGGCGTGCTGTTGAGCCGGGAGCATAGGGACCCATCTTTTGTCTGATCCGCCGCCGGCATCCGCGGCCGATTCCAGCCAAAGGCGGCCGATTTCCGGTAGCTGGTCTTTCTGAGTTTGGCTGGCGTCGCCGGGCCCGCCGCTCCTGATACTACGCCACCGGCCTCCGGCAGATGCCGCGGCATGACCAGCCGTCACGATAATCCTGGCATGTTCTTGGGACCGCTGCCAGGCCCCGGCCGTCGGAAGGGCTCGCCTGACCTTGGGTTGGGCCCGGGCCCGGCCTCCAGTTCGAGCGGCTGCTTCGATATCGAGGCCCACTATTCCAATTCCTGGTGACTTGAATGATACTGCGAAAAACCCTCGCCGGACTCGTCGCGCTCACGGTTCTAATATTGGCCTGCGGTGGGTCGGCGACTACTTCGATCCCCTCCCCTACCTCCACCCCCCCTTCGGTATCCGGTCCTATTCTGGAGCCAACTGCGACTCCAATACCTCCCACTCCGGTCCCCACTCCCGCCCCGCCGGCCGAGGCGCAGGAGCATTTTGACGCTGGCGATGAACTCCAGAAAGAAAAAAAAGACGGAGAGGCGATTGCCGAGTTCAACCAGGCCATCGAGCTGTATCCCGAGTATGCCGTGGCTTATAACCGGCGGGGTGCGGCTTATTTCTTCCTGGGACAGTTCGAGCGCGCGATACAGGATTATGACCAGGCTATTCTTCTGGATAAGAATTTTGCCAAGGCTTTCAACAACAGGGGCTCGGCTTACTTGAAGTTAGGTGAAACCGAGCGCGCCATAGAAGATTACAATCAAGCCATTCTACTCGATGTGGACTATGGCGACGCCTACAACAACCGCGGCGCGGCGAACTACCGGATCGGACAGTTCGCACGGGCCGAAAGTGATTTTGAAGATGCGATCATGTTGAACTACGAAGATGCCGGCGCCTACCTCAACCGGGGCTTGGCCAGAATCGAGCTGGAGCAATTTCGTCACGCGATAGAGGACTTCAACCAAGCCATTAGCTTGGATAGGGATTACGCCGATGCCTATGCCAGCAGAGGCCTGGCCTTTACCCGGCAAGGTAGAGACGCCGATGCCGAGCAAGACCTGGACAGGGCGGCCGAGTTGGGGTTGGACCGGGCGCTTCTGGAACAATTGGCCGAAGGACTGAGGCAGCTACGGTGACGAAGGCCGCCCTTCCTTCCTACCAATCCAGGAGAGACCGGAGGGGCCGTATTTTCCAGCTACCGGCCGACTACGCCGCCGCGAGGGCAGTCCTCTCGTGCCAAGGGGTTGCCTGCTCGTAGGCGTGGGCAGCCCGGAACAGGGTCGCTTCGGCGAAGGGACGGACCCCCAGTTGGAGCCCTATGGGCAGGTTGTCCGATGTGAAACCGCCGGGAATGGAGATGGCGGGCATCGACGTGAGGGCATAGCACCCGGTGTAGGAACGGCGGAAGAAAAACCGGGACCGGACGTCCTCTGCATTTTGGAAAGGGGCGCTGAGGGCAGTATGCTTGGGGGCAGGGTAGGGCGACGTGGGGCACACCAGCACATCCACCTGCTCCAGGGCCTCCATGAACTGCCGGCGCAGCAGCACTCGGGCTCGGGCGGCCCGGTTGTACACCTTGGAAGGCATCAAGGCTGCCGCTTGCAGCCGGGTCCTGGTGGCCCGGTCCAGCTCGCCGGGCCTGGCCCGCAGTATGTCGTCGCGAGCCCCGGCCCCTTCGGTATCCGCAATGCCAACGAAGACGGCCCCCGCCAAGGGGACCAGGGGAATGGACACCTCTCGTACCTGGGCACCCAGGCCCCGGAAGATCTCCATGGACTTTTCAACCGCTTGTTTGACCTCGGGGTGCATGTCTTCACTCTCGTGCAGCTCGCGGATCAGGCCAACCCGCAAGCCCCGGCCCCCGGCATCGAGGTTGGCGGTATAATTAGGGACCGGCCTCCGGCTGGTGTAAGGGTCCTTGGGGTCAAACCCCGCGATCACGCCTAGCACCAACGCACAGTCCTCCACCGTCTTGGCCATCGGAGCGGCGGAGTCTAAAAACCAGCACATGGGGGTCATTCCGTAGCGGCTCACCCGCGTAAAGGTAGGCCGCAGCCCCACGACGCCGCAGTAGGCCGCCGGACCCCGGCCGGAGCCGCCGGTGTCCTCGCCCACCGAGGCGGCGCACAAATGGGCCGCCAATGCCACCCCGGACCCGCTGCTGGACTCCCCCGGCGTCCTCTCCAAGTCCCAGGGGTTTGCCGGGACCCCCCACGGCGGCTGCTCGGTGCCGCCCATGGCCAGTTCGCTGAGGTTCAGCTTGCCCAGCAGGACCGCGCCGGCCTGTTTGATCTTGGCGATGACCGTGCCGTCCTCATCCGGGACAAAGTCCCGATAGACCCGGGAGCCGTTGGTGGTGAGGATACCTTTGGTCCAGAACTGGTCCTTGACCGCAACGGGCACGCCGAACAGGGGTCCCAGGGCGTCGCCCCGCGCCTGGGCGCGCTCTGCCTGCCGGGCGGCCTCCAGGGCTTCCCCCCGGCACACCGTGATGTAGGAGGACAGCCTGGAGTCCAACCGGTCGATGCGCTCCAGGTAGGCTTGAACCGCTTCAACAGGCGAGACCCGCTTGGACCGGATGGCCGAGGCGGTCTCGGCCGCCGAGAGCATGGCGATATCTTGGCCGGTCAACTTTCCTCCTTTTGAGGTCTGGCCTACTCTCGGGTTTGCTGGAGGGGCCGATGCGTCATGGGGACTCGCGGTCTCCACTCTGCCAGCTTTGAAGGCAACAACGCCGGGGGGACAAGGCCGGCCGCGGCTGCCGTCTCAAGGGGCGGCTTCCCCATCGGCTTATGGTTCCTCCGGGAAAATGACTACCGGTTGAATGCCGGATAGGTCCAGCTCCGTGAGGCGCTCGAGTTCCAGCATCAGGCTGCCGAACCGGCTGGCCACCTCAGCCACCTCCTCTCCCGCGATGGTGATCCCGGCCAGCTGTGCCAACTCCCGGACCCGGTCTTCTTCGGACCATGCCATGGCAGCCTCCCTTTGTCTTCTCCGGAATTCAATATACCTTTGGGCCGGCCACGTGTCCAGACGAAAGCCGGTTGAACGGCATGACCTTCCTCCATGGCTACACCAGCTCCTTCGCCATCTTCCGGCCCAGGTACTGAGGACCATCTCAGGGGGTGGTCGCGAACCCGGCCCAGCCGCTGCCGCGTCAACCGTTAAAGCTACTGTTGAAGCTTCACTGGGTTCCGTAGCACGCCAACTCCTTCCACTTCCACTTCGCAGACGTCGCCGTCCATGAGTTCGCCTGGCTTCCCCGGGGTGCCGGTGTAGATCATGTCCCCCGGCTCCAGGGTCATGAACTGGGTTGCGAATGAGATGATGGTGGGAATGTCGAAGATCAGGAACTTAGTGGTTTCCCCTTGGACCTCCTTGCCGTTGATCCGGCAGGCAACCCGCACGTTGTGAGGGTCGATGCCGGTCACAATGAAGGGGCCCGCGGGAGAGAAGGTGTCCGTCGACTTGGCCCGCCACCAGTTGCGGTCCGCCTGCTGCCAGTCGCGGGCGCTCACGTCGTTGCCGCAGGTGTAGCCCAGGACGTGCTGCATAGCCTCCTCTTTGGGCACGTCGCGGCACCGGTCTTTTATCACGACCACCAGCTCGCACTCGGCATCCATCTTAGTGGTACCCTTGGGCCGGATGATGGTGTCGTCCGGGCCGATCACCGAGCTGAGTGTCTTGAAGAAAACCATGGGCTCAGCGGGGGGTGTCCGGTCTCCCAGGTGGCTGGAGTAGTTCAGCCCGATGGCCAGGATTTTGGACGGGAGGCAGGGGGCCAGCAGCTTGACCGCCGATAGCTTGTGGGAATGGTCGGTCACCTTGTAGTCCTCGAAGGGGCTGGCGCTCAGCTCCTTAACCGTCTCTCCTTCCACCACCCCGTAGCTGACCTGTCCGTGGGCGAGATACCTAGCGAATTTCATGGCTATTGCTCCTCCTTGGATTGTTGGGTCTGGGGCCGGCCGCTAGCTTTCGATGACCAGCTTGCCAAAGAAGTCCCGAGCCGCCATGGTGCGGTGGGCTTCGGCGGCTTCCTCCGGGGGAAATACCCGGCCTATGATACCGTGG
>CAYOAF010000192.1:0-5577 GCA_964401855.1 uncultured Dehalococcoidia bacterium
TCGCCCGCGGTGAACCCCTGGAACCCCGCCCACACCCCCGGCGGGTCCAGCAGCGGCTCCGCGGTGGCGGTGGCGGCCCGCATGTGTCCCGTCGCCCTGGGGTCCCAGACTGTCGGGTCCGTGCTGCGTCCGGCTTCTTACAATGGGGTTGTTGGTTTCAAACCTACCTACGGCCGGGTGAGTTGCCACGGAGTGATACCGGTCAGCTGGGCCCTGGACACCATTGGCTGGATGTCCCGTACCGTGGAGGATGCGGCTCTCCTGTTGCAGGTCATGGCCGGTCCGGACCCGCAGGACCCGGCAACCTCGCGAAGGGCCGTGCCCGACTACCTGGCCGCTTTGGAGTCCCCCGCTCTCCCGCGCATTGGCTTCCTCCGCCGGTTCTTCTACGAGCAGGCTGACCCTGAGACCCGCCGGCACGTGGATGATGTGGCAGAGCGTTTGAGCCGTGCCGGAGCCAGAGTGGAGGAAGTGACGCTCCCCGACAGCATCGACTCGGCTTTTGAAGACCAGCGGATCATTATGGCGGTGGAAGCCGCCAGCTTCCACCAACCCACGTTCGAGCGGCAGTCCGAAGACTATCAGCCCCTGCTGCGGGGGATGCTGCGGCGGGGATTGGACACTGGCGCGGTCGGCTACGCCCGCGCCCTAGAGCGCCGGCGCCGGTTCACGACGGATATGGAGGTGGTGGCGGAAAAGGCGGACATCCTGCTCACCCCTTCGACTCCCACGCCGGCCCTTCCCGACTTGACCAACACCGGCAACCCCCTCTTCCAGGGACCTTGGACCTCCTGTGGTCTACCGGCCATAACGATCCCCTCGGGCTTGGCAGCCTCTGGGTTGCCCCTCGGTATTCAGCTTGCAGCGGCGCCATTTCAGGAGGCCGGCCTGCTCTCGGCAGCCAACTGGTGCGAGGCGGCACTGGGCTTGCACCTATCACCGCCGGTGGATGGCCAAGGAGGCGTGTAAGAACCACGCCGAGAACTGACTAAGATATTGTCATGGGTTCGAAAAAGTCTGTTGGGCAGGCTGGACACTGGGCGCCCGGTCTTCTCCAGTTCAAGGGCGCGGTGGATACCGGGTGACTAGCTGAAGTCCGGCGGGGATAGATTGGCCCCCAGGACTGTCTCGCACCAGCGTGCGGCGCCGAGAAGCCTCCCTTCTTTCAGGGGCAGGCCGGCGAGTTGGACCGCCAGGGGCAGCCCGGACTGGCTCAGTCCCGACGGCAGGACGATGGTTGGCAGCCCGCTGGAGGTCCATGGCACCTGGAACGCCGGGTCGCCGGTGGTGTCCAAGCCCTCAGGCGCCGGCGCCGGGGTAGCTGGAGTCAGCACCACGTCAACCTGCTTCACCATCTCGATCATGTCCCGGCGGAACTGGCGCCGCAGGCGCTGGGCCTGAACGTAGCGCACCCCTGGAATCAACATCCCCATCTCGATTGCCGACCGGATGCGGGGTCCGTACTCGTCGGCCCGGCGCCGGAAGGCCTCCTCGTGGAAAGAGGCGGCCTCCACGTTGCTGACGATCCGCTGGCAGGTATGGGCCGTCGCAAAGCTCTCGGGAAGTCCGATCTCCTCCACACCGGCCCCCGCCTGGGCCAGCTGCCGGACGATCTCCTGGGTGTGGCTCCGCACCTCCGGAGTCGATTGCTTGTCGAAGAACCCTTTAGCCAGGCCGATCCGGGGGGGCCCCCCCTGCGCCTCCATCTGCTGAACGTAATCCGGCACCGGCTGATTGGCCGAGCCGGGGTCGTTGGGGTCGTGGCCGGCCATTACCTGGAGCATCAGGGCCGCGTCCATCACCGTGCGGACCAGGATGCCCACGGTGTCCAGGGACCAGCTAACGGGCACCACGCCGTAGCGGCTGATTCTGCCGTAGGTGGGCTTCAGTCCCACGATGCCGTTGTAGGCGGCGGGACGGCAGGTGGAGCCGCCCGTTTGTGAACCCAGGGCCGCCGGACACATCCTGGTGGCAACGGCCACGGAAGAACCGCTGCTGGAGCCGCCGGGGGTGTGGGCGGGGTTCCAGGGGTTGAGCGTCGGGGATGGGTCGCTGCTGGCGAACTCGGTCGTCACCGCTTTGCCCAGGATGATACCGCCGGCTTGCTTGATCCGAGCCACCGACGTGGCGTCGTAGTCAGGCACGAAGTCGGCATAGATGGGGGAGCAAGCGGTGGTCTTCATCCCGGCGGTATAGAAAATATCTTTCAGTCCCACCGGCACACCGTGGACCGGGCCCCGGGGCCCCGTCCGGTCCAACTCCAGTTCAAGCTCGCGGGCGGTATCCAGGACTTCCTCACGGTCAATGGTCACCCACGCCCGGAGCGCGGGGTCCAGGACGTCGATTCGTTCCAGCAGAGATTGGGCCAGGGTTACCGGCGAGAGGGTTCGTTGGCGTATCTGTTGCGCGGCCTCAGCAATGGTGAGACTGAATGGTTCCGCCATAGCTGGCTCCTTTAACACTAGGGCAACGCTGAGGCCGCGGGCGCATTGCCGGGTAGCTCCTCGCCTCAGCGGTCATGGCGCGCTCAGGGGTGGATATTCGGCCGGACCGTTCTGGGGCTACTGGTAGAAACCGGGCTCCACTTCCCGGTGCGGCAGGTTACTGCTCACGTCCCACAACCGGCGTGCCGTCGCCTCCACCGAGGTGCTGACCGCCCTGGCCCGCTCCTCGCCCCAGAGGGCATTCGCCTGCTCGGTCAGGTCACGGAGGACCTCTTCGAAGGTTGCGTCCGAGCGTAAGCTCACCATCTCCGTACCCCCTCCGGGTCGAGGCTCCCGTTCATTCGCCGGGAGCACCCGGTCATCGCATTGGCGTGACGGGGCGGATTATAGTCGAGCAGTGTTGTGAGGTCAAATATATGCAGCCCCGTCCCATGCTGGTATAATCCCGCCAGCTATTTTAGCCTAACCAAACGGAGGTCCATCATGGCTGAAGATCTGTCCGGCATCCTGGAGTCTGGTGAGCACACCCGTCTGACCACCGGCCACGGCGGCACTGAAGGCCCTCTGTGGCACCCTAAGGGATACCTGACCTTCGTGGATATGCGGGGGAGCCGTCTTCTACGCTGGGACCCCGACGGCGGCGTGACCGTGGTCCGGGAGGACACCGGAGAGGGCAACGGCTGCACCCTGGACCGTCAGGGCCGCCTGATCCTGTGTGAGGGGGCGGACCACCGGCGGGTTACCCGTACGGAGCCCGACGGCTCCATCACCACCATCGCCGAGCGGTGGCAGGGCAAACGGCTCAATAGACCCAACGACGTGGTCTGCCGGTCCGACGGCAGCGTCTACTTCACCGACCCGCAACTCCGGGTCCCCCCCGAGCAGCGGGAGTACGATTTTGCCGGGGTGTTCTGCATCTCTCCCGATGGAGAGGTCCACGTGGCCACCGACGGCTGCGAGTATCCCAACGGGCTCGGCTTTTCACCCGACGAGTCGATCCTTTACGTGGCGATCAGCCGGCTGGACGAGCGGTGCTACAAAGAGGCGGAGCAGGAGGAGGTTTGTACCCACCGGAAGATACGGGCCTTCGACGTGGCCGCCGACGGTACGCTGAGCAACAACCGGGTCTTCGCCGAGATGTTTTCGGCGGAAGAAGGCGTCCCCGACGGTATGAAGGTGGATACTGCAGGCCAGGTATTCTGCACCGGCTCCGGCGGAATCTGGGTCTTCGACCCGGCGGGCAACCACCTTGGCGTGATCCGGGGACCGGAAGTCCCGCGCAACGTTGCCTTCGGCGGGCCGGACTTTCGCACTTTGTACACCACGCCCGGTTCGTCTCTGTACAGCGTCCAGGTGAAAACGCCTGGCATCGGCGCATTCTGAGAGGTGTGTCACGGAACTCCGGCCGCTCCCGTAGGAAGAGCCGAGTCGATGGGAGTCGGCCTGAGTGACATCCGCACAATACGATGAAGTGCTCGAGAAGTTGAGGGCGCTGTCGGATCCTGAATCCCTGGCGGGCATGGCCGGCTTCGGTATTAGCACCGGCCGCAGTTGGGGAGTGACGCTCCCCAAGATGCGAAGTCTTGCCAGGGAGATCGGGGTGAGCCACCCGTTGGCGGAGCAGCTCTGGGGCACCGGCATCCGTGAAACCATGCTGCTGGCGACGATGGTCGATGACCCAAAGCTGGTAACCGAGGAGCAGGCGGAAAGATGGGTTGGCGACCTGGGCGGTTGGGATGTTTGCGACGGGTGCTGCATGTTCTTGGCCAGGGCGGAACTCGCGCCCCGAAAATGTGTTGAATGGAGCGCCAGAGAAGAGGAGTTCGTCAAAAGGGCCGGGTTTGTGGTGATGGCGCGGCTGGCCGTCGGCGATAAGAAGGCGGGCGACGAACTTTCCGAGGGGTTCCTGCCAATAATCAAAAGGGAATCCATTGACCAGCGAAACTACGTCATGAAAGGGGTCAACTGGGCTTTAAGGCAGATCGGCAAGAGAAACCCGGCGCTGAACCGGAAAGCTATCGAAACCGCCCGTAAAATTCAGCGGATGGATTCCAGGAGCGCCCGGTGGATCGCTTCTGATGCTCTCCGGGAGCTGACCGGCGAAGCCGTTCAAGAACGGTTGGTGGCCAAAAGTCTCACCAAGAAGCCGCGCGCCGGCCCGGATCGTAGCTGGTGAGAGCCGCGCTCCCGTGGTATCCCATACCGCGAAAAGGGTACGATAAGCTATGACCACGTCGAAAACTGTAGGCAGTGGTAAATATACCTACCGGATGGACGAGGACTGGGCCAAGGTGCCTGACGGATGGGATATACCGGCGGCGGCGGTGGCTGGGGACTCATCGGCCCGGCCGTGATTTACGTCGATGATGAAGACACGGCATATATTCCGGAGCATAACGGCGGGCTGGTCAGCGTCATGACTCTCGAAGGAGAGCGGCTGGCCCAGTGGGGTTCCACGGAAAACCGGTCCTGCCACGGCATCTGGGTTGACTCCCTTAAAGACCTCTACGTGGTTATGCCCGGTCCATGGGGCCGTAACCGGCGGGTAGTGAAGTTCTTTCGGAAGGGATGGCGGTTGCGGGCCGTGCGCGTAGTTGTTATATTGGTACGGGGGCAGCTACGTCCCCGCCTTGGGGGGCTGTAGCTCAACCGGGAGAGCGCTTCAATGGCATTGAAGAGGTACGGGGTTCGAGTCCCCGCAGCTCCACCACTACTAGTTTTCCTGTCTACATTGGCGTTTTCCGTTGTCGTCTCTTCTGTTCTCTCATCGATAATGTTTACAAAAATGTTTACAAATTCGTCATGCCGCTGTTTTAGTTTTTGAGGCCACTCCCTTTTTCCCGCAGTTAGAAGACTCAGATAAGCGGCCGAAATCCCCAGTATCCTAGCTGTCTGTCTTAATGACGGCTTCTTCATTCTTTCCTACCCACTCCTTGGCATTCGTCGCGGTGATGGTTCTGGTCTTTCCGTTGATGGTCAGGTTCTTCCTATAATAGAAGTACGCTTTCCCGTTGTTAGTCTGGGTATATTGATGCTTCTTTTTCCCCCTGTTTACCACTCTTTCGTTCTCTCCATGGTCTTCCTTATCACCAAATTGCCGACGTTAGCTAGAGCATTTCCTCTCTTCTAGCCC
>CAYOAF010000193.1:0-10272 GCA_964401855.1 uncultured Dehalococcoidia bacterium
ATCACCCAGACGCCCGAGAACATCTTCCCGGGCCGCACCATCGCCATGTCAACGGGTCCCCACGCCATGATGATGCTGGTCAACGGGCCCATCGTCAAAGAGCAGGGCATCAACTTCGGCCGCTGCACCCTGGGTCCGGGCAAGCTGGGACGGGTCAACACCGCCCTGGGCAGGGCCCTGCGGCTCATCTTGATGAACGTGGGCCACGCTTACCCGGGCAGCGGAGACATGGACACCATCGGCAGCCCAATCAAGTACAGCATGTGCGTAGCGGAGAACGAGGACCAGAACCCCTGGGAACCGTACCACGTGGAGCGAGGCTTCAAAAAGGACCAGAGCACCGTCACAGTCTTCGGGACCATCGACATCATCCACAACGCCAACTACCAGCGCGACTCCGGCCAGCTGCTCCTGGCCTGGGCGGCACGGGCCTCCGCGGCCGGCCACTACAATTCCATATTCCCGACCCGAGAGGAATGGGACTCATCTCATTACACGATGCTGATGGCCCCAGACCACGCCCGGAACCTGGTCGAGGACGGCTACACCAAAGCCACCATCCGGGACTTTATCTGCAATAACGCCAAGGTCCCGCTCAAGCACCTGGTAGCCAGCTTCCTGACCGCGCTGGACACGCTGCCGGAGAGCGCCAAGTGGATCTTGCAGATGGACCCGGATACCCTGCTGTCCACGGTGCCAATCCCGGACATGCTTCACATCCTGGTGGTGGGAGGGCCTACCGGTAAGAGCGACCTGGTACGGAACATCGGGGCGCCCACCATCACCAAGGAAATCGGCGGCGCCTGACGCAAGGCGCCGGAATCCGGGCCTCCAACGGAGAACGCAACGGGGCTGGTGGCGGGCTGTTCGCTCGCCACCAGTTCCTTTTTGGGGATGAGGGTTGACACGGGATAGGCCCGCAACTAACGTAAGAATGGTCGCAATCGGTTCCTACCACAAAGCCCGGTTGCCGAGAGGAGGCTATCATGGTCGCCACGGGAACAGACAACAAGCTTATAGAGGAAATCGACGGCGTGGTCCTAGGCGAGCGGATACAGCGCTTGCGGGAAAGGCTTTTCGAGACCTCCACTCAGGTCGCGAAAGAGCGGGCGCAGGTAGCCGTGGAAGCCTGGCAACAGAGCGACGGTAGGCCAGCGGAGATCCGGCGGGCCCACCTAGTCGAGCAGATCTTGCACCGCGTCCCCGTGGTCATCCACGACAACGAAAGGCTGGTGGGAAGCGAGACCCCCTACTTCCAGGGGGTCCATCCGCCGGTGGACCTGGACCCGACCATCGTCTTGGACCACCTAAAAGCGGGAAAGATCACCCTGTCATCGGACGCTCACGAGGCGATTTACACCCCGGAAGACCTGGAGGTGATGGAGGAGACCGCCCGCTACTTTGTGGGCAAGACGGGCGCCGACCTGGTGCGAGATGCCCGGCAACGGCTCTGGGGTTCCTGGTGGGATGATTTCATCGAGGTCTGCGGCACCATCCCTTACGAGCGCCACCCCATCGTCTCCGGCGCATTGCTTTACGAAAACGTCCTGGCCCAGGGGCTCAACGGGTTCATGGAGACGGCCCGGAAGGGCCTCAAGCGCCTGGCCGCCGGGGCCGGCGACTCGGACCAGCCGGAGAAGGTGTGGTTTTGGGAGTCGGTGCTGATCACCTGCCAGGCCCTGATCGAGTTCGCCGCGCGTTATGCCCGGCTGGCCCAGGAGATGGCCGCCTTCGAAAGCGACCCAAAACGCAAAAAGGAATTGGAGGAGACGGCACTGGTCTGCCAGCAGGTCCCGGCCAACCCTGCCACCACCTTCCGCGAGGCCCTGCAAGGGATACGCTTCGCCCACGTGGGAGTGCGGCTGGAGGGCGGCTGGGGCCCGAGCCTGGGGAGGCTCGACCAGACCCTCTATCCCTTCTTCATCAAAGACCTGCGGGAGGGCCGGCTGACGATGCAGGAAGCCAGCGACCTGCTGGCCGAGCTGTTCAACTACGCCGCCCGCGACCACGCCATGTACTCCCTCAAGGACGCCCAGAACGGCCAGCAAAGCTCTTCCATCATCAACATCACCCTGGGCGGCGTCACCCGTGACGGGGAGGACGCCTGCAACGAGCTGACCTACCTCATCCTTCACCTGGCCGGGCTGCTCCGGTTCGCCCAGCCCCAGTTGACCCTACGGCTGGGCAGCTCCACCCCCAAGTGGGCCGTGATCAAGTCCATGGAGACCAACCGGAAGATCGGCGGCGGCATACCCCAGTTCCATAACGACGACCATATCGTGGAGTACCTGGCGGCGCTGGACGTGCCCATTGAAGACGCCCGAGACTGGGCGGCCAACGGCTGCTCCCAACCTTTCCCCGCCAACTTCCGGTGCTACTTCCGGCCGGCCAACAAGATAAACATGGCCCTGGCCCTAGACCTGGCCCTCCACAACGGGATCGCGCCGCGAAGCGGCAAGCTGGTGGGGCTGGAAACGGGGGACCCCAGGAACTTCGAGACCTTCGACAAGCTCTACGACGCCTTCCAGAAGCAGTACGAGTTCATACTGCGGCGGTCGCTGGAGCAGACCCGGTTTGCCCACCGGGCCGAAGTAGCCATTTATCGAATGCCCCTGCTCTCCGTCATGCTGCCCGGGTGCCTGGAAAACGGGATGGACGTCATGATGGGGGGGCAGGGAACTCATCCGACGTGGTACGCCAAGGACCGGGCCATCGTGGACACGGCCGACTCGCTGACGGCGGTGCGAACGCTGGTGTTCGATCAAAAGCGGGTCACCATGGACAGGCTCCTGGAGGCGCTGGACAGCGATTTCAAGGGAGACCGGGGCCAGGAGATCCAGGTGATGTGCCTGGCGGCCCCCAAGTATGGGAATGAGGATGCCCAGGCCGACGGTATGCTGCGCCAGTTGGGCAAGGCCTCCGCCGCCATCATCTTCACCGAGAAGAATGTCTTTGGGGATAAGCACCCCATCAACCGCAACGGCGTGGGCTGGCACTACTATGGCGGCCATGGAGTGGGAGCCCTTCCTAACGGCCGCAACAAAGAGGATGCTCTTACCGACGGCTCCCTCTCACCGACCCAGGGGCGGGACGGCAACGGACCCACCGCAGTGCTGAACTCGGCGCTGGCGGCGGACTTCAAGGAGGCGGCGGTGTCCATCCTCAACCAGAGGTTCCCCATCACCATGGTGGCCAGCCAGGAATCCCTGGAAAAGGTGGCCGCCCTCACCGAGACCTTCATCCGCGACGGGGGTACCCATATCCAGTACAACTTCCTGGACCGGCAGACCCTCGTGGCCGCCAAGGAACACCCGGAGAAATACCGCGACCTGGTGGTCCGGGTGGCGGGGTACAGTGCGTACTTCATCCACTTGGCTCCCGAGGTCCAGGATGAGATCATCCGGCGCACGGAACATGAACTGGCATAGTGGTGCCTTAGAGCCTAACCGGACGCCTGCCGCCAGGGTTCGGCCGGGACCGGCTTGTTTTGAAGTTTTCGGATAGACCCTTCGAGCACTTCATTCCGCAGGGGACGCGGAATGCTAAGTAAGGCGGGAAGACTGGAAGCGCCCGAAGTCGTTTCGGGCCGGGTCTTCAATATTCAGCGCTTCTGCCTTCACGACGGGCCGGGCATCCGGACCACTGTGTTCCTCAAGGGATGCTCCCTGCATTGTCAGTGGTGCGCCAATCCCGAGTCCATCAACAAAGAGGTGGAGCTGGGCTTCATCTCCGCCCGCTGCACCAGGTGTAGAAAATGCGCCCCGGTCTGCCCGGAGCAGGCCATTGCCCTGACGCCCGACGGGCTGCCGCAAATCCAGCGCGGCCGGTGCAACGCCTGTGGTAAATGTGTGGAGGTCTGTCCTGCCGATGCCCTTGCTCTCTACGGCAGTGAGATGACCGCGGGCGAGGTGTTCAAGATCGTGCAGCGCGACTTGAGCTTTTATCAAGGATCGGGCGGTGGGGTCACCCTCTCTGGCGGCGAGCCCCTCCTGCAATCGCCCTTCGCTTTCGCCCTTTTCCAGCTTTGCCGGGAGGCCGGCATTTACACGGCCATCGAGAGCGCGGGTTTCATCAACCCGGCAATCTTGAAGGCCGCCCTTCCCCTGACGGATTATGTGCTGTTCGACCTCAAGCACATGGACCCCCAGACCCATCGCACGTCAACTGGCCAGTCCAACGATCTGATTCTGCGCAACGCCGGCATTCTGGCTTCATCCGGCGTTCAGGTGCGTTTCCGCATGCCCCTCATCCCCGGCGTAAACGACACGCCGCGAAACATTGAGGAGACCTCGGTCCTCCTGCGGGAGCTGGCAGGCGATGAGGCCCGGATTGAACTCGTCCCTTACCATCGCCTGGGGGAAGGCAAGTACGGGGCGCTGGACCGGCCCTACTCCCTGGCCGGAGTGCCCATGGCCTCCCTGGAGGTCGTGGATCAGGCGCGCCGCAACTTCGAAGCGTGCGGCGTTCGGTGCACCGTGTCCCGGTAGGCCGACGGTGCTTTGGCGTTAGCCGCCACGATCCTTCTCAGAGCCTGTTCCCGATCCGGTATTCAGCCGCCGTGTATTTCGTTTAACCGGCGAGGCTCCTTGGGCGGGCCAACGTTATGCTCAATAAGGACAGTGCCGGCAGCACCATCATCGCCATCATTCCCGCCGTGTAAGTGCCTGTCATATCGTGAAAAAGCGCCAATGGCAGAGGGCCGGCGGCGCTGCCGCAAATCCCGATCGTCGTGGCTGTCCCCTGGACACGGCCGAGCCGGTGACGGCCATAGTAATGCGCCCAAATGACACTCTGGACAATGGAATGGAACCCGCCGGCGATACCCATGACCAATACATACAGCACCGCAAGAAAGATAGAGTTGATGGCCGCCGCCAATAAGAGTGACAGAATAAGCATAACCATGACAAACCCGTAAAGGACCTTCGGCCCGGTCCGGTCAACGATAAAGCCGGCTATGATCGAGGTTACCGCGGAAGAGGCGGCGTAGATGGCGAAAACCCCTGCCGCCAGTGTCGCGCTCAGTCCGCTCTCAACAAATATGGATGTCTGATGGAACATCAACGCCGTCATCACCAGGCTCGGCGTAACCAGAGGCAATCCCAAGAGCCAAAAAGCCCGTGAACTCAGGACCCGTCTGTCCTCGCTAAGACCGGCCCCGGAATGCCGCGACTCTACTGATGGCGGATGGGGTCTTCCGTCCGGATACAGTCTGATGTCTTCGGGTCGATTGCGGACAAATAGCAACGCGGGAGGGACAACGAGAACCAGCGACAGCACCCCGAGCAGGGCGTACGCCTCGCGCCAGCCAATATAGTCGATCAAGAATCTGGCCAGCGGCGGCAAGACCGCGGTCGAAAGCACCATCCCGAGTCCCATGATCGCCATCGCCCAGCCGCGACGGGATATGAACCATTGGTTCACCAACAAGACGGCGTTGATCGGCAATGAACCCTGACCGAGGGCGCGGAGGCTGATGAAAGCCAGATAGAACAATAGCCGGTAGGTCGCGGTCGCCATCCCAAAACAGGCAGCCGGAAGGGCAAACCCAACCACAACCAGCATCGCTCGTGGTCCAAACCGGTCGGCCAGGCGGCTAACGATGCTGACCATCAGCGCGCTCACGGCGGTGCTAGCCAGGAAAAGGGCGGATATGCCCGACCTGGACAACCCGGTATCAGAGATAATCGAATCCAGGAAAACGGAAAATACGTACGACTGGCCCGGGCCGCTGCCAAAAACGGCGAGAGCCCCCGCCCCAACAATGAACCAACCGTAGAAGATCCGGCGGCCTACCCCATTCCCCAGTTCCGGTGGCGTAACGATACTGAGTCCTTTCCCGTAATAATCCGATGCTTCGCGAAGCGGAACCCATTGGTGAGGTGGACCCCGTCACTTGCACAGGACTGGGGTGGGATTACACAAGAATCATGTCTTCGGTGTAGGATACCATTCTTCTGCTTGGTGACGGCCTCCTGTCTATTTTATTAGACGGTTCATCTGACAGGCGAGGGGCTGGACGTTGGCGCGTCGAAGGAATTTGGTCAAGGCGCCCACCCGTGGATTTCCCCTTCACGCCCCCGGCATGGCCCGCGTTCCACCGGATTCCGGCGGGGTTGAACTTAACAATCATTTCGATAAAGTAGGGTAAGGCAGCTTCATGAACTGCCTCGCTGCGTTGAGGCGTGGCATTGCTTGCAGAGGGAAACCGGGCTTTACCGCCGGTACCCTCGTCTCCGGGGCACCTGTTCTGCAAGCAGCCCACCCTCGCCACTGTGTTTCTGCGGATACAGGCAACTTATATTTCTGTCGAGGAAACCTAAAAATGAACGAAGTGTATGTGAACTCGTTTCTATCTCCCGCCAAAAGCATTTGGGAGAAGGAACTGGGGGAATCTCTTGAATTGACGGGCGCGACGGTAGTCTCAAACCAGTTCACCACCGACGACTTGACCTCGATCGTTGGGGTCAGCGGCTGGCTCGAAGGCAACGTCCTTTACGGATTCAGCGATGAGACAGTGCTCGCCGTAGTCAGCAGAATGATCGGTGAAGAGGTCGACATCTACCAGGATGAGTTGGGTCTCTTAGCATTGGGTGAGATCGCCAACATGATCACGGGCAACGCCGCAACACAGCTGTCGGGCGTTGGTTATCCATGCGACATCAGTCCGCCGGTGATCGTCGAATCGCTAGGCCTCAAGTTCAGCACCTTTGGCGGATCCCAGATTCTCGTGGCCCTCAACGGCTCGCTGGGATTATTGAACGTGCGACTCAATCTGAACGAAAAGGCCGGGTCGGACTAGAGGTCAGTCAACTTGGTTTTGGCAGAATGACATCAGTCACTTCAACCTGGACTGAGTACCGGCAGCCAGGCCCATGATGCCGGCGTCCTTCGAAATGAGAAGCTCCGGCGAGATGTGAGGCTCCCGGAGGGACGGGTAGTCATCCCCGGTGCGCCGTACACCATCACCAGCTTCAAAGAGCACCCGGAACCTGCTGCCGAGGGGGCCTTGCGGCCGAGAGCCGGTGGTGGCCGATCAACCCTGAACTATGCCCACCCGGGAAAGTTCGTCGGTCTCCTCCCCATTGTAGCCCAGCTCCCGAAGCACCTCCCCGTTGTGCTCGCCATGGAGGGGAGCGTGTCTCTGGGCGGTCAGGGGGGTCTTGCTTAACTTGATCGGTCTTGTAATAGCCTTTCATCGCCGAAGTGGCGCGGCATTCCCTCCCCACGATCGTCCTTCCGGTTTGCGCCGGAAGGACGGACCGATTATCAACCCATCTACGAGACACTTGACTGGCGGCCATGCGGTCACCGGGCAGAATACTGGTAAACTGTGGGAGGTCTGCGTCTAAGGTTGAATGAATGCGTCTTGCGTACCGGCTGAAGGATAGACTCCCCTTTTTCTACGGGTGGGTGGTTGCTGCTGCGGCCGGCACCGCCGTCTTCGCCAGAATGGCCCCCGCCATAACCACACTGACGGTCTTTATCTACCCCCTGTCCCAGAGCCTGGGATGGAACCGGACTATAATATCCGGTGCGGTCAGCGCCGGGGCCCTAGCGGCGCTGGTGATGTCGCCCGTAGTCGGCTGGGCCATCGACCGGTTTGGAGCCCGCCCGGTGCTGGTGATAAGCATCATGGTCCTGGGTGTCTCCATATCCTCCCTGGCCTGGGCGACCGTTCCGCTGACCTTTTATCTGGCCTATGGCGCCGCCCGCATTGTGTTCCATACCTCGGCGCCCATCGGCGCCACCACCGTGATCTCCCGTTGGTTCATCAGAAAACGGGGCAGGGCCATCGGGGTGGTCTTCGTGGGAGGGGCCATCGGCGGACTGGTGTTCACCATGGCATCGGCGTTCCTGATCGACCACTACGGCCTGAAGGTGGCGTGGTTCAGCCTGGGGGCAATAGTCCTGGCGGTTTCCCTGGCGCCCACCCTGTTCTTGATCATCGAGCGCCCGGAGGACATGTGGCTGAGTCCGGACAATGAACCAAAGGATAGGGCTTCCTGCGTACCTGCGAGCACTTCATGGCCCGAGGACCGTTCTTCGACGCTGAAAGCCGCCATGGGAACCGTCTCTTTTTGGATTCTCTTCGTAATGGGGTTCGCCGTCTACTTTGTGAATGCAGGGGTGAACGTCCACATCGGCGCCTACTACCGGGACCAGGGGCTCTCCTTGGGCATGGCTGCCTCGGCCATAAGCGTGAGTTGGGTCGCCGCTGCCGCCGCCAGCGTGGGATGGGGTTGGGTGCTGGAAAAGGTAGAAGCCCGGTTCGTCTATACGATGATCATGGTTATTCAGAGCGTGGGCATGATCTACCTGTTGTCGGTGAACTCCAACAGTGAGGCGTTCGTGGCCGCGGTGTTGATCGGGCTGGTCAGCGGCGGGTCCAACGTGGTCCCTTCGTTGATGTATGCCGACTTTTTCGGAAGAGCGCAGCTGGGCAAAATCAGGGGAGTGGGCGAGATCGGGGTTTTGCTCGGCCAGTCCACCGGGCCGCTGCTGGCCGGTATCATCTTCGACCTCCAGCAGAGCTATTTCTTTATCTTCCTGGTGTTCGCCGCCGTGAGCCTGGCCTGCAGTGTGCTGGTGCTCGGGGCCAAGCAGCGGGTTTCGCCGGAGTAGCGGACGCCGGCGGCGAGCCTGGACCCACTACCTCAGGCTCCTCGCTTCACTCAGAGCTTGTGAATTTATCGGGCTCGGAGCCACCTAGTCGACTGATTTTGTATTTGATTCTCGGCCCGGCCCGGGCCGAGAATCAAATTTTTTCACAAACTCTCAGGGTGACATATCCGGGATTCTTTTGCGGCAAGACCTTGACGATGGGGCGGGAGACAACTATCTTACGCCTGTTGTGGAGGTGCCTGATGGATTTTGCACTTTCGGAAGCCCACACAATGCTGGGACGGACCTTGCGCCAGTTCGTGGAGCGAGAGGTCATTCCCCTGGAGCAGAAATACAAGGGTCAATTCAAGCTTCCCGACGAGGCCCTGCATTCCATGGAGGAGAAGGTGAAGGCCGCCGGATTTTGGCAGCCGGCCGTGGCGGTGGAGGATGGAGGCGCGGGTCTCGACAAGGTCGGCATGGCCGTCCTCACGGAAGAGACCTGGCGCAGCGTCCTGGCCCGCGCCATAACGGGCCCGAAGGTGAACGAGTTCCTTTACTACGACTCGGACGTCATCCGGGACAAGTACCTGTATCCCACGATTCGCGGGGAAAAGCGTCCCTGCACCGCCTTTAGCGAGCCGGGCGCCGGGGCCGATGTGGCCGGCATAATCACCAACGCTCAGAAGGTGGAGGGCGGATACCTGCTCAACGGCCACAAGATTTGGTCCGGCAACGCCCCGGACGCGGATTACATTGCGGTGCTGGCCCGCATGAAGGGGACCCAGCGGCGGGAAGGCCATACCCTGTTCGTGGTGGACCGGGATGCCCCAGGATGCACCCTCGTCCGCACGATTCCAGCGATGGGCCACACGGTTTTCGGTGAATGGCTCTTCCAGGACTGCTTCGTCCCCGACGGTCAACGGACCACACCGGAAGGAGTGGCCTGGAGCGTGTCCCAGGCCCGTTGGACCACGCACCGCTATCTGTACGGCGCCCAGAGTTTTGGTTTGGCCGGGCGCTGCCAGGACATGGCCCTCCGGTACGTCAAGACCCGCTCCACCTTTGGACAGCCCCTGGCAGACCGCCAGGCAATCCAGTTCATGCTGGCCGAATCGGAAATAGGCCTACAAGCCATGCGGGCCCTGATCTTCCAGGCAGCCTGGAAGGCAGAGCAGGGCATGGACGCGCGCCACGACGCCGCCATCGTGAAGGTTTTCGCCACAGAGACGGGCACCAAGGTCATCGACCGGGCGCTGCAAATACACGGCGCCGCCGGCTACAGCACCGACCTGCCCATTGAGGTCCACTACCGCTGCATAAGAGGCTTGCGCATTTCCGACGGGCCGAGCGAGATCCACCGGTCCGTGGTCGCGCGCAACATCCTCCGCGACGTGTAGGCCGCTGGGTTAGAGCAAAGATGCCGGTACTCAGTCAACTTGATACTGATAACTGTCATTTCGGGCCCTTCGGCTAGGCTCAGGGTAGACTCCGCGAAGAATCTCAGCCAGCGCCACGGCCCGCGAAAATGGGTTGGCATATTTCATCAGGGTCCCTGCGGAAGAGAGAGGAAGAGAGGCGTGTGGGGGGGCGCCCCACGCGGGGGCCCACACCCCCACCGAGAGTCGCCCCGGGGGGGGGGGGGCCCCGGGGCGAGTTTTGGATGGA
>CAYOAF010000194.1:0-7918 GCA_964401855.1 uncultured Dehalococcoidia bacterium
CGGCCGCTCCCCGTTGGACCAGGCCGCCATTGACGAAAGCCTGATTGAGATGGACGGCACCCCGGACAAGAGCAAGTTGGGCACCAACGCCATCCTGGCGGTGTCCATGGCAGCTGCCAAGGCGGCGGCATCTTTGCGGAGCGCCGGACACGGCGCCTCGCTTTGGAGCCATTTGTCCGAGGGTGGAGAGGTCAGCCTGCCGGTGCCGATGTTCAACATCTTGAACGGCGGGCAGCACGCCTCCAATTCCTCCGACATTCAGGAGTTCATGGTGGCGCCGGTGGGCGCCGCCAATTTCTCCGAGGCGCTGCGGGCCGGATCGGAGATTTACCACGAGTTGCGGGAGCTGCTTCGCTCCGGCGGCCACAACCTGAACGTGGGCGACGAGGGGGGCTTTGCCCCTACTCTTCCCTCCAACCGGGACGCCATCGAGATCGTGCTGCGGGCCATCGAGGGAGCCGGGTACTTGCCGGGTCAGGACGTCTACGTGGCCCTCGACGTGGCGGCCGCCGAGCTGTTTCAAGAAGACACGGGGAAGTACGTGCTGAAACGGGACGGAACCGCGCTGACTTCCCTGGAATTGGTGGACCTGTACGCCCGTTGGGTTGGAGAGTATCCAATCATCAGCATCGAGGACGGGCTGGGCGAGGACGATTGGGACGGTTGGGGGGAGTTGTGCCGCCGGATCGGGGGTTCGGTCCAGTTGGTCGGTGATGACCTGTTGGCCACCAACATTCAGCGTATTCAACGAGGGATTGACGGCAAGTCCGCCAACGCGGTCTTGCTCAAGCTGAACCAGATTGGGACCCTGACCGAAACCCTGGGCGCCTTCAAGCTGGCCAGGGAGGCAGGCTGGGGCACCGTCATAAGCCACCGATCGGGAGAGACCGAGGACACGACCATCGCCGACCTGGCGGTGGCCTGGGATGTCCGGCAGATCAAAACCGGATCGCCGGCCCGCTCCGAGCGGGTGGCCAAGTACAACCGGCTGCTGCGCATCGAGTCCGAGTTGGGGGACCGGGCCCGCTACGCCGGGCGCGGCGCTTTCCAGTATCCCGGCGTGGTCTGATGATTTCCTTTCAACCCGACCGTCCTTCGGTCAGGACCCGGCCCCCCAATCCTCTACGCTGAGTCTATGCGAGTGAGGTTTCATCGCCGACCCCATTGGACCGCTATCTACCGTGAACCTTTCCTTTGCCCGGCAGGGGGGTTATCATATACGGGCCTGAGCGCAGCCCGGCACGTAGACCGGTGTGGGGTAGCTGGGAGGTGAACCATATCGAGGATGCGGAGGTAGAGCATGGCAACGCGAATCGGCATCAACGGTTTCGGCAGAATCGGCCGCCTGGTGCTGCGGACGATTAAGTCCTTGCACCCGGACAAGCTGCAAGTAGTGGCGGTAAATGACCTGACCGACGCCAAGACCAACGCCCACCTTTTCAAGTACGACACGACCTATGGAACGTATGCCGGCCAGGTGGAAGCCCGCGACAGAGACTTGGTTGTGGACGGTAATAGCATCCGCGTCTTCTCTGAGCGTGACCCTGCCAAGATTCCGTGGTCGGAGGTGAAGGTTGACGTGGTGATCGAGTCAACCGGGATTTTCACCGATGCGGAGAAGGCCTCGGGGCACCTGAAAGGCGGCGCCAAGAAGGTGGTGATCTCCGCGCCGGCCAGCGGTGTCGACCTGATGGTGGTCCTGGGGGTCAACGACCATCTCTACGACGCCGCCAACCACACGATAATCTCCAATGCCTCTTGCACCACCAACTGCTTCGCTCCCATGGTCAAAGTGCTGCATGAGGCCTTTGGCTTGGAACACGGCCTCATGTCCACCATTCATGCCTACACCAACGACCAGCTGATTCTGGACCAGCGCCATTCGGACTTGCGCCGGGCCCGCGCCGCCGCCCAGAACATCATTCCCACCAGCACCGGGGCGGCCCGGGCCGTGGGAGTGGTGTTGCCCGAGCTGGACGGCAAGCTTCACGGCATGGCTTTCCGGGTGCCCACGGCCACCGGCTCCGTTACTGACTTCACGGCGAACCTGTCGAAGGATGTGACCGCTGAAGAGGTCAATCAGTCTTTCCGGGAGGCCGCGAACGGCCGGCTAAAGGGCATTCTTGAATACACGGACGAGCCGTTGGTTAGCTCCGACTTCCGGGGCAACCCTCATAGCTGCATTTTCG
The DNA here is from genome assembly GCA_964401855.1 of uncultured Dehalococcoidia bacterium. Lineage (GTDB taxonomy): Bacteria > Chloroflexota > Dehalococcoidia > Lucifugimonadales > UBA3495 > CAJWBT01. Next base: position 2,190 of record CAYOAF010000194.1, read on the forward strand.
ACGCCCTTTCCACCATCGTCATGGAAAAGCGCATGGTGAAGGTGATGGGCTGGTACGACAACGAGTGGGGGTACTCCTGCCGGACCGCCGATCTGTGCGCCCTGATAAGCGACAAAGGAATCTGATGCGGAGTCCCTCCATGGCGGCCTGGGCCCACCACCCAAGACCCTTCGCTTTAGGCCGGTCGAAACACCCCTCTCCTCCTATGTCTACCACGAGCAATCGCTTAGCAGCCGGCCTTCACCGGTGGCTGCGGGAACTCCTCGGGGAGCTGGCGGCTGGGTGCTGACGGCCGGGCGCTGACTGCGGATGCACCGGCTGACACTTAACGGCCGTCTATCATGGCCCTTCTGGATCCTGGTCCTTATCCTCGTAGTGGGCATGGGGCTCCGCCTCTACGGGACCGACTGGGACTCCGGCTACGGCTTTCACCCTGACGAGCGGGACATCTACATGCGCTCCGGCTGCATGTACGAGCTGCTCACCGAGGCGCCGGGATACCAGAACTGCGGCTATGTTCGAGACCAACCGGAAGCCGAGCCCGGGCTCTCCGGCCTTGGCACGCTGTTGGACGCCGAGCGTAGCCCGCTGAACCCCCACTGGTTCCCTCTCGGTAGCATCCTGATCTACGTCATGGTGTTATTCCGCTACGTGGTGGAGCTGTTCACCGACATCAACGCCCTGGAGATGCGCTTCGTGGGTCGGCCCCTGTCCGCCCTGGCCGACGTGGGGACCATTTTCTTGGTATTCGTCCTCGGCAGGCGTATGTTTGGCCAAAGGGTTGGCCTGTTGGCCTCCGCGCTGACGGCCCTGGCGGTCATCCACATCCAGAACAGCCACTTCTACCGGCCCGAGACCTTTTCCGTCCTGTTCACCCTGGGCAGCTTCTGGGCGATGCTCCGGATGGTGGAACGGAGACGGCTGCGGGACTCGGTGTTGCTGGGTCTGATGGTTGGGCTGGCCCTGGCGCCCAAGGTCAGCATCCTGCCGCTGTTGCTGCCCCTGAGTTTGGCCTACTGGTACCGGGTCCTGGACTCGGTGAATGGCCGGTGGCCGGACATCAACGGCGAAGTGGTGCAGCGGACGGCAGGCCACGCCGTGGTGGCCGGAGCGGTGGCCGCGGCCGTGTTCTTCCTCTCCGCCCCGTACGCCCTTCTGGATGCCGGCGAATTCGTCGGCGACCTATTGGCCCAGGCCAACATGGCCCGCCACGCCGGTCTGTGGCCCTTTACCATCCAGTACATCGGTACTCCGCCGTTTCTTTACCAGGTTCAGCAGAGCGCCGTCTGGGGTTTGGGCTTGCCCCTGGGTGTCGTGGCTTGGATTGCCATCCCCTTCACGGCCGTCCTGGCCCTGAGGCGGCGGCCGACCCGGCGGGCCGACCTGCTTCTGCTGGCCTGGGTGGTCCCCAGCCTGTTGTTCCTGGAGAGCTTTGAGGTCCGGTTCCTCCGCTACGTTTTCCCGTTGATGCCGTTCATGATTCTGATGGGGGCCCGGATGCTCCTCTGGCTGGCGGAGGCGTTGAGGCCGGCGGCTCGCCCCCCGGAATTGCCACAGAGACACAGAGTCATAGAGAAGATCAACTCATTGGTTCGTCGCCTCCGGGGCTTTCCGGGTTTGGCCTGGCTCCCGGTGGGCCTGGCGGTCCTGGTGGTGGGCGCCACCGCCTTCTACGCCCTGGCCTTCGAAAAGGTGTACTCCAGGGACCATCCGGCGGTGACGGCATCCCTTTGGTTCAAGGACAACGTCGCGTCGAGGACTCCCATCGTCAGCGACAACCACTGGGATGAATTCATCCCCGACCTGTACCGGTACCGGGTCTGGCAGTTCCCGGTGTACGACCCGGATACCGAGCAGAAAATGAGCACCCTGGCGGAGCACCTGGCCTCCTCCGAGTACCTGGTGTTCTACAGCGGCCGGCCCTATGGCAGCGTGGCCCAGGCGCCGGAGCGGTTCCCCTTGAGCGGCGGCTACTACCGGCAACTGTTTGCCGGCGGGCTCGGCTACCGCCTGGAGAGGATTTTTGCCTCCTATCCGGAACTGGCGGGCGTGGCCTTTCGCGATGACCCCTTTGGGCGGGCCGGACTGCCCCGGCCGGAGCCGCTGGTGTCCGGCCAATCGGCGCCAGTCACCTTGGACCTGGGCTACGCCGACGACAACGTTGTCGGATACGATCACCCCCAGGTGCTGGTGTTTCACAACAATGAGCGCCTGTCTGAAGAGGAGATACGCGTCCGGTTGTTGGGCGGGCCGTCTTGGGAGCCGCCCTCCCCAGCCGTGGGGCTTATGTTGCCGGCGGAGGAAAAGGCGGTTCAGCAAAGTGGCGGCACCTGGTCGAAAATCGTGCACCGGGATAGCTGGACCAACCGCCTGCCCGTCCTGGCCTGGCTCCTGGTGGTGGAGATGGCCTACCTGGTGACGCTGCCCCTGACCATGTTGATCTTCCGGCCCCTGCCCGACCGGGGTATCGTCCTGGCCAGGATGCTGGGATTGCTGGGGGTCAGCTACGCCGCCTGGCTGCTGGTGAGCCTGGGGTGGATTGACTTCTCCCGCACCGCGCTCCTGATCGGGTTCCTGGCAATGGGCTCGCTGTCGTCGCTGGTGTTGTTGACCCGGTGGAGAGAAATCAAGCAATTTTTGATCCAGCACTGGCGGCTGCTCCTCCTGGGAGAGGTGTTGTTCATCTCCGCCTTCCTGGCCTTTGCGGCCCTCCGCGCCGCCAACCCCGACCTGTGGCACCCGTGGCGGGGCGGCGAGAAGCCGATGGAGATGGCGTACCTGAATGCGGTAATCCGTTCCACGTCGCTGCCCCCCTTCGACCCCTGGTTCGCCGGAGGGTATCTGAACTACTACTACTGGGGCTACTTCGTGCTGGCCGGCCTGATCCGGGTTACCGGAATCCTGCCCACCACGGCCTTCAACCTTGCGGTGCCCCTGTTCTTCGCCCTGACCGTTACCGGGGCCTACTCCCTGGTGTACAACCTGGCCGAGGGCGTGCGCCGGACCCAGAGTCCAATTGGCGAAGGGGAGAGGGCCGCCGCTGGCGAGTCCACCGGTGGCGAGTCTCAAAGAAGCCGCTGGCTGTGGACCCCGGCCGGCGCCGGGTTGGTGGCCGGACTGTTCACCGCGGTCATCGGCAACCTCGACGGCATGGTCCAGGTCGTCCAGGGGGCCTGGTACAAACTGGCGGACGGCCGGAGCTTTCCCCCCTTCGACTTCTGGCGCAGCAGCCGCATGCTGCCCTTCCAGGAGAATTTCGACCCCTCGCCGCTGCTCTTTTGGGTGCCGGACAAGATACCGGGGGCCCCCGACATGTCCTCGCACATCACCGAGTTCCCCTTCTTCACGTTTCTGTTCGCCGACCTGCACGCCCACCTGATGGTGATTCCTTTCACCCTGCTGGTCATTGGATTGGGGTTGAACTTGGTGGTGGGGCTCAGGAACAACGGGTATCTCTGGACCATGGCCGCGGCTGCCGCGCTGTCCCTGGCCCTTGGGGCGCTGTGGGTCGTAAATAGCTGGGACTACCCGTCGTACCTGCTGCTCACGCTGGCTCTTCTGGGTCTTGCCGTCTACTTCAAGCCGGGGCCGGTCTCCGTAAGGCTCGCGCTGCTGGTCAGCCTGACCACCGGCGTGTTGGCGCTGAGCATTCTGGCCTTTCTGCCGTTCCACCAAGCCTACGAGGCCTTCAACACCGGGATCGAGGCATCCAAGTGGCGAACCTCCATCGACCGGTTCTTGGGCATCCACGGCCTGTTTCTCTTCATCATCGCCACCTTCCTGATTTACCAGGCCCGTTTCGTTTTGAAGGGAGTTCTGGGCATCTGGGCCCGGCCGCCGGCCACCGGTGAACCCGCCGCTGGGTCCGGAGGCGGCGCCTTCCAACTGTCCGCTCCGAAAGCTGGCCTGACCCTCGTGCTGCTGGCCGCGGTGCTGCTGGCGGTGACTGGATACTGGACGGCGGTATTGCTCCTGGTATTCCTGATGCTTCTTGGCACGGCCGGCCTGGAAGTCCTGAGGTCTCAGGACCGGGACCGTCCCTTCGCTTCCGTGCCGCTGGTTTTGCTGGGCATGGCCCTGGCTATCGGCATCGGGGTCGACCTGATACGCCTGCAAGGCGACATAGGCAGGATGAACACCTTCTTCAAGTACTACCTGGAAGTGTGGGTGCTGCTCAGCATCGTGTCGGCGTACATGCTCTGGAGCCTGGGGTCTCAGGGGATGTTCCGGTGCTGGAACTGGTGGAAGGGCGCCTGGATGTTAGCGCTGGTCCTGCTCATCGGGTCCAGCTTGGTTTACACCGTGCTGGGAACGCGGGCCCGAGTGGGCGACCGGTTCAATCCCGAGCCGATGACCCTGGACGGGACCGCCTACATGGAGCGGGCGGTCCATTGGGAGAAGGACCAGTCCCTCGGGCTCAAGTCCGACCGGGAGGCCATCCGGTGGCTGCAGGACAACGTTGCCGGCTCCCCGGTGGTGCTGGAGGCCCATAACGAGCAGTACCATTGGAGTTCCCGTATCGCCGATTACACCGGCCTGCCCACGGTGTTGGGCTGGCCGTGGCACCAGCTACAGCAGCGCTGGGACTATCAAAGCGAGGTCCGGGTTCGGGCGGCCCATATTCGTGAGATGTACGAGACCGCCAGCCTGAGACGGGCCGAAGCCTTGCTGCGGCAGTACGACATCAAATACATTGTGGTCGGCGAGTTGGAGCGGATCTACTACAACACCACGGGCCTTGGCAAGTTTTCCCGAATGGCGGAAAAGGGGCTCCTGGAGCCGGTTTTCCTGAGCGAAGGGGTAGTGATCTACGAAACCAAATGGATTCCTGAGACGGCTAAGGTCCCGGTAAATTAGCTTGCCGCCCTGCTTCAACCGGCCTGTGCAGAGCCATCCTGCCCCCGTGGAGCGTCGCTGAACGATGAATTGGGCGTGGCAAGCCCGGTTGGATGTGCTCCGGGTGTTCTCAGCCTCGCACAATGAAAAGCACGCCGACTGCAACAAGCATGGCGTTGAGAATGGCGGGGAACAGCTTTTGCGGCATCCACCGCAGGATCCGTTGGCCCACGTACGACGCGAAGAATGCGACAACCCCGACGGCGAGTCCAAGGGACACCGTATGGGCATCCAGCAGGCCGTTGCCGCCGAAAACAGCCAACTTTGGCCCCTGTACCAGCACCATTCCCAGCGATGAGGTCCCTATGTACGCTCTGGGCGAGAGGCCGTAGGCCAGATAGAACGTTGCGTAAAACGGCCCGGGGATCCCAAGAACAGCGGACAGGAATCCGGCGGTCGCCCCAAGGGGGACAAACCCCCACAGCTTCATTCTGGCTTTCGGACCCCACGGGACATGGGGCAGCAGGACAATCAAGACCAACGCGACACCCAGCATCCGGGTCAGGATCGAGGTGGGGGTGGTTACGAAAAGCAGGCTGCCCAACGCAGCCGGAGGCAAGGCGCCCAGGGAAAACCGCTTGGCCACCGGCCAGGATATCTCGTCCCGGTTGAGCCATGACCTTGAAACGCCGCCGAGTATCTGGGTTATGGTCAATAGCGGAACAGCCTCCCGCATCCCGAAGGCCCAGATCAGCACGGGCAGCGTGACCACGCCGCCACCGAACCCAGCCATGCCCGCCATGGTAAATCCGATGAAGGCGGCAATGACGATGGCGGCCAATATCAGGAACTCTGGCAAATTACCCCTTCCTAAGAAGCTGTTTCAAAATGTG
>CAYOAF010000195.1:0-7647 GCA_964401855.1 uncultured Dehalococcoidia bacterium
GTGGTTCGACAAGCTCAGGACGAACGGGAAGGCCTCTTTCCCGTTCGTCCTGAGCTTGTCGAAGGACGGCGTACCTGGCCCCGGGGGATTTTGAATTGACCTCTAATTCAGAGATAATGACACCCTGTAAAAGCCAGTGAAAATGTCACCCCATGAGAAGGGAGATAGTTCCATTAAACGCATCGTCCTGCGCACTCCTACCCCTTGCCCACGTACACCATCACACCCTCCATGTAATGCAAGTCCTGCCTGTTGATGGTGTAGCGTGGGCTTTCCGGTTCAATTAGCTGCTCGATGCTTTTGGCATCCTCATCGCTGATGAACGCCCGGCACTCATCGCTTTCCACCCATCGGCTAAGCAGACCCTTCATGAAACCCGCCTGGAAATCGGTCAGCGGCGGGAGTACCTCCAATACGAAGGTTTTCACCGTCATGTTGGTCAGGCCAGAGTCCCGCAGCAGCTGCGTCCAACCGTAAAAGTACCGAACGGCGCCCTCCACGTCGCGCACGCACCTTTGGAACCATGCTTGAAAGGCCGCCTCCAGCCTATCCTCCAGTCCGGGCTCCCCAATCCCCATGTCGCTGGGTAGAAACCGCGGCCGCAGCCTGCCCTCACGCAAAGCAAAGCGGCCTCCAGGCTTCAGCACTCTTCGCAACTCCCGCATTCCGGCGAGTTGCTCTGGGAGGTGATGGACGGTGCGACTGAACCATATCAAGTCTAACCGGCTGTCTTCGAAGGGCAGTTTTTGGATGTCGCCTTCGTGATACGAAACACGTCCCTTAAAAGGGCTGCCCTCCAGCCTTTCCCGGGTTGTTTGCAACAGACCGGATGTCATGTCAAGCGCGGAGACGCTACCTCCCTCGCCGACAGCCTAGGCCAGCAGTTCTGTGAATCCTCTGGCCCCTGACCCGGCCTCCAGCGCAACCGTACCAGGTTTGACCTCGAGCCAACCAACAATCTGCCGGTACACGTCGCCGTAGAAAGCGTCGGAGCGTTGAAGGTTTGCGGTGTCGTAGAAGCCGTGGCCATGTTGATGGGCACGACCGTGGCCGCCTCCGTGGCCGTGTCGACCGTGTTGATGGGTGCCCATGAGCTACCTCGCATGTCTAGTTCGACTGGACCTGCTCTAAGATGGATGGAGCTAGGAAATCCATGTCCATGTATCAGTTCGATGTTAGATTAAACTTATTGGCCCTGAGGGTCAACAGCATTGCTGCATGGTCCGCCGGGAAGCGGTGATCGGTTCATGCCCGCCTGTTGACTCGTGGCAAATAGGTGCAGCCCGCTGCCTTGAGTGCGGCGCTTCGTTGACGATATAATCTTTGGGAGATGCAAGTTCGAGAACTAGGCGAGTTCGGCGTCATTGACCTGCTCAACCAGATGATCGTCCGCCGACGGAGCGGGCCGGACAACGCCACGCCGTTTTCCTTCCGGCTGCTAGTGGACACCGGAGACGACACTGCTGCCTGGAAGACCGGTGAAGCCACCGAGCTGTTCACCACGGACACCGTGGTTGAAGGGGTCCACTTTACCCGCATCACCATACCCTGGCGGGACCTGGGCTGGAAGTCTCTGGTTTCCAACATCAGCGACATCGCCGCAATGGGCGGGCTGCCGCTGTACGCGCTGGTCACCCTGGGCCTGCCTTCAGAGACTGAGGTAGAAGACCTGAAAGAGCTGTACGGCGGGATGCTGGAGGCCGGAAACAAGTACGGCGTTGCCGTTGTGGGCGGCGACATGGTGCGCTCGCCCGTGGTCTTCATCACCGTGAGCCTCACCGGCGTTCACCCCGGCAGCCCCATGTTGCGCTCCGCCGCTCGTGCCGGGGACCGGGTTGGGGTAACCGGACTTCTGGGTGGCTCCGGTGGCGGTCTGCGCTTGATGTTGGATGGGCTGGCGGCTCAGCCGGAGGCCGCCGGCCATTTGCGCCGGTCTCATCTCCGTCCCGAGCCGGCGGTAGCCGAGGGCCGCGCCCTGGCCGGCGCCGGTGTCCTGGCGGCAATGGACGTGAGCGATGGCTTGGCCGACGACCTGTCCAAGCTGTGCCGGGCCAGCGGTCTCTCGGCCCGCGTCTACACAGACCAAGTCCCCGTTCACCCGCTGCTCAAGCAGGCTTTCCCGGACAGCTATTTCGACCTGGCGCTGGCCGGAGGAGAGGACTATGTATTGCTGTTCACCGCCACCCCGGAGCGGATGGAAAAAGTGATGCCCCTTCTGCCGGGCGAGGCCGCTGTGGTAGGGGAGGTTCTGGCAGGCGAGCCGGGCCGGGTGGTCATTGTCGATTCCGCCGGGAGGGAAACCGTGGCAGGCCGTGGTGGCTGGGACCACTTTGGGTAGCCAATGACCCACTCCCTTCGTATTCGATCCAGCAGTCCCAAGGAGACCCGGGCGATCGGCGAGGCCATCGGCGCCCAAGCCCAGCCGGGCGACGCCTATTTGCTGACTGGCACCCTGGGCGCGGGCAAGACCTGTTTGACCCAGGGGATCGCCCGAGGGCTCGAAGTGCCGGGGTACGTGCGCAGTCCTACCTTCGTCCTGACGGCGAGACACCGGGGCCGCTTGCTGCTGTACCATCTGGACCTGTATCGTATCGGTGGCCCGGCTGAAGCCTGGGACCTGGGCTTTGACGAGCAGCTATTCGGCGAAGGCGTCTGCGTCGTCGAATGGGCCGACCGAGCCTCGGAGCTGTTCCCGCCTAGCTGCTGTTGGATCTCCCTGGATTATGGGCCCGGTGACAACTGCCGGGACCTGACACTCTCGGCGGAGTCTCCCCGGTACTCGGCGTTGCTGCAGCGTCTGGCCGGCGCTTTCCCTGTGAACGAGGAGGTCAATCCCTAGATGCTTCTCGCTGTCGACACGTCCACCCGGTACGCCGGTGTAGCCTTGGCCGATGCAGGCCGGGTAGTCGCCTCCCGGTGCTGGTACTCCACGGTGAACCACACAGGAGAGTTGATGCCGGCGGTGATCCAGACCCTCCAGGGTCAGGAACTGGCCCCAAGCGACCTGCAGGGCATCGCCGTTGCCCTGGGACCCGGCGGGTTCAGCGCCCTGAGGGTGGGGATGAGCGTCGCCAAAGGGCTCGCCGTAACTGCCGGGAAGCCTCTGATTGGGGTGGAAACCCTAGACCTGGAGGCTTATCCGTACCTCGCGTCAGGCCTGCCGGTGTGCGCCATGGTGGATGCTGGGCGGGGCGAGGTAGCCACGGCCCGTTTTGGACCCGACGGACGGCGCACCCGGGAAGACCTGATTTGTCCTGTTGAAGAGGTGTTGGAGTCGATAGATGAGCCGACGTTGTTCTGCGGTGAGGGACTCCTCAATTGGTGCGAGTCGGTTAAGGACCGGCTGGGACCGTTGGGCGTGGTGGCCCGCCCGGCGCCGGCTTCCCGGCCGTGGGCGCTGGCCGCCCTGGGTTGGGAAAGGCTGGCTGCGGGTGACATCTCCGACCTGGCCACGCTGCAACCGAACTACCTTCGGATGCCCAGTATCGGCGGCCCCAAGCGGCGGGATTGGACCCCTCAACAGAGGTAATCCGGTCATTTCACCGCAGAGACGCGGAGGACACAGAGAAACAAGACTCGGCGCTCTCAGCGTCTCTGCGGTGAAATAAATAGCGGCAGATTTCGAGATAGAGCAAACAGGTGCAGAAAATGGAGCGAACATTGGTTTTGGTCAAGCCCGACGGGGTTCAGCGGGGCCTCGTCGGCGAGATTATCTCCCGGCTGGAGAGACGGGGTTTGAAACTGGCGGCGATGAAGCTGATGCAGGTCAGCGATTCCCTGGCCCGGCAGCACTACGCGGAGCACGTGGACCGGCCCTTTTTCCATACCCTGGTGGAGTTCATTACTTCGTCACCCGTGGTCGCCATGGTCTGGCAGGCGGAGGACGCGATTAAGGTGGTCCGTAAGACCATGGGCGAAACCAGTCCGGCGGGCTCGCCCACGGGGACCATTCGGGGCGACCTGGCTCTGGACATCGGCAGGAACCTGGTCCACGGCTCCGACAGCCAGGAGTCGGCCGTGCGGGAGATAAGCCTGTTCTTCAGTCCAGAGGAAATCCTTGACTACGGCCGGTGCACCGATCCGTGGATCAAAGAACTCTGACCACCTGAGATGCCCGGGACCAGAGCCGCTCCAAGTCGTAGTACTCGCGCTCTACCGGGCCGAAAATGTGGATGATCACGTCGCTGAAGTCCAAGAGCACCCACCCGGCAGAAGGTTTGCCCTCCCGGTGAAAGCGGCGCACCTCCGCCTCTTTCAGGACCTGGGTGATGTCTTCTTCCAGGGCCTCAATCTGGCGCGATGACTCGGCTGACATGATGACGAAATAATCGGCGAAGGAAGCTACCTGGCGCAGGTCCAGCATCACGATGTCCTCAGCCAATTTGTCCGAGGCTACTTCCACCACCAGCTGCGCCAAGTCTGCCGGATTCGTTGCTTTACCCTCGCCATTGGAATGCAGTGCCGTATTTCGAGTATAGGCGTCAGTCTGGATATGGTCAACTAAGTGAGACTCATCGAGGAGAATACAATGCACTATCGGCTCAGGCACCGGGCGTTGATGTTGTCGACACTTGTTCTCTTTGCAGGACTGGCCGCTTTCGCCTGTGGCGGCAGCAAGGAGGCCAAGCCTGAAAAGCTGGTACCGGAGGGCGTTAACCTGATCGGCAGTATCCAGGTCGAAGAGTTTCTGAACGACGCGGACCTGGACTCGATATTCCAGGCCCTGCCCATGGATGAAGGTGGTCCTCAATCAACTGACCAGTTCCTGGACGAGGCGTTGGTGCAGACGGGGATTGATTTCAAGGAGGTATCTCACGCCTCGTTTTTTGGCGACGTGTCCCGGCTCAAGAAGTATGCCGGCGTGATAATCCAGGGCAAGTTCGATGAGGACGCCATAATTGCCGTACTCCAAAACAATGAAGAACAGCCGCTGGTCGTCACGGACTACAAAGGGCGACTGGTCCACACGGCCGCGGAGGATCACGACCAAAGAGCCCTGGTTGTGCTGGGAGGAGACATCCTGGTTGTGGGCACCAGGGAGGCGGTCCGGGCGGTAATCGACGTCCAGGACGGGGACCGAGACCGGGCATCTCAGGAGGTACGGGACGCTCTCAGCGACCTTGGGGGCGGGCTGGTTCGATTGGTAGTGGAGGTCCCTGCCGGGGCGCTCGAAGACCAGTTGCCCTTAAGGGATGTCCCCTTCTTGGGCGGAAGCGTCGAAAGCCTGCCGGCGGTGCTGGGCGTCATTCAGGACCTGGTGCTGGCCGGGCTGGCCGTGGACCAGGACGGGCAGAACCTGAAGCTGCGGGCGGTCCTGAACTTCAACAGCGCGGACTCGGCAACCGCGTTCGGCGACTTCCTGGCCGGCATCTTGAAGCTGGCGGCCGGGTTTAGTCCTGACGCCCAGACCACTGAGTTGCTCAATCAGCTGCGTGTTGATGCCGACGGAACCAAAGTGGAGATCAGCTTGGAGGTGGCCGTTTCCGAACTGAGCCGGCTGTTGGGTGGTTTGCTCGGCGTGTCAAGTGTCGAATCTTCAGCACCCGCAATTCCGGTGACGCCCGTTGTGGAACGGGCATTTCGCATGGTTGTTATGCCCACCGCGAATCACGTTCCTGACGGAAGATCTGTGGCCTACAACACCACGCCACCCACTTCCGGCGACCACTGGACGGGTTGGGCGGACGGCGGCTTCCATGAAGAGGGACTGCCCGACGAGCTGATCGTCCACAACCTGGAGCACGGCAAACTCGTGGTCAGCTACAACCTGGCCGCCGACGAAGACGTGGAGCGGCTCCGCAGCGTCATGGACAGTCTCGGCTTGGCTGCGGTGTGGGGCGTGACCCGGCCCTACGATAAGATTCCTGAGGGGACCGTTGCCCTGGCCGCTTGAGGCAACCTGGACACGGTCCAGGGGGTCGACCGGAGCAGAATCTCCCGCTTCTTCGACGCCTACGCCGGCGAATTGGAACCCGAGCGCATCCCCTGCTAGCGAAGCAAGGGAGAAAGACCCGTCCCGGGCCAGGCGAACCGGTAAAAGCGGCCGGGCGACGGTGTGGCTTTGGTGCGCCGGGATTGCTGCGGTGGCGCAATCGGTAGATTTGCTTCAATATAACACGCAATTCGTAATAGTGATTTCACACTTTGGTGCAAGAGTTCGGCTTCCAGGGGCTACTCAATTGCCGGATACCAGGGTATAATGGCCTACTAACTTGACAGGTATGCTTAGCGGGAGGCGGTTTCCTGGGCTGGCGCGAGTCGGCATTTTACGTTGGAAAACCGAAGAACCACGAAGGCGAGGCTTTTGGGGTTTGTTCCCAGTGTGATATATTCAACAAACATTCTTGAGATTCTTCCAGAGCGGGGTGCTTCACGGATTTGTGAGCCGGCGGCCACGGTCATTTGTTGGCGGGCCCAGATGCGAGACCCGTTGATAGGAAACCATAAACCAGGATGCATCTGATGAACCCGCTAGTTGAACTGGTCCGGCATGGGCTGTATTCACCGGAACAAGAGCACGACGCCTGCGGCGTAGGCGTCGTTGCCAACATCAACGGCGAGAAGTCGCACCGGATCATCGGGGAATCGTTGCAGGTGTTGGTCAACCTGGGCCATCGGGGGGCCGCCGGCTGCGACCCGAACACCGGCGACGGGGCCGGTATCCTGATCCAGATGCCCCACCAGTTCTTCCGGTTAGAGTGTTCCCGGCTGGGCATTGACCTGCCTGCCGACGGCGCCTACGGGGTCGGCATGATGTTCTTGCCTCCCCAGCCCGAAGGCCGGGAGAAGTGCCGGGCGCTGGTGAGCCGGGTCATAGAGCAAGAGGGGCTGGAGCTACTGGGTTGGCGAGACGTGCCTGTGGACCCCAGCAAACTGGGCCGGGATTCCCGCCGCGTTTGCCCCAGTATCTGGCAGGTGTTCATAGGCAGGGGCTCACAGACTGACGGCCGGGACCGCCTTGAGCGAAAGCTCTACGTGGTCCGCAAGGTGATCGAACACGGGGCGGAGGACTGGGGCCTGACTGAGGAAGAGGCCGACTACTTCTATATCTGCAGCATGTCCTGCAACACCCTGGTCTACAAAGGCCTGCTACTGGCCCACCAGATCTCGGGATTTTACCTGGACCTGACCGACGAGACGGTGGTCAGCGCCTTCGGCCTGGTCCACTCCCGGTTCAGCACCAACACCCTGGGACACTGGAAGCTTGCACACCCTTACCGATACCTGGCTCACAACGGCGAGATTAACACTCTGCGGGGTAACCTCAACTGGATGCACGCCCGGGAGGCCCAGTTCGAGTCACCGTTGTTCGGCGAGGATATGCGCAAGATCCCGCCCATCATGACCTCGGGAGCCAGCGACACTGCCAGCATCGACAACGCCCTGGAGCTATTGCTGATGACCGGGCGGGACCTGGACCACGCCATGCTCATGCTGATCCCTGAAGCGTGGGAGCAGCACGCGACGATGATCCGGGAGAAGAAGGACTTTTTCGAGTACCACTCCTGCTTGATGGAGCCGTGGGACGGACCGGCGATGATTGTGTCCAGCGACGGACGCAGCATCTGTGCCCTGCTCGACCGCAACGGCTTCCGCCCCTTCCGCTACACCATTACCAAGGACGACAAGCTGGTGATGGCCTCGGAA
>CAYOAF010000196.1:0-5120 GCA_964401855.1 uncultured Dehalococcoidia bacterium
ACGGTGTTGGCAGCGCCCATTATAGAAAAGATGCCCTAGGGCACGTCCATCCGCCGCAGACGGCGTACCGCCAGCCAGAAGAACAACACGGTTACACCGGCCGCACCCGCCAGGGCCGCCGGGAACTCGATCACCCTTGAACTCAACACCTCGAAGCCCGGCTCATCGATCCCGTGCATGATGGCCAGGGTGTAGCCCCGGACGCTGAGGTAGCCGACGCCGGAGATGAACGAGCCGATCAGCCCTTCCCATAGGAATACATAGACGAGGGCGAAGGGGAGGGCCCGGGTGGTGACGAGCCCGGCCCAGGTGAAGATGGCGGCGTAGGCTGCGACACCCGCGAACAGGGCCAAACCGACGGCCACCGCGGCCCGAGGGTCTGCGTCGAGTCCCACAACCGTCGCCACGACTCCACTGACGATCAACAGCGGCCCACTGATGGCCACGGAAGCCAAAAGCTTCGGCAGAGCGATTTGCCACCGGGGTACCGGTTTCAGCACCAGGTAGTTCAGGGTGCGGTCTTCCAGCTCGTTGCCAAAAGCCGCCGTTGAAAACGCCATGGTGACGATGGGCAGGATACCGCCGACGGTCATACCGTCGATCAAGATGTTGATGAAGCCCTCTTCGTAGCTCGCGTCTTCCTCGGCGAACAACGACAGCAGTATGGCCAGGCCGACCGGCAGCGCCGCCAGGAAAAAGACCAGCGCGAGGCGCCAACGGCCCGTCGACTGGCGCAATGACAACCAGAACACCGCGCCCATCTAGCGCTCCACCACGTAGCTGAAAATGCTCTCCAGCGAGTCATCCATGGGCTCGACGCGCAGCAGCCGCAGGCCCTGTTCCTGGGCGAGCCGCGGGATGGACCTCTGGAGCGCGGTCATGTTGCGGCTCAGGACCACCAAGTCACCGTCGAGGCCCATGCTGACCGAGTCCACTTCGTCCATCAGGACCAACGCCGCAGCCATGGCCCGCGGGGTGCTGGTCACCACCCGGACCTTGTACGCCTGCTCGTCCAGCTTGGCGCGGATGGCGCGGAGATCGCCCGCCGCCGCCAGCTTGCTGCCGACCATCAAGAGGATGCGCGAGGCCAGCGTCTCAGCCTCTTCGAGAATGTGCGAGGAGATGAGTATCGTCCTTCCCTCGCTGGCAAGGCGGAGCATGGCTTTGTGGAACTCGATGCGCTGGCGGGGGTCGGTCCCGTTGAGCGGCTCGTCCAGTATCAGGACCTCGGGGTCGTGAACCAGTGTGGCGGCCAGCCGCATCCGCTGCCGCATCCCCCGCGAGTAGGCGCCCAGCGGGCGGCCCTGGGCCTCGGTCAGCCCCACCAGCGCGATGGCCCGGTCCACCGGCGGTCTCAGTGGAGTCAGGCCATGCAGCCGGGCTGCGAACTCCACAAACTGTCTCCCGGTGAAGAAACCGTAGACCGCTTCGTGCTCGGATATGACGCCGATCCGCCGGTACAACCGGTAATTGTCGCGCACCGGTTCGCCGAACAGCTTCACGTCTCCTTCCGAACACTTCGCCAGCCCCGCGATAAGGTGAAGCAGGGTGGTCTTGCCGGCGCCGTTGGGCCCCAACAGACCCGTTATGCCGGGATATACCTGCAGCGAGACCTCGTTGACCGCCACGACGCTGCCAAACCACTTTGAGACGCCGCGCACGTCAATCACGGCGTCCGTGGCTACCCCACCGCTGGAGGGCCCGAGGGCCGTCATGCCGATGTCCTCCAGTAGCGCCACCAGAGGGCAAAACCCGGGCCTGCCGTCAGCAACAGGTACCAGCCGATTGGGACGATGTTGGGCAGGTCCGCCACCCGGTTCGAGTCCTGATCCTCGCTCTCGACCCCGAAGATCATGTCGTTCACGTGCATGGGCACCGTGAACATGTTCACCAAACCAAACCACTTCGCGGCGTCCCCCGTCAGGGGCTCGCACCGCTCGGCGGCGGCCCTGTCCCGGCGTGATTCGCGGTTGTCGCCGTGTTCCTCGCATCCGGTCATGATGCCGGCGGCCGCCGCCGAGATGATGAAGAGCCCGATAACAAACGCGGCAGCATAAGCGCGACGGTTGGTGAACGAGGCCACGGCCAGCGGTATTGTGGTGATGAAGGCCGCTACCACGATGCCTGCCCCAAGGAAGCGGGGAACATCCAGCCAGTTGTCGCGGAGGTAGTCCAGGGGCTCTGCCGCGGAGAGAGTCAGTCCGACGAGAAGGACTACCTGCCCGGAGCAGACCAGCAGGAGGGTGATTGCGAAGAACGCCAGCCAGCGCCCGGCAACGTAGTCCGTGGCCGTCAACGGCCGCACCAGGTACAGGCTGATGACGCCATTGCGCCGGTCCGGGCAGAGCAGCTCGGGTGCGATGATGGCGGAGAAAAGGATCAAGATTGTCGATACGGTCTGGTAATAGTCGGAGTGGTCCGGGATAAAATCGGACAGCTCTGTGACCTGGGAAGCGATGAGAGCATAGATCACCGCCGGGGCCATGGCAGAGGCGAAGAGCAGGATGGGGAGAACCTTGGCCAGGGAGCCCCGGCCCAGGCCAAGGGTGGTGCGGAAGCCGTTTGCGAACACGGCCTTGCGGGCGCGCATC
This sequence comes from uncultured Dehalococcoidia bacterium, assembly GCA_964401855.1. Lineage (GTDB taxonomy): Bacteria > Chloroflexota > Dehalococcoidia > Lucifugimonadales > UBA3495 > CAJWBT01. The sequence goes on from CAYOAF010000196.1 coordinate 2,592, forward strand.
CGTCCTTCCCGCGGCCCCTGATAGTGCTGATAGCCCAGGTCGAACAGCTCTCCGCTGGACCAGGTCATTTCGAGGCGCTCCTGAAGATGTCGGTCAACTGGTGGCGGCGAGGCGCCATCCTGCGCAGCCGGGCATCAACCTCCACCAGCGCGTCCCGGATGTCGTCGTACTGCGCTTCACCCTTCAGCTCAACGGCCAGCGAGGGCCCGTCGACCGTGGCCACAACCCCCCGGCTTGTCAACGCCGCGACCAGTTCATCCCTATTGCCGTCGACATCGATGTAGATAGTCTCCGTCTCTTGGGTAAAGCCGGATACGGCCCCTTCCTCCATCACGTGGCCGCCTTCGAGGACGATAATCCGGTCGCAGGTGCTCTCGATATCCCCCATCAGGTGTGACGAGAGAACGATGCTGATGCCGAACTCCCGCCCGGTGCGCCGGATCAACCGCAGCATATCCTCCCGGCCGCCCGGATCGAGGCCAGCTGTGGGCTCGTCCAGCAGCACGATGGCAGGGTCGTGGGCGAGGGCCTGGGCCAGCTTGACCCGCTGCTTCATTCCGGTTGAATACTCGCCGATGGAGCGATAGCGCTCCTCCTCGAGCCCCACGTGCCGCATGATGTCGGCGGCGCGGGTCCGGGCGTAGACCGGCGGAATGCCGCTAACCTGCGCCATGTGGGTCAGAAACTCGGCGGCAGTGATGGCGGACGGCAGACAGTCGTGTTCCGGCATGTAGCCGAGACGCACCCGGACTTCCACCGAGTCGTACGGCTTCTCTCCCATCACCTCGGCAGAGCCGATGGTCGGCTTGAGGAGTCCAAGGAACAGCTTGATCGCCGTGCTCTTGCCGGCGCCGTTGGGCCCCAGCAGGCCGGTTATCCCATCGTGGACCTCGAAGTCGACAGACTCCAACGCGATGGTCTTGCCGTAGTGTTTCGTTAGCCCCTTGGCTTCAAGCAGTGCTGCCACCGGGCCATTATATCCCATATACTCCATATCCCATATACTCCATGGTGTCTCCGGTCCCACTCGGTAAGATTGCCGATATTTACTCAGACAAAAGGCCGATGCGCCTGCCCACTCAGACATCTTCCAGGCGTTCAGCGCTATGAGACTCCGGTCGGAGCTGCGCTAGACGGAACTGAACCGTCCGCCGGAGGCCCGCTGCGTGCCCATTGGAAGCGCACGCAGCCCGATCGACCGGCCGGTCAGGCGACCTGCGGTCTGAGGCGAATACCGTTATAATGGCGTTGGATTGCGGGCACCAGTACGGATGGAGTTTGCATGAGGGATGGGCCACCCACCGGCGGCGCCAGGGCACGCGGGAAGATATTCTACGGCTGGTGGGTTGTGGCGGCGGGCAGCACCCTCAACGTCCTGGCGGGAGGCCTCTACTGGACCGGTTTCTCAATCTACTTCCTGCCCGTGACCAAGGACCTGGGCCTGAGCCGGGCCGCCACCTCGTTGGCCTACGGACTGGGCCGGATGGAAGGCGGGATCGAAGGGCCTCTGGCGGGCTATCTGGTGGACCGCCTGGGTCCCCGGATGATGATCGCCGCCGGCGGCGCTTTGGCCGGCGTTGGGTTCATTCTGCTGTCCCTCACCCACAACTTCACCACGTTCATGATTGTGTACGTTGCCGCCGTGACCCTGGGCGTGAATGTGGGTTTCAACCACGGTATCTTCGCCGCGGTCAACCAGTGGTTCATTCGCCGTAGCGGCCTTGCCATGTCCATATCAACCATGGGCATGTCCATAGGCGGCGCGGTTATCACGCCGGCTGTAGCCTATATTGTGCTGACCCTGGGATGGAGGACCGGCGCCCTGATCTCGGGCCTGGCCCTGCTGGCCTTGGTGGCCCCTATGTCATTTCTGATACGCAACACCCCGGAAAGCATGGGCTTGCTGCCGGACGGGGACCAGCCGGCGGCTATCCCCGTTACAAGCGTCCCGGTCACCCGGCCGCAGCGGTTCGGCCGCCACTACACCGCCGTGGATTTCACCGCCAGGGAGGCGATCAAGACGCGAGCCTACTGGCTCTTGGCGCTGGCCATGGGCCTTCGGATCTCGGCCCACACCGGGGTATTCGTGCACCTGGTGCCCCTGATGGTGTGGAAAGGACAATCCGAGGCCACCGGAGCCCTAGTCGTGGCCTTGGTGGCTTTTGTCACCATCCCTCTCCGGCTCGTGCTCGGCTGGATTGGCGACAAGTGGGCCAAACAGAAAATGGTCGGCATCACCATGGCTCTGGGAGGAGTCAGTCTGGCAATTCTCCTGATCCCCGGGAGGGCACTATGGCAACTGCCCCTTTTCGCCCTGCTTTTCTCCATCCCCGAGGCGGTCAGCGGCCTTGCCTGGTCTCTGGTGGGGGACTTCTTCGGCCGCCGCAGCTTTGCCACCCTCAGGGGCGGGATCACCACGGTATACAGCTTCATGTCCATGGGCGTGCCGGTGTTTGCCGGCTGGGTGTTCGATACTACCGACAGCTATTACTGGGCCCTCATCCCCATCGTTGGCATGTATCTGGCGGC
>CAYOAF010000197.1:0-3612 GCA_964401855.1 uncultured Dehalococcoidia bacterium
TCATGCCTGCCCTCTGGCAGCCCCTGGAGCGGGAAAATCAGGAGGTATGAACGTATACGTGCGCCAGTTGGCCCGGGCACTGGGCGACCTGGGGATGCAGGTAGACGTCTTCACCCGCAACCACTCAACGGCGGCAGAGCAGATACAACGAATCTCGCCGAACGTGCGGGTGGTGCACTTGCCCGGAGGCGATCCGGAAGCGCCCCTGAAAGACCTCTACGTCTACCTCCCCTCGTTCCTGGCGGCAGTGGAACAGTTCCAGCAAGAAAACCGGCTGGCTTACCAGGTTGTCCATTCCCATTATTGGCTCTCCGGCTGGGTGGGCCGCGCCCTGGCCTGCCAGCAGATGATCCCCCACGTGGTAACTTTTCACACCATGGGACTCATCAAGATGCAGTCCCGGGCCGGCGAAATGGAGCCGTCGAAACGCCACCAGGTGGAGCGAGAGTTGGTAGGCTCCGCCGACCGGATCGTCGCCTTCAGCGCCAACGAGCGCGACTCCATTGTCCGGCTCTATGGGGCGGATGCCAGGCGTATCGCGCTGGTCCCTTGCGGTGTCGACCTGTCCATGTTCCGCCCGTTGGACCAACGGCAGGCCCGGGAAAGGTTGGGGCTCAATGGGGATAACATGTTCCTCTACGTTGGCCGGCTGGAACCGCTAAAGGGAGTGGAACTGCTGCTGCACACCGCGGCCCACCTGGAGACATGCCGGCCGGTGCGCGTTCTGGTGGTTGGGGGCGCTGCCGACGGAGACCAACAGGTGGACCGGCTGCGCAGCCTGGCCAAGACCTTGCAAGTAGACAGTGTGATCGATTTCGTGGGCCGGGTCGACCAGGAAGAACTCCCCCTGTATTACAACGCCGCCGACGTGTGCGTGGTACCCTCCTACTACGAGAGCTTCGGCCTGGCAGCCCTGGAGTCCATGGCTTGCGGGACGCCGGTGGTGGCGGCCCGGGTGGGAGGCCTCTCCGCCATAGTGCAGGACGGACATACCGGCTATCTGAAATCTTGGCGCTGTCCCGAGGCTTTCGCCAGCTCCCTGGAAATGATCATATCCAATGCCCGGCTTCAACACAGCATGGGCCTGGCTGCCCGGAGGCGGGCTGAAGGGATGGGCTGGCAACAGGTGGCCGCTCAAATCAGCGGGGAATACGAAATATTGATCGAGAACCTATGGGAAGGCGATCATAACCAGTAACCGGACTTGGCGTCGCCAATTGCCCGGCAAGGTACGGATCGCCAGGTGCCGAAACGGTTGGATGGTGCCAGGGCCACCGCCGCACCACCCTCCGCGGCCGTCAAGGCCGTGGTAATGTACCCGGAGGAATCCGTTTGATTCCCGAGCCACAGAACCCTCAACACGCCACCCACTGCCGGTTGGGACTGCTCCGTACGCTCACTATTCACATCGAACGGACCCTGGGGGCCGGATTCCTCGTCATACTGCCCATCGGCTTCACCGTGGTGATCCTCAAGTTCTTTTTCAACACCCTGAACCCGGTGCTCCAGCCGTGGGTGAACTTGCTTCCCGGACCCAACGTCCCGGGCCTCGGTTTTCTGGCCATGATCATCCTCATCTACCTGGCGGGGCTCATCACTGCTCGCGTTTTGGGCCAGCGTGTGATCTACCTGGCCCACCAGATCCTTGAGGTCATCCCGGTGGTGAAGGGCATTTACAGCACTACCCGCAGGGCGATTGAGATGTTCTCCAGCGGCAAGGGGGGCCATTACAGCAGCGTCGTGCTCATCGACTTTCCCCGCCCGGGCACTCGGGCCATCGGACTGGTGACCTCTCGCATGTTCGATATCAACGGAGAGGAAACTCTGTCCGTGTACATCCCCACCACCCCAATCCCATCTTCAGGCTTCCTGGTCATCGTCCCGTCATCCGAAGTGACACCCACCGATATGAGCGTGGAGGATGCGATGAAGGTGGTGATCTCCGGCGGGGTCCTCGCAGCCGAGGTGTTTCAGCGCTTAGGAGTGGCGACCAGAGAGACGCCCAATTCGAACCAGTGACGCTCTCCCGTTTTCTCGAAGCCAACTGAGTCGTATAGCCGGATAGCTGGAGCATTGTCCTGGTCCACCTGCAGGCCGATGGTCCCCACTTCCAGTGACCGTAGGAATTCCATCCCCGCCAGCAAAACGTGGCGGCTGATACCCCGGCCCCGGTACTCCGGCACCACCCCGATCATGCCTATCACCCCTCGAATGGCGCCATCTACGGGAGTCAGGCAGGTCCAGCAATAACCGGCGATCTTTTCTCCATGGCGCAGGAACAAAATGCCCTGTGGGGGGATATTGACCATCAAGCTCCGGTACTCTATCTGCTCCACCGTGTTGGGACAGAAACCCCAGCTACCATCAAAAGCAGCGTTTTGAGCCACGGTCAGCGCAGCGGCGTCCTCCGGTTGAAAAGAACGGACCGTGAACCCGTCGGGGACCGCTGGGCCGGGCAGGGTCTCCCCGCTCCAGACCAGGTCCCAGTAGGTGCGGACTAGCGAGAACCCTTCGGCCTGCAGGAGGCCGGCCTGGGGAGAGGGATTCGGCAGGCACGAATGGACCACTTGGACTCCAAGCTCGCGGGCCCGGTCCACGGCGCGACGAACCAACTTCTCTTGGTGAACGCTGCCAACCAGCTTGGGCGCCACCCCCCCTTCCAGCACGGCCCTGCCGATGGAAGTTTCCGGAACGACCAGGCAGAAACCACGCACCCGGTCGCCGTCCTCTAGGAGAAAGCAGTTATCCGTGGGGGACAACCCCGGTTGGCCCAGCATCTGTTGAAAGGTCTGCCGGCCCAGGGCACGGCCTCGTTCGCCCCACGTGCAACCCGTATCAACATAATCCAGCAGCGCCGGCAAGCGGTGGCCGGAGAAGGTCCTGATTCGCAACGCAAAACCCTCGTGCTACGACGGCAATCGGTGATTATTGGGTATCAACTCGGTGAAGTCATCCGAGGACCACCCTTCAGATGGTGTAGCAAACCGTAGGCCGGCGGCCGTAAATAGCCTTTGCCATCCTGGCCCGATTGTAGCAGAGTATCCAACAGCAAACAAACCCCCTCGGACAACTGGGTAGGTCAACCAGGGCGGCGAAAACTCTAGACCAAGATGTGCCTAGCTCTATGCCCTCCGCGTGCTTTGAAGTGAGACTACGCGGCCACTTTCGGGAGTGCTGCCACCTGTACGGGGCCGGTTACTCCCTATACGTGTAGGTGGACGCCCCATACCCGAAAGCACGGTACACGCTCACAATGTATACAGATGATTGTGGCCGAGGGGGAAACACGTCACTTCGTCAAGGAGGGGAACCAATGTCAAGAGCCAAATATGCGTATGCCCGCTGGGTAAACCGGCTGCAGCGGGACCAGCGTGGGATCACCGATCTGGAGACGGCCATCGTGCTGACCGCCTTCGTGGTGGTCTCTTCGGTGTTCGCCTTCGCCGCCCTGTCCACCGGCCTGTTCTCCAACGACAAAGCCAAGGAGACCATCCTGGTCGGCTTGGCTGAAACCGGGGCAGCATGGAACTCAAAGGCTCGGTAACCCTTACATCTTCCACCACGGACACCTCGGGTCTGGTTTCGGACATCGCCCTCCAGGTAGCCAGCGCC